>JAPOTJ010000042.1 GCA_026709225.1 Gammaproteobacteria bacterium | reverse complement strand
CACAGCCCTTCTCCTGCGCGCTGAACCCACACTTATTTATGGGACAGGACACTAGGACTATTCGCCCCGATCAGGCGCCACTTCCGTGCCTTCGGTCACGCGCTGATAGTACATCCAGCTTGTCACGTTGACGCGATCATCATCGAGCGGCGGCGGGCGCTTGTAGTCTGGATAGTAGGTCTCGATCTCCTCTTTCATGCGCTCCGGCAAGGCGTCCCACGATGAGAGCCTGAGTCCGGCAGTGTGCATGTAGATGATGCCTTCGCGTCCCTGCATATTCATCCAAGGCAGCCAGTCGGAGACGCGCGCCCAGCCCACCTGCCTTGCCGCCGTCGTGGTGTCAGGATCGAGCAGATCATCGACTTTACCGAGGAAATTGAACATTTCGGTGGCGTGATAGGTGCCGCCGATTTGCTTCTGATAGGCCGATGCGAGCGGGTTCGGATAAAAGAGCGGCACGGTGATGTTCATGTGCCACTGGCCTTCGGTGATGACGCCGCTCCATGTGGACGGGCTGCCGTCGCGATTGCGCTCGTATCCTGAGTGGTTGACGGGATCGTTGGCAACATGCAGCACATCGACGACTTCGCCGCTCCAAGGATTCTTCCAAGTCGTGATCGCCTCGCCGGTCTCGACATCGCGGTAGATCAGAAGTTCGCGCGAGACCATGCGGTAGCCGAGGCCGCGCTCGGGGTGGTTATCGGTCACGCAGGCGCGAATATTCATGCCTTCAACGCGAAAAAGCAGCTTGTCGCGCTCGCCTTGGCGTCTTGAAAAGGCATCGCCGGCCCACCAGAAGGTGGAAGGCTCGCCGTCAACGGTCGAGCACAAGATCTTGCGCTGTATGGTGAGGGCATCGCGCGGGTCCTGCGGGTCAAGCATGTCTGCGGACAGCCCGCCTGAGACGAGCATGGCGAGAATGAGGGGGATCGTAAACTTCATCGGCAATTCCTTAAGTTTCAATGTGTCAAGCGCCAAGTATCTCACGGGCGGCGCGTTCACCTGATCGCACCGCGCCTTCCAAGCCCGGCGCATCCAATGCCATGTGCTCACCCGCGAAATGCAGGCGCGGAACGGGCTCACGCAGCGCGCTGCGAAAGGCCGCCACCTTGCCGGGCGACCAAGCAGTGTAGCCGCCGCGGGCGAAGGGGTCGCGGCCCCAGCTATGACGAAACTTGACTTCAAGTTTTGTCCCTTGCGAGGCAGGGCGAATTTTCCTGATGGTATCGACCGCCATGGATGCAAAGGCTTGATCGCTCAGGGCATCAACGGCATCCGTGCCATCCCCGTTCACGAACACTTTGAGGCCGACAATCTCGCCGGTGGCCCGGTTGGTTCGCGGAAAGATGCGCTCAAGCGGCGTATCCGTCCACATGTTCGGCGCCAGACCATCATCCTCCCAAAACGGTTCGGCATCGATCAGGGCAATGCTGGCTTTGGTGTATTCGATGGCATCAATGGCTTGGCGCTGCGCCGTGCTCAGGGGCGCCTTCACGCGCACATTTCGCAAACATCCCAAGGGCAGGGTGCAAACGCACTGCGCGGCATGGAAGGATTCGCCCGACTGCGTCAGCACGCGAACGCCTTGCTTCCCCGCTTCGATTTCGCTCACTGGCGCTTGCAGCCGCAGTTCCGTAGCGTCAAGTTCAGTGGCCATCGCCTTCGGCAATTCACCGGTGCCAGCCGACAATCGGCCAACGCCGGTCTCGGTCTCGAACATGCGCACCGAGCGCCAAGGAATGAGGGCGCTCATGCGGTCGCTGTGATTATGCGTGCCGGCAATGTTGATGAGGTCGATGGCGGCTTCGGACGCTCCGCGCGCGCGCAGCGCATCGCTGATGGACACGTCAATGGCAGCGGAATCAGGCGAATCCCAGAGCTCGGCGCGTGCAAGCGGCACATCCTGGCGCAAGTAGTGACTCTGCAGACGATTGGGCGCGATCCCGCGTTCTGAGTCGGCTAGAGGATTGACTTCTGATTCCGCCCATTCCGATGCGTCCATGGTGACGCCGCCAACATGCACGGTGAGGCCGCGCGGGAACTGCGACGGCGCTATTTCGAGACCGAACTCAGTTGCCCAAGCATGCGTGCGCGTGTACGAGTCGCCGATCTCGACAGCGCCGACCTCCGGGTTGTCCGGCAGGTCGTTGTAGGTGTAGGTGCGTCCACCCACCCTCGGGCGCGCTTCGAGCACAACGACACTGGCTCCGGCGCGCTTCAAGGTCAGCGCAGCGGCCAGTCCCGAAAGACCGGCACCGAGCACCAGCACGTCGGCACTCGGGCGGCTGCCAGCGCGAACAAGGCGCGGCGCACCGAGCGCAACGGCGGCAAGCCCAGTGGCGAACTGCCTACGCGAAAGACGTGAAGGAGTCATTGAAGGTAACTCAGAGATCGATGTGGGCAATCTATCACTTCCGAGCTTTGCCCGGCAAACGCTCAAGGCGGCTCTATTTGACACATCTGTGACCTCGCCCTAATGGTTGAAAGCAGGGAGTCTGACGACGCTCAAGATGGCAACTATTAAGGAGGCGCTATAGATCTTGCGGTGCTCCCCATTTCTTGGACAGTTCGAGGGCAGGAATAAGGTGTGCTCCGGTGAATGAACGCCCTGAAGAAAATGAAGTTTGCGCACGTCATGGCCAGCCAGCAAGCTCCGGTGTCCCGAGATGATTGGGACGAGGCAGCCCGCACGCATGCCGACCGTCCTCAAGCTCGTGCAGGCACACGCATTCGTACTTCAGCGACCGCCACAGCCGCTCGATGAAGATGTTGTCCAGGTACCAGACCTGACCGTCCATCGACATCTTCGCCCCGGCCGGCAGCGCACACTGTCTCGCGATGCCAAGCCCTTTCACGGCACCCACCGCCGCCAGACGCGCCAACCGGCTCATCTCCCCAAACCTCTGAGAGAAAATCCCGCTCCATCGTCAACTCGCCGATCTTCGCATGCAACTCCCAGACCGTCGCCTCGTGATCATCGCCGCGCTTCCCCGAACCGCTCTCGAACGCCGCCTTGACCCCATCCGCCGCCTGCCGCTTCCACGCGCCTGCCTGGTTCGGATGCAGCCCGTTGCGTTGCGCGATCCCTTGGACCGTGTCGACCTCCTTCAGCGCTTCAAGCGCAACGCGCGCCTTGGCAACCTGTCCGAAAATTGGGGAGCATCTCAGAGTTAGAAACTAAAGCTTGCCACGAGCGACATGCGCTTCAATCTCATCCGCCAAGTGCGAATCGATCGGGCGGTAGCTGAACGGATTCAAGGACACCTTGGCGAGCTTCAGCCAGCCGCCCATGTTGGCAATGGCCACTGGAACCAAGATGAGCGTTGCGAACAGCGGGATTTGAAACAGCGCAAACACAATGCAGCCAAGCGACATGACCCAGCCGAAGGTCAATGCCCAGACTATCCCCAGAACCCCGCGGAGATTCGTGGCGGCATTCGGCGCGTTGTCCAAGTCATCAGACAATCCTTTATCGGCTTTGTACTGATTGATCCGAGTCAGCCGCACCGCCCGCCTGCCGAACGGCCAGAATGCGTAGCCGATGAATGGGCTGAGATACCAGGCAAGCGGAAAGAATATAACCGTGCCCGCAAGATACGCGAGACCGACTATCCAGCCGCCAAACACCAGCCAAATTACGTTTCCGATTGTCTTCATTTATTCGGCCCTAAAACTTGAGGCGAGCTTTTAGTAACGCTTGCGCTCCCGAAGGGGGTCGGCCTGCTTGGATATCCTTGCCACCTCCCGCGGGTCAAGATGCGCGTGCGTCGTCCGCAGCGCGTCCTGATACTGCGCTTCCATCTGCTTGCCGAGATCGGTGTAGAACTGATCTTCCTCGACAAGGATCTGGGCGAGGCTGGGAGGCGCCTCGCACGGAAACGCGTAGGTGCCCTCCAAAGTCGCTTCTATTGGCTCAAGATTCAGACTCTTCGTCCACATGCGCTCCCGTGAAAGGCTCTCATACAAGACGAGCGTCACGCGCGAGGCGACTGTGATGGGGCCGGAGTACGTGCAGTTGCGGGGCGTGCTCGACGACGCCGATGATCGCGTTCCAAGGATAACGCCAAGGTCTCTGATCGCGCTGGCCAACGTGGGCGCTTCAGTGGCTGTGAGCGACAAGGTGTCATGGTCAAAATCATAGTCGGCCGACAAAATCAGATCGCTCGCTTCCTTGTCGGGGAAGGTCATTTCGTCGTACGACACATATGGCCCACGGGTGCGATAGCCGATGGCCGACAGCAGTTCCAAGAAGTCTTGAGCCATGTTCTTGGCGAAGTCCTTGAACACGGGCACTGTCGTCTCGACCGAGGAACCGACCACGGCCAAGGTGATGTCCACGTCGCCCGTCGCCACTTCGACTGGCGTGTAGTCGAAATCAGGCGCGATCCTCGGCACTGCCGGTGCCGGCGCGGTCGTCTCGCAGCCGACGATTGCCAGGAGTGCGGCCGCGGCGGCGCTGGCCATGATCGTTTTGCGAATGCAATATTTCATTGGAAGATTCACCTTATTGAAAGTGGATGGAATGATCGCTCGTCACGGAATTCGTGACGGGTCGTTCGTCTTGTTGAGGCGTGCTCGCTGACTGCACACGCACACATCTCTGCCTGCTGGACAGATTGTCGATCTCGCATGCCACGAAGTCCACATGCAGGGTGTAGTCGCCCGTCGAAGTCGAATAATATCCTTCAACGGAAAAGTAGTAGGTGCCGGACGTCAGGTTCTCGTAGTGCCAGAAGTTGCTGCCCTGCCCGCTGTTGCCGCCGCCGCCGTCCCAGTCACGGTCACCTTCCGCGGTGCGCAGCTGCCTCGTGATAGTGTCCGTGTCACCCTCCGTCCACACGTACAGCGTCCCGGCGTCCAGAACGTCCACCTTGAACCAGTCCACTTCGCCGTGCGCAAGGTGGCTCGGCGTTTCAGACTTCAGGGCGACGACCGAGGCGTCCTGGTAGCGGTTTCCATGGTCGTCCTTCACGAAGTCCACATGCAGGGTGTAGTCGCCCGTCGAAGTCGAATAATATCCTTCAACGGAAAAGTAGTAGGTGCCGGACGTCAGGTTCTCGTAGTGCCAGAAGTTGCTGCCCTGCCCGCTGTTGCCGCCGCCGCCGTCCCAGTCACGGTCACCTTCCGCGGTGCGTAGCTTCGGCGCACTAGTGTCCGTGTCACCCTCCGTCCACACGTACAGCGTCCCGGCATCCAGAACGTCCACTCGGAACCAGTCCACATCGCCGCTGCGCGAGATACTTCCAGCTGTAATCGAACTTGTTCCAACAACGCCAGCCGTACTGAACACATCCGAATGGTCGGTCTCATGCAGCGGCGTAACACTTACTGGTGCAGAGCGCGGTCCTGGGCCAAGCGCATTCTGCGCATAAGCGGTTACGGAATACACCCCGCCGTCGCTTGACGCAGGCACGGATATTTCGCAGGAGAGTCTGTTGCTTGCAGCTTCGCAGCTCAAATCGCCTAGACTTGACGCAGCATCCACCTTGTAGGTGAGATCATCGGTTCGGAGCGCCGCTGGCAAGCTCCGCCAACTTACGGTCAGCGTACTGTTGGATTGATCGAGAAACACCCGAACATTTTCAAGCGCAGGCGGCACTTGGCGTTCGCCCGTTACCAAAGGACTTGCGATAGCCGACGACGAATCAGGGCCTTGCCCCAAGGCATTGGTAGCCCGCACGACGACACGATATTGCAAATCATCCTGAACTCCGAAAATCGCACAACTCCCGACATGCGGCGGCGACTCGCAAGACTGCACAGAACCGTTCGCTCCCGAAGCCACTGCGACATAGCCCGCTATCGGAGAGCCTTCGTTTTGTGCCCTTGGCACAAGGCCCCAACTGACATCTATTTGGCGCACGCCACGCTCAGCGCGAACATTGGACGGTGCCGCGGTCGGTCGACCAACTCGTTCGAGCCCAGTGCGCAAGGTGTAGTTGCCGGAGACGGCATCCGACGCGCCGCTGACCTCAAGCAGGTAGCTGCCCGGCGTCACATCCGCTTCAATCAGGAAGTTCTGGCCGAGCGCGCCCCCGTCTGCTTGCGCAACCCCCGCGCCGTCTCGCGTCAGCGAGGCTTGGGTGTTCGTGTCGCCTTCGGAATACACCACAAGGCGATTTGCCTCGGTGATTTGAATTCGGAAAAAGTCGCTGTCTCCAGCGGAAAGTGCCGCCTGAATGGACGACGGCACGGCAATCGTCGTAGCAGTTTCAGATGTGTTGCCGTGGTCGCCCAGCAGGTACCCTTGAATTTGCGGAAAGAACGCTTCAAAAGCGCCAAACTGACTGGTGCCGGATTCGCACGATTGGCTTGTCTGTGAGAGGACGCCAACCAGATACCCGCCGCTATAGAGTCCCGCACCCTGACTGCCTTGCTCGGTCGCGCCCACACGCCACTGAACTTCAATGCCGTCACGAAGCTGACCTTGGCCTGCACGACGCAGCGCCTGCCCAGTCGCTGCCTTTTTGGCGGCGCCCCTCGGATGATGAATGGTGCCCACATTAGACGGCACGCTCAAGGGCGATGCGCGCCAACCCGAATAGATGAGTCCGCCAGGCAATCCTTGACGAAGCCGTATGAGCGAGGAGTCTTGGTCGATGCTTGTCGCCAGTAACTCACCGCCGCCGAAAGTAGTGGCAACGCGATGGTCGAGCCGCTCGCTGCCGCAGGTGCTGTTCTCGTAGAACCATGTCACTTCCATACTGTCCGCTTCTTGCTGCGTGGCAACGCACGAGTTCGATGTCAGCAGGTAGGGGGCGGTGCCGTCACCGAGGCTCAATGCATCGATAAGCGGGTTCCTGGAATTGATGAGCGTGCCAGTGCAGAACATCGGCTCACCGTTCTTTTCGACAAGAATGCGTCCGACGGAGGCGACCTTGCCGCGCAGTGACGAATCGCTGCTGCACTTGGCATCCACTTGATTCTCGCACCCAGAAGAGAACGCAAAGTTGAGCGGCGAGACGGCACCCTGAATATCGGCCGATTGGTTCTGAACCGAGATTCTCGGTACTTCAAGCGCGAAATCGGCACTGGCTTCAGGCGCGGGCAGATCAACCTCGATACCGAGGCGTCCGCTTTGAATCGTCGGAGACCACAGGGATACCGCACGCACGGCTGCGGTGCGCGAGCCTTCAACAGACTGCTCGTATAGCAGTTCGCTACCACCATCCTCTGACAACTCAAAGTAGCGAATCGTTGCGCCGGATGAGAGGGCAATCCCCAATTGTGCGCGGAACGCTTCTTCTTCGGGTGAGTGTACAGATACTGTAGCGACGACTCGGCCGTCCCGAGTCTCTTGCCAATTGAGATTCGATGCGATGTTTCCGCGAAGGTCAAAAGGTGTTTCGTGATGCGCGCCCGCAGCCAAACGTGGCTGCATCCCCAATATGTATCTTGGCGAATCCTTCTTAATGGCTGACTCCATCACGGGGAAGCCGATGCGCACATCCGCATGAGAGCCTCCCGAAAACTGTGACAACAGCGACGTTTCGCGCTCGAAGTCGTCGACAACCGATGGGAGCGCGGTTCGTGCTTCGAGCTTCATCACCTCGCCGTGTGCAGTGGAAGAAACCGCGAGCAGTGCCACCAGCAGACCTAAGGCCAGCGGAATACTTTGCTTATTATGAAGTTTCCATACGAGTCTGAATTGCGTAGCTAGAGTCGACATTGTCGGCACCTCCTATAAAGACAGGCGTAAAGATTCACGGGGAATAGACGTACCAGCGCGCTCGCCGCTAGCGGCGAGCGCGCTGGTCTTCGTGGGGAGAGGGTCGATGACCCTCTGACGTATTCCTAATTCCCTAGTCGGTGATCGGGAGGGGGGGGGGGGATACAACTAATCGCCATGAATGGCACACCCAGAAGGTTGCGCAAAAAGGCGATTTCTGCTTTTAGCGACACTGGTTCTTACAGTTGCAAGCTACAGCGGGCGGACAATCCTACACTATTTGTTCGGTGACGTGCACGACTGATTCGATATTCGAATTCGTATAAGGCGGTCGTTCCTCCAGCCTCTTCAGCGGGCAACGCTATACTTGCGAATGCGGTTCCATTCAAATTCCCGAATGTCGAGCAAACATCTGCCAGACATGCAGCAGCGTCACCCTTGGCCTCGGATCACCAATGTCATTTGCGCTGCCTTTCCCGAAACCCAAGCCATCTATCGATTCGGAAGCTGGGGCACGGACGCTGAGCGCATTCGGCAGACGTGGAGCAAACCATCCGATCTCGCATTCGATATGGACTTTGACAAGCAAGACGTCATCACCTTGAACCTGCAGCGCCTGTTCGAGAGTCTCACCGACATGTGCAAACACCTCGTAAGAGAGCGGCGGCTCGGACTTCCGAAAGACAACGCCCATGCCATCGAACTACTTGCCCAGGCAAGCCTCATTGACAGGCAGCCACGAAATTACTGAAAGGATGGAATGGAATGCGCAACATCATCGTGCATCGATACAGAAGCGTTGACCTCGAGAAGCTTGCAGCAGTCGTCGAGAACGACATCGCCCCGATCGTCGACACAGCACGCTCGCTTGCTCGGCGAGAAGCACGCTCGTGAGCACTCGCCAGCGCCTATACTGACGAAGCTTCGAGACACGTCTCCAATGTCAACATCAAGCCAGCACAACCTAAGATTCACCGAGAAGCTCGGCTACGGACTCGGTGACACGGCGTCGAACTTCTTCTGGCAAACGTTCACCATCTTTCTGCTGTACTACTACACGGATGTGTTCGGTATCAGCGCCGCTGCCGTCGGCACGCTGCTGCTGGTATCGAGGCTCTGGGATGCCATCAACGACCCGGCCATGGGCATCATCGCGGACCGCACCGAGTCACGCTACGGCAAGTTTCGTCCATACCTCCTGTGGGTAGCTGTGCCCTACGGTGTGATGGGCTATTTCGTGTTTGCGGGGCCCGAGCTCAGCGACATGGGCAAGCTCGTCTACGCCTACGTGACCTACACCTTGATGATGATGCTCTACACCGCCATCAACGTGCCTTACTCAGCGCTCATGGGCGTGATGACGCCGAATTCGCAGCAGCGAACCGTGCTCTCAAGCTTCCGCTTTGTCGGCGCGTTTGGTGGCGGACTGCTCATATCCATGCTCGTTCGCCCGCTCGTAAAGTATTTTGGCGCCGAAGACGAAGCGACCGGCTTCCAGGTCACCATGGCCATTTTCGCCGTTGCGTCCATTGTCCTTTTCTGGGTGACCTTCGCCACCACCAAGGAGCGCGTCAAGGTCGTAGAGACCGAGCGCATCAGC
Source organism: Gammaproteobacteria bacterium (assembly GCA_026709225.1). Lineage (GTDB taxonomy): Bacteria > Pseudomonadota > Gammaproteobacteria > Pseudomonadales > Azotimanducaceae > Azotimanducus > Azotimanducus chitobiosivorans. The sequence goes on along the minus strand of JAPOTJ010000042.1, from coordinate 11,187 downwards.
CTGTCGCGGGATCTGAAGTTCCTCTTTCAGAACCGGCCGTGGATCGTGCTCTGCTTCGCGGCTATTTTCACGCTGACAAGCATCGCGCTTCGAAGCGCTGTCACTGTTCATTTCTTCAAGTATTACGTCGGGGATGACGGCGACGCCATCTTTTGGTTCTTTGACTTGACCACCATCTTTCTCACATCGGCCTCGCTCGCGCTGATTGTCGGCGTGGCCTGCACGAGCCTGCTGACGCGCTACTTCGACAAGAAGACCTTAATGATCGCCCTGTCCGCAGGCAATGCCCTCTGCAGCTTTGCGTTCTTTTTCGTGCCACCGGATCAGCTTGCGCTCATGATGTGCCTCAATGTGCTTGGGTCGTTGATCGCCGGTCCGACCGCGCCGCTGGTGTGGGCCATGTACGCCGATGTTGCCGACTACGGCACGTGGAAGTTCGGACGGCGCACGACTGGCCTCGTGTTCTCCGCTTCGATGTTCGCGCAGAAGTTTGGACTTGCCATCGGCGCCGGGCTGTCGGGTTGGCTGCTCGCGCTGTTCGGCTATGTCGCCAACATGGAACAGACCGACACCTCACTCATGGGCATTCGCTTGCTATTCACGGTGTTTCCGGCGACGATCGCCGTTTTGAATGTGGTCGCGCTCTGCTTCTACAACTTAAGCGACGGGCAAGTTCGAGACATCGAACGCGCGCTTGCTAGCAATGCGCACTGACGAGCGCGCTGCGGCCAAGCTGCGGGCAACCATATTCGATGTGGCGCGCCATGCCGGGGTGTCAATCAAAACCGTCTCGCGCGTCGTCAACAACGAACCCAATGTCCGCGAGGCGACACGAGACAAGGTGCGCGCATCGATTGACGCGCTGCACTACCGTCCGAATGCCGCCGCGCGCGGGCTGTCCGCAAAACGCTCGTTCGTCATCGGCTTGATCTACGAAAATTCCGAAGAGTTCAGCTATACAAAAGACCTGTTGAGCGGCGTACTCGGCGCGTGTGAGACGCACAACTACTCGCTCTTGCTGCGCCCGCTGACGCTGCCGAGCGCAGAGGTTTCGCACAGCATCCACTCATTCATTCGACTGACTGCAGCGGAAGGCGTCGTACTGCCAGCGCCGATCGGCGATATGCCGGAAGTCATGCAAGTTCTGTCCGGTCTTGACGTGCCAGTCGCCACTATTTCGCCGAAGCACCCTCGCAGCGCTGACATCAGCGTCTATTGCGACGAAGCGGATGCGACTTTTCGGCTTACCGAGCATGTGCTTGCGCTCGGACATACGCATATCGGCTTCATCAAGGGGCACCCCGACCACCGGGCAAGCCACGAACGCCTCGCCGGGTTTACGCAAGCCTTGCAGACCAATAAGATTGGGCTGGATGCGAGCCTCACGGAAGATGGGTTCTTTACCTTCGAGTCCGGCCGGCAAGCGGCTTTCCGCCTCCTTCGGCGCGAACGCCCGCCCACTGCAATCATCGCAACCAACGACGAAATGGCGTGCGGCGTGATGCACGCGGCGCACGAACTTGATCTTCATATTCCACACGATGTGTCGATTGCCGGATTTGACGATACGGCGGTCGCATCACGCCTGTGGCCGCCACTGACCACTGTGCGCCAGCCCATCACTGAAATGGCCGAAGCGGCCACGTCGCGACTCATTCAGCGCCTCATAGGCGATGAGCCGGGGGCACCGGAAGCATGCTCTCCCGGTCTCTTCCCGTGTCAATTGGTGATTCGCCGCTCCACCGCAGCCCGTTCATAAGCTTGGGCAGCGCGCTGCTGCATTGCGCGATCGTCAGTGCCGCGTCTGACAACGTTGTCTCATGCTGCAAATGTACGTAGAATCCACTGTGTTGTCTCCAACAAGGATTCCTCGCATGTCTGCTGTCAAGTGGAGAACTCGCCTTCTGCTCGTTGCGTGCCTTGGTCTGCTCTGGCAGACGGCAGCGGGCGAATTGTTGCCGATCAAGGTCGAGATCCGCGGCGCACCCGGCGACTATCAACTCTACCGAGACGGCAAGCCCTACCAAGTTCGAGGCGCCGGCCTTGATGCGAGTGCGCCTGATGCCATCGACATGCTGCGCAAGCTCAAAGCACACGGCGGTAATTCGCTGCGCACGTGGAACGTCGCAGACGAAGAATTCTTGGACCTCGCGCACGAACTCGGTGTGACGGTCGCCATGTGCCTTGATGTCGCACGTGAGCGGCATGGTTTCGACTACAACGACGAACAGGCGGTCGCAGAGCAATTGGCGACATTCGAGCAGCAAGTCAAGCGCTTCCGCAACCACCCGGCACTGCTCGCATGGATCATCGGCAACGAACTCAACTTGTTCTATAAGAATCGGCGCGTTTACGATGCGGTCAACGATATTTCCAAGATGATTCATCGGCTCGACCCGAATCATCCGACCACCACCACGACCGCAGGCATTGACTCGAGCCTCGCATCGACCATCGCCAAGCGAGCGCCGGACCTCGATTTCGTGAGCGTGCAGGTCTATGCCGGCGTGTTTTCGCTCGGCAAGACAATGAAGAGCGTGCCGTGGGAGAAGCCGGTGATGGTGAGCGAATGGGGTACGGTCGGGCACTGGGAGGTCGCAAAGACCGATTGGGACGCGCCATTTGAGCTCGACAGCACGCAACGAGCGCGCGTCGTTTGGGAGGGCTACACCCAAGGACTGGCCGCTATCGACGATCTGATAGGTAACTATTTCTTCCTGTGGGGGCAGAAACAGGAGCGCACGCCCACATGGTATGGCGTCTTTGTGGACGGCACGCGCACGCCGGCCGTCGATGTCCTGCATCGCGTCTGGACGGGCTCGGCACCTCCCGACCAAGCGCCACTCGTGCGCGCCCTGCGCCTGAAGGGAATGAAAGCAAGCGAGCAGCCGCGTCTCTTTACCGGCGACACCTACTCGGCTGAGGTGGAAGCGGTCGACCCCGAATCAGGACCGCTTCGCTACCACTGGGAGCTCATGGAGGAGAGCCGCGCGACGCAAGACGGTGGCGATGCGGAGGCAGTGCCGGAAGACTATTCCCATTTGCTCACGGAACGCGACCACATGGCGGTTGAACTACGCGCTCCCGACACGCCCGGTCCGTATCGCTTATTCGTCTACGTGCATGATGAAGGCGGTGCCATCGCGCACGCCAATATTCCGTTCCTCGTTTGGAAGAAGTGAATTCGCGGCCGGTGCAAGACAGCAACGACCTGATCAACGAACATCTCGCCCGTTTGAGTCTGCCGCAAAAGGTAGGGCAAATGACCATGGCCGAGCGCAGCCATGTGACGCCGGACGAGGTCAAGCAGTACGCGCTCGGCTCGGTGCTCGCTGGCGGCGGTTCGCACCTTGGAAACAACACGCCCGCCGACTGGGCGGCTTTGAATGATGCCTATTGGCAGGCATCGTTTGGCGACGCTGATAGCCCCGGCATCCCGGTGCTGTTCGGCATCGATGCCGTACACGGCCACGCCAATGTGCGCGGCGCGACGGTCTTCCCGCACAATATCGGCCTTGGCGCGGCGGCAAGCGCCGAGCTGGTGTCGCGGATAGCGCGCATCACGGCTCGCGAGCTGCTCGCAAGCGGCCTCGACTGGAATTTCGCGCCGACGATGGCGATCGTCCAGAACCCCCAATGGGGACGCACCTACGAGAGCTTCGGCAGCGACCCGCAGCTCGCAGCCACCCTCGGCGAGGCATATGTTCGCGCCCTTCAAGAGGAAGGCGTCATGGCCTGCAACAAGCATTGGGTGGGCGACGGCGCCACGCTGTACGGCGTGGATCAAGGCGAGACGCGCATCGATTGGGCGGAACTTGAGCACACCCATATCGCCCCCTACGCTCTGAGTCTCAGCGCAGGCGTGCTGAGCGTGATGGTCTCCTACAATAGCTGGAACGGTGCCAAGTGCCATGGCAACAAGTTCATCGTGAACGACCTGCTGAAGGACGAGCTTGGCTTCGACGGCATTGTTGTCTCCGACTGGAACGGCATCGACCTGCTCAGCGAAGATTTTGATGAAGCGGTGGCGAAGTCGGTGAACGCGGGCATCGACCTTTTCATGGTGCCAGAAAAGTGGCAGACCTTCATTGACACCCTGCTGCGTCAAATCAATCAAGGACGAGTTGATATGCGCCGCATCGACGATGCCGTCACGCGCATATTGCGCGGCAAGCACCGCCTTGGCCTGTTCACTTCGCCACGCCCGGCCCTGAGACCGCATACTGGCGACAAGGGCTTCGGCTGCGGAGCGCATCGCGAGGTCGCGCGCGAAGCGGTGCGACGTTCACTGGTGCTGCTCAAGAACGACGGGGCGCTGCTACCGCTCGATCGCCGCAAACGCATTCTGGTGGCAGGCCGCAACGCCGACAATCTTGGTCATCAGTGCGGCGGCTGGACGATCAGTTGGCAAGGCGAATCAGGCAACGACACGATCGACGGCACAAGCATCTGGCAGGCGATTCGAGCGGTCGCGCGCCAAGCCGAGTTGAGCGCGGACCTGTCGGGAACGGACGCCGACGTCGACAAGCACGATGCCGCTGTCGTCGTCATCGGCGAACGACCCTACGCAGAAGGGCATGGTGATATCCGCTCCGGCGATGACGTGCTCGTCGAGGTCAAATCGATGATCGACGGACTGATGAATCCGCTCACGCCCTATGGCGACACGCTTGAACTGTCGAGCTTGCACCCCGAAGACCTTGCCTGCATCATGCGCATTGCCAAGAAAGGCGTGCCAGTCGTGGCGGTGCTTGTGTCCGGGCGTCCGCTTATTGTGGGTAGCGAACTTACGGCGTCCCAAGCGTTTGTCGCCGCATGGCTGCCTGGTTCGGAAGGCGCTGGCGTGGCTGACGTGCTCTTCGGGGATGCTGATTTCAGCGGCCGCCTGCCGCTGCCATGGCCGCGCATGAAATCCGATGCGTCCGGCTCGTCCTACGAAGCTCTGTATCCGCGCGGCTACGGCCTGACCGTGTTCGAAACCGCTTCACAGTAATCGTCACGAACGGACATGCCCTTTCAGTCACTCACGAGCGCACCACGGCGAAACTGTTGGGCCGCAAGTTGCGCACGGTAGCCGGTCGTGTGGCAGACAGCGCAATAACAGAGTCACTTAAGGGGGAGGAGGGTACTGAAGGAGGCAGTATCAAAGATCGAGACAAACCATTCGTGTGAGCGCGAGTGAGCCCACGAGGGATTCCGAAAAGCGAACCTGTCAGCAATGCATTGCGTAGACATTGCATGTGCAATGCTTCGGCATTGCTGGCGTAACACCAGCGCTTTTGTTGCCAGCTAGAAGCGGGCATGTCTCCTGAACGAACAGGAGATTTTAAGGTAAGGAGGTGATCCAGCCGCAGGTTCCCCTACGGCTACCTTGTTACGACTTCGTCCCAGTCGTCAATCACACCGTGGTAACCGTCCTCCCGAAGGTTAGACTAGCTACTTCTGGTGCAACCAACTCCCATGACGTGACGGGCGGTGTGTACAAGACCCGAGAACGTATTCACCGCGACATTCTGATTCGCGATTACTAGCGATTCCGACTTCATGGAGCCGAGTTGCAGACTCCAATCCGGACTACGACCGGTTTTTTGGGATTAGTGCACCCTCGCGGGCTAACAACCCTTTGTGCTGGCCATTGTAGCACGTTTGTAGCCCACCCCGTAAGGGCCATGATGACTTGACCTCGTCCCCGCCTTCCTCCGGTTTGTCACCGGCAGTCTCCTTAGAGTACCCGGCATAATTCCGCTGGCAACTAAGGATAGGGGTTGCGCTCGTTATGGGACTTAACCCAACATCTCACGACACGAGCTGACGACAGCCATGCAGCACCTGTCACTGCGCTCCCGAAGGCACCCATTCATCTCTGAATGGTCCGCAGGATGTCAAGACCAGGTAAGGTTCTTCGCGTTGCGTCGAATTAAACCACATGCTCCACCGCTTGTGCGGGCCCCCGTCAATTCATTTGAGTTTTAACCTTGCGGCCGTACTCCCCAGGCGGAGAACTTATCGCGTTAGCTACGCCACTAAGGCCTCAAGGGCCCCAACGGCTAGTTCTCATCGTTTACGGCGTGGACTACCAGGGTATCTAATCCTGTTTGCTCCCCACGCTTTCGCACCTCAGCGTCAGTTTTGATCCAGAAGGCCGCCTTCGCCACTGGTATTCTTCCCTATATCTACGCATTTCACCGCTACACAGGGAATTCCACCTTCCTCTACCAAACTCTAGTCTGCCAGTCTGAAATGCAGTTCCCAGGTTGAGCCCGGGGCTTTCACACCTCACTTAACAAACCGCCTACGCGCGCTTTACGCCCAGTAATTCCGATTAACGTTCGCACCCTCCGTATCACCGCGGCTGCTGGCACGGAGTTAGCCGGTGCTTCTTGTGGGGTTAACGTCAAGGCTCGGAGGTATTCACTCCGAGATTTTCTTCACCCCTGAAAGTGCTTTACAACCCTAAGGCCTTCTTCACACACGCGGCATGGCTGGATCAGGCTTGCGCCCATTGTCCAAAATTCCTTACTGCTGCCTTCCGTAGAAGTCTGGACCGTGTCTCAGTTCCAGTGTGGCTGGTCGTCCTCTCAGACCAGCTACGGATCGTCGCCTTGGTAGGCCATTACCCCACCAACTAGCTAATCCGACGCAGGCTCATCCTATAGCGAGAGCATTTTCTCCGAAGAGTCAGAGGCCCCCTTTGTCCCAAGGGACATATGCGGTATTAGCCCGAGTTTCCCCGGGTTATCCCCCACTACAGGGTAGATTCCTACGCGTTACTCACCCGTCCGCCACTCGTCAGCCGGAAGCAAGCTTCCGCTGTTACCGTTCGACTTGCATGTATAAAGCCTGCCGCCAACGTTCAATCTGAGCCATGATCAAACTCTTCGATTGAAACTTTTTCGCGAGCGAACCACAGAACATGTTCAGCAGTCTGCCCGTTGTTTGTTTCTTTTTGCTTCGTTGACAGGCGTCGCCTACAAATTCCCAACTTGTCGCCGACCGCGCCTCGAGGAAATCTCGAAACATCAATCGACTGCAAGCGTGGAACTCACAGGCGCCCACACGAATGGTTTGTTCGATTCTTAAACAGCGCCGAAACGTTTGCTCTGGGACCGACCTGCAAGAAGCGACTTGAAGCATCGCATCCAAACAGGTTCGCAAGAGGCTCTTAAAAAGCCGCCCCGATACAAGCGCTCGGCTGAAGGGACGGGCATTATACTCTCATGGGCATGAAGTGCAAGCGCTATTTTCTCGACTCTTTGATGAAATTGTTTCCGCAACCCTGTGCGGCTCAGACGCCATCAACACGATGTCGAACCATCGCCCAGGATTTCTTGCCTCGCCGCAGCAACTGATATACGCCGAACATCGCATTTCCGGGAGTGAGCGCGAATAGCGGATCACGCTGCGGCACAGCGCCGTTGACGCTGACTCCACCAGACTCGACCTGACGGCGGGCATCGCCTCGTGACTTGGCAAGCCCCGTGACGAACAAAGCTTCGGCAAGCGTGATGGAAGCGCCTGGTACTTCGGCGAAAGGCATGCCGTCACGCGCAAGCTGCGCACAGTCTTGTGCTTGAAGGTGGTCACGGAGCGATTGACCGAAGAGCGCCTTGGTGATGCGTTCAGCGGCGCGAAGGCCGTTATCGCCATGAACAAGCCGTGTCATCTCTTCAGCAAGGCGAAACTGCGCACTTCGCTGCTCAGGGTGTTCGCGCAACGCCGTTTCTAAGGCTTCAAGTTCTTCAAGCGGCACATCGGTAAGCACTTTCAGGTAGTGAAGCACATCGACATCGGCAAGATTCGCCCAGTATTGATAGAAGGCGTAGGGCGATGTGCGCTCGGCATCGAGCCATACCGTGCCAGATTCGGTCTTGCCGAACTTCTTTCCGTCCGAGCGCGTCATAAGTGGCAAGGTCAGCGCAAAGACTTGCCGACCGAGCACGCGGCGCACCAAGTCCACGCCGAGGGTGATGTTGCCCCACTGATCATTGCCGCCAATCTGTAGGCCGCACTCATAGCGACGCGCAAGTTCAAGGTAGTCGTATGCTTGCAGCAGCATATAGCTGAACTCGGTAAACGAGATGCCAGCGCCTTCGCGCTCAATCCTCGCGCGCACCGATTCCTTGGCGAGCATTTGATTGACAGAGAAGTGCTTGCCGACATCGCGCAGGAACGCAATGACATCGAGCGACTCTGTCCAGCTTAGATTATCGAGAAGCAGCGCCCGAGCCTCACGATCATCAAAGTCGAGGTATGCGGCAAGCTGACCTGCCAGTGCGGCTTTCCACTCGAGCACCAATTCGCGCGAATTGAGCGATCGCTCGTCAGACTTGAACGAGGGATCGCCAATCAAGCCTGTCGCGCCGCCAAGCAGCGCGATCGGTCGATGACCGAGGCGTGACAAGCGGCGCAGCATCAAAATCGGCAGCAAGTGGCCGATGTGAAGGCTTCCCGCAGTCGGGTCGAATCCGCAATAGACCGTCCGAGCGCCTCGGTCTAACCAAGCGGCGAGCGCCTCTGGCTGCGATGCCTGAGCGACGAGACCGCGCACTTGAAGCGATGCAAGCTGCTGGTCTCGGACTTGGTGACGATCTGACATTTAACTCATCAGATAATTATCTAAGGAAAGGTGCGTGCAGGAACATGAGTCACATCAGCCACAAGATGCTGTGGGGAATCACAGAGTTTATATCGTATCTAGTGGCATTCGTGCGGTTCCATTATGTGTTGGAGCTATTCGCGAACCGTGTCGAAGTGCGAACTTGGTTTGAAATTTGTATTAGTATATCGCCTTTGGCTTGACTTCAGCCGCTGCAAAAAAGAGTCCCGTCCCGCCACAGCGCCATAGCCATATGACTCGATTACATCAGCGCATCGCCCATTGGAAATTGCCCGCAGTGGTTACCGCAGCCGCCGTGCTCTCCCTTTGGGCGGGGATTTCCGTCTCAACCCACGGATTCCGTAGCGATACCAACCCGTTGGACAATCTGCAAGCGTCTCCTTCCGATACCATGCCAGCCGCGGCCCCGGAAACTTTTCGGCAAGCCCAAGCACTTGAAACCGAAAGCCGTTCCGAAGAGGCCGAATACCAAACCCTCCCGATGGAAAAGGAGCGTCAATCTGCAAAGCGCCTTCAAGTCGGCGCCGGGGACACTATTTCAACGCTGCTCGGCGGCCTCGGCGTCTCAGCTCGCGACATCCATCAGCTACTGCAAGCCGGCTCGGAAGCATCACAGCTCTATCGAATCTTTCCCGGACAGGTATTCGAAGTCAGTCTCGATTCGCAAGGTGCACTACAGCGGCTCATCTTTGAAGAAAGCGCCGCGAGGTCAGTTGAATGGGTGCGCGCTGCCGGTTCCAGTGGGAACGAGTTTGTCGCCAGCGTCAAAGAAATCGAACCAGAGCGCGAGCTCAGCTATGCTTCGGAAACCATCGTCAAGAATCTTTTTGTCGCCGGACAGCGAAGCGGATTGGGCGATGAGATTATTCTGCGATTGGCGCGGATATTTCGTTGGGATATCGACTTCGTGCTTGATATCCGCGCCGGCGACGCCTTCGAGGTGCTCTATGAATCCGAATACCTCAATGGAGAGTTGTATCGCTATGGCGAAATTCTTGCGGCGCGATTTGTCAACCGCGGCAAGACACACACGGCTATTCGCTACGTGGATGAGGATGGCGACAGCGCCTATTTCGCACCCGACGGGACGAACTTGCGCGGTGCTTTCCTGCGGGCGCCCGTCGATTTCACCCGCGTGAGTTCAGGCTTTTCGCTCAAGCGAAGGCATCCCATCTTTGATCGGGTGCGTGCGCATCTCGGCATTGACTACGCGGCACCGACTGGGACGCCGGTCATGGCCGCTGGCGATGGCACGGTCATCACTGTCGCCTATCGATCGTCGTCCGGTAACTATGTGGAAATTCGTCATGCCAACAGCATCGAAACCCGATATCTCCACCTGTCTGGATTTGCCAAAGGCCTCAAGCAAGGCGATCGCGTGGCGCAGGGCGAGGTGATTGGCTACGTCGGGTCAACCGGATGGTCGACCGGCCCTCATCTTCACTATGAGTTTATCGAGAATGGACGCCACTTGGACCCGCAAAAAGTGGCGGTCGTGCGGGACAGCGCCATCAGTGACGACGAGCGTATTCGCTTTCTCATTCACATGGACCCGCTGCTGCAACAATTGAACCACTTCGGCGAAAGCCACACGAACGTGGCCGCAGCACAGTAAATCCTTCAGGCAATCGAAAAGGAATTGCCACAGCCGCAAGTGGTCTCGGCGTTGGGATTATTGACAACGAACCGAGACCCTTGCAGATCTTCCAAATAGTCGATGCGCGAACCAGAGAGATATTGATAGCTCAAAGAATCAACGAGCAGCTGCACATCGCGCTGTTCAACGACAGCATCGTCGGCCTCCACCTGCTCGTCAAAGGTGAACCCATAGGAAAACCCGGAGCAGCCGCCGCCGGTCACAAAGACACGCAGCTTGAGCGCTTGATTGTCTTCTATGTCAATGAGCTCACGCACTTTATCCGCAGCACGCGACGAGAATTGAATGTCTGGGGCGTTCATCCCGTCAAGTGTACCAAAGCAGCTTGCGCCTGCTCACGACTCGCCACGGACAGAAACTCGACATGAAACAATGTACCTCATCGTTGTGCGAATGTTCTGCGAGCGCTTCGGCGTGGCGTGGCTCAAGGCATTTACCTGTAGTGCGAACGCATCGCTCGCAAGTTCGCAGTTGGTGACACGCCACACTGGCCAAAACTTTCCGCATAATGCGCGAAATATCGACCATCCTCCTGCTGCTTGTGCTCATCCTCGCCATCGTCCATCCCTTCTGACCGATTTCTCCATTGACCGCGCTGCCTATCTCCGCACCAGCATTCAGCCAAGCCATTGCGGGCGAGGTCAGCTCGCCAGTGTGTGCCGGTCAAGGCGTCGGTGACATGATTCGCCTCTTCTTGACACCAAAAGCTCCGATTCGAACCTTCGGCGACGCCACTCAATCGAACACCAACGCTAGTGTCCTGTCCCATAAATAAGTGTGATTCAGAGTGGGCACAATCGCCGAGGGCAAGGCGCAGTCCGCAGGGAATATCGGGCATATTGCCAAGGGCTGCAACGCAGCCGTCGGCGATTGTGCCCACTCCCGAAGGGCGCGCAGGAGAAGGGCTGTGGCC
>JAPOTJ010000026.1 GCA_026709225.1 Gammaproteobacteria bacterium | reverse complement strand
CCTTTTGACGTCCGCAACTGCCTGTGCGGGCGAAGCAATCTGGCCCAGACAGCGAAAACCTCACCAACCATTCAGCCGGGCCATACGGACGAGATGGCGCGAAGTAATCTGGGGTGCGACGGGAGCTAATGATCCGCCCCTGAAACACACACGCGGGGCGGTCTTCGGATCGCCCTTTTTCATGTTCCAGTGTTCCCAGCTTGAATCTTTGAGTAGTTACCCACTTGCGAGTGGCCAAAGATTCAAGCTGGAGCGAGTGAAATGGGTACTCGGTAATGGGAATGGCGGTATTACACCCCGATTGCGAGTCTACAGAAACTTGGCTACTGCCCCGCGTTGCGCTTTGGCCCCGGCGGAATAGTGTGCAACCATGCGGGCGGTCTTCCAATTCCCGGCCAGCATGGTCTCGGTTGTGGAAGCACCGCGGGCGGTTAATTCGCTGGCCAGTCCAACCCGGCCCGAATGAGCGGTAAGCTTGTGGGTTATGCCGGCTTGTTTCGCAAGGGCAGTAATGCGCTGGGATATGCGTTGCGGTTTGAGGCCAATAACCGGATCATGTTCACTTGCGCCGGAGCGTAGATCCCGGACGGCTTTGGCAAAGCCATTCTTCAACAACCTTATGTCGGTATCCTCACCGGCCCTATTCGTTTTTGAGGTGCGAACATGAATGAGTAGGTTCTCGTTTTCGGATTCCTCAAGATCGTTCCAAGTCAAAGCGGCAATCTCGGAACGGCGTAACCCGGCCATGAACGCAAGGGCTACGATGGCCTTGTCAAGTGGGTTGCCTATGGTGAGCATGGATACCGCATGGTCATAGGTGGGAGGCTTGGCTTGACCGCGCCCGCGATCCGCGCCAGCTTCGGACAGTTTCTTGATCTTGGCTTTGCACCGCTTGTACTGGTGAGGGTTGATCGGTTGAGGTGAATAGCCATTGAACCGAGGCGGCAATCATGCTCGAGCTGGCGGGGCTTTTACCGCAATCAAAAGCGCATTGCAGGTATTCGGCCAGTTTCGGATCGGTTGGTTGGTCATTGCCGACCCACGCCGCGCAAGCCGTCCACCGGATCAACAACAGGCCACGCAAGTGCCTTGGCTTCAAAGCTCCCATTGAGGTCTTGCAAAACGCCTTCGATCCTGGCGGAATTACCATCTCACCGAGCGTTGCACTTCACGGTTGAATGTGGGAGACGATAAACTAGAACGCTTCACTTGTTGCAGAATCTGCAACAAGTGCTGCCAACGGTAAAACTCAAATCTCTTGGTTAAGCGTCTCGACGTACTTCCGGTAGATGAACAGCCGGTTTCGTGCGCGCCCGGTAATTTCTTCAGCAATACCCATCGCCACAAGTGCTTCCATCGCCTTCGCCGCGGTCCGAAACGTCAAGTTGATTCGTTGGCGGGCGTAAGGAAGTGAGATGAGTGGCCGCTCCATGAGCACTTCATGGATGCGTAGCGCAGAACTCGCCCGCTGTTTTGCGGTTGCCGAAATCCTTTCGCGATCTTCCCGAAACAGTCCATTTAGCTCGATCACGGCATTGAAAGCGTTGTTCGCAACCACTGCGACACCTTCCAAGAAAAACAACAGCCACGCCTCCCAGTCACCGTCGCGTCGAGTTCGGTTCAGCAGTTCGTAATACTCTTCACGATGTCGCTTGAAATACAGGCTGAGGTAGAGCAGCGGTTCCCGCAATATGCCATCGGCACACAAGATGAGCGTGATGAGAATGCGCCCCACTCTGCCGTTGCCATCGAGAAACGGATGTATGGTCTCGAACTGCACATGCGCCAGCCCAGCCCGAATGAGGGATGGCAGGGCCTTGTCTTCTTCGTTGAGAAATCGCTCCAAGGCGGCCATGCAATTAGCTATTTCGGTATGCGGAGGCGGGACGAAGCGAGCGTTTCCGGGACGGCTTCCTCCAATCCAGTTCTGGCTGTTGCGATAGGCTCCGGGACGCATTTGGCTTCCGCGCCCACTTGACAGCAGAATGCGGTGTATTTCCCAGAATAATCTGTTCGTCAGAGGAAATCCGTCGCGCACCTGCCTGATTCCGTAATCTAGCGCGGCAACGCAGTTGGAAACCTCCAAGACATCTTCTTCTGGAACGCCCGGAACCGCGCTGAACTCGCTTAGGAGAAGATCCGATAGCGATGACTGAGTGCCTTCGATTTGGGAAGAGAGCACCGCTTCCTTGCGTACATGAGAATACAGAAGCAATCTGTTGTCTGGGAACATGTGAGACACCCCATCCAAGCGGCCAAGAGCCGATGCTGCTGCCGCTAAGGCTTTCGACAACTCGCCACCCATTAAGACCTCGGGATGAGGCGGCAAGGGTGTCGGAACGAATGCGCGAACAACTTCGCCGCCGACAACAGTCTCGACATAATTGCCGATACCGTTTCTATTCACTTATGTATCGCCTCCGACGCAGATGAAGCCATAGCACATTAGTATACTCTGTATATTAAAAGTATATTAATGCGGCGTCCAAATGTACTTTTTGCATATAAGGCGCACGGATTCGATGAGGGCACATCTGGAGTCGTATCAACCTACATTCAGCTCAGCGCCCGACACTTCTCCTCGACAAACGTCTCCATTGAAGGAATTGGCGCCCGACACGTTTCGTCCGGCCCGTCGGTTGTGACCAACCCCAACCGCCTCACCCATTCAAATGCGTCTTCGCCGTTGGGAAACCGTCGCTTGAGCGAAGTGGCACCTTTGCCCTGATACCCCGCAATGATTTCTTCGAGCGTATCCTCACAGGCCAATTGAGAGAGGCGTTCAGCCCGTATCGCTTGATATACCTCGGCCAGAACTCGTATTGGAATTTTCGAGGTATTCAATCGCTCTTGATAGTAGGCTTGCCGGTACTTGTGGCCTGCTTCGATGGCGTCGGTCAGACAAACATCCGTTACGGAGGGCAGGTCTTGTTTCGCCAGCTCTTCGCAAAGCGCAATGAGGTAGCAGGTGAGATGGCGTGGCCAATGGTCGGATTCCGTTGCAATGCGATCTGCGATCAGATCGTGCTTCCGATCATCCGCCCTTTCTACGCCCGTCTTCTCGCAAATCACATCCAAGGCATGCCTTGCAGTCCGAGCTGATTCTTCCGGCTCCAGCAGACCCAACGGAAAATAGTGCCTAAGCGTTGACCTGCTCACCAACTTGAGTTCATGAAGTCGGTCTTTTGTGTTCGCAAGCCCAGCACACACGAGCAAAATGGGCAATTCGTTTTGCGTGTGAAGCATGTCAATCAATCTGGCAACATCGCTGCCTTTCTCGACATTCTGCGCTTCATCAATAAACACAACGACCGGCCGATTCGCTGGCCTCTTGGTCAATGAGATGAGTTGATCAAGAGTATTCGCCCCCGGCACCTTGACTTCGCGCCCATATTCTCCCTTCACAGCACCCAATGCTTCAGCTTTCACTTCAATTGAAAACAGGGACTTGTGTTCACTCTTAAGCTTGTCTTTGCTTGTTCCTGTCAGTGCCGATGCTAGTGCTCCATCAAACTAATAATATCGTATCAGTGGCTGCAGGCAGTTTCCGTGCAAGGCGCGTCGCGCAGGGAATACCCTGCCGTATTTCCAAGCGGCGCAACGCGGCACGGGAGCTGCCTGCAGCCACCCGAAGGGCGCGCCCACAAGCGCCCACCTGCTGCGTTACGTCCCTTGGAAATACGGCGGGGTATTCCCTGCGGGCCGCGCCTTGCATCTGGGCGCTTGTGGGTGCGCTGATACGGCATTATTAGTTTGATGGAGCACTAGATTCCATAGTAAGTTCTGGTAAGCACCCACAGCTGAAGGGCTGGCACAAAAGACAGATTGAACGGGCTCGCCTCCTGTGGTTCTTTTCGCCAACCGCTTGATGACTTCGTGGACAAGCGATGTCTTGCCCGAACCCGGAGGGCCGCCAACGATAAAAGTGTCCCCACCCAGAAACCGCTCTGTATCGAAGAGATACTGCGATATTTCGCATATGGAACCAATAATGTTCTCTCGACCCCCAAAGGCAATGGGGGGCTTGCGTTCACCATGGTCGGCGATAAGCCTCTTGAGCTTCTCATGAATGGTTTTCGACACTGGGAGATATCCAGCCAATCAACGGCTTGGTTCTTGAAGGGATTATAGCCAAGGGCTTATCTCCCCATAAGATTCATGATCAGACGAATCATCAGATCTTTGTTCGCTGGCTCACTCTCTGCCACGAGCAGGGTGAGCGCCGTCAACGCACCTGGATCGAGGCGGCGCTCAATGCCCTCCTGTGTCAAATACAGCACGAACAGAAGAGAGCCGATGCGCTTGTTGCCATCGGTGAATGGATGATCTTTGACTACGAAATAGAGTAGATGCGCTGCCTTTTCCTCACGGCTGCGATACAGGGGTTCACCGAACATGGTCTGCTCCAAGTTGCCAAGTATGGCCTCGAGCGCATCGCCGCGCGGGTTGCCGAATAATGGCGAGGCTTCGCCTTTTGCAGCCAAATCGCGCCGGAAAGCATTGATCGCACCGTGGGCGCGATCAATGTCAAGCGCACTCGTCGCTGGCTTCACTCCTGCTGGCGCCTTCAGGCGGTCCTCATCATATTCGAGCAGCAGCCGCCACGTGTCAGCGTATGCGGTGATGAGGTGCAGCACGGCGCTTCCGGTTTCGTCCACGAGTGACTGATTCTTCAGCGTGCGGGCAAGCAATTCCAATGTCTCCCGTGCCTCGACAAGGCCGCGTTCGGCAAGCCTTCGTTCATTCGCTGTGAAGCCGTGGACGAGATGGTCGCGCAGAGTGCGGGTCGCCCACTGGCGAAATCGCACGGCCCGCTGTGAGTTGACTCGATATCCAACTGAAATGATCGCATCCAAATTGTAGTGCTTGATCTTGCGCCTTACCGACCTCTTGCCTTCAGTTCGAACTACTAAGAAATCCTTAGCAGTTGCCTTTTCCTCCAATTCCTGACTCGAATAGACATTACGCAAATGCATAAGGATGTTCTCGGGCGTGGATTGAAACACCTCCCCCATTTGTAGTTGTGTCAGCCACACAGATTCACTTTCGAAGCGAACATCCACGCTCACCTCGCCCTCCGGCGATTCGTACACAACAAGTTCGCCCCTAGGGGCTGCTACCGGATCACATTTGGTCATGCGCAGGCCCCTCCGCTATTTGAGGCTCGTCCAAAACCACCCGAATATACGCCCGCTTTGCAAAACGGCCAGTCAACCTAGCACCGATGTCGGCAAGCCACATCTGCCATCCGTACTTGCCTCTCAAGGCTTGAAGCGCACGAGTGACATCGGCCTTGTCAGCTATCAATTCGGCGCGGGCTTCAAAGTATTCGCCAAGCGACCCGCCGCGCGCATCGCACTTGGCGAGGCGCGCGCGATTAGAGTTTCGAAGGCGCTTCACCTTGCCAGCGTCCCCGGCGGAAAAGATATAGAAGGCGCCTTCGTGGAAGGCTGCCCACACTGGTGTCGGCACCGCTTTTCCGGATCTACGAAACGTAACGAGGCTAACGTAGCGTGCCTGCTGCAATTCGAGAATGCTCATGTGTGAATCCTGTATGGAATCGGATGTCGATGCTACTCCCAAGCTCTCGACAAGAAAAAAGTATGATGCCCGTCCGTCAATTGGTCATCATCGGTTCGCCCCATGAATGCGCAAGCTCCCAAGTTCCCGCAAGCCACCAACATCGCAACCAACGGCATCACCCTCAGCGTCCATAGCGCTGGCGAGGGCAGGCCGCTTGTCCTGTGCCACGGCTGGCCTGAAATTGCCTATTCATGGCGCTTTCAAATAGCGCCCCTCGTGGAGGCGGGCTATCAAGTTATTGTACCGAATCAGCGCGGCTACGCAACAAGCGACGCGCCCGATGCTGTCGAAGCCTACGATTGTTCGCACCTCTGCCACGACCTTCTTGGCCTGCTCGATCATTTTGGCCATGAGAAGGCGGTGTTCGTCGGTCATGACTGGGGCGCGATTGTGGTCTGGAACCTTGCGCTCATGCATCCAAACCGTGTCAGTGGCGTAATCAATCTGAGCGTGCCGTACATGCGCCGCGAGACAAGCGAGTGGGTGGGCTTTTGGGAAAAGATGCTCGGTCCCGATTTCTACATCGTTCACTTCAATCGGCAGCCGGGCGTGGCCGACGCAGCGTTCGACGAAAACCCGCGCAAGTTTCTTGGCAATATCTACCGCACCAAGGCGTGGCTCGAACCACCGGCAGAGCCTCAGCCGGGCATGCCGTTCATCAATCTCGTGAGATCAGATTCGCCGCATGGAGAGCCGCTCATGTCTGAAACCGAACTCGATGTCTTTGCGCGTGCGTTCGAGACCAGCGGCTTCACCGGCGGCATCAACTGGTACAGGAACTTCACTCGCAACTGGCATCTGATGGCCGACTTTCCCGAACGCATCGAGCATCCGGCGCTCATGATCTACGGCGATTACGATGCGGTGCCCAAAGGCAACAATCTCCAAGAGGTCGTGCCGCTCGTCGAGGAGCACTCACTCCCTTGCGGCCACTGGATTCAGCAGGAGCGCCCTGAAGACACCAACCGGCTCATACTTGAATGGCTTGGGCGGCACTATCCGGCTTTGTAACTATACTTGACACGCGTACCTGAGCCTTGGTCGAGAGGACTGCGCGATGCACAAAGTCGCAATCGGGATACATTGAGCCGACTGCCATTTTCGTCGTAGTTCACCCACAAGCACTCTTGCCGCTCTTGGCGAACTGAATGGCAGAGCTTCGCAGGTGCTTCCACTCTGCGGACATCGGCAAGCACCCGGTCATAGATCGGGTTGCGATAGCCCGAAAGGGCGAACCGGCCTTCAATGCCGAGAAGTCGTTCGCCAAGCGCCTCATGCTGCGAGTCCGTCATTTCGACCGCGTAGGCGTGCGAGTCGCCGCGAGCTTGGTGAACGTACGGCGGATCCAGATAGAACAGCGTGTCCGGCGAATCATAGCGTTCGAGCACTTCCATTGCGGGCGCATTCTCAATCTGAATCCGCTGCAATCGCTGGACGATTTCTGCGAGCCCCTCGACCGACCCAAGCCAGCGAGATACCGCGCCAGACATGCCTGCGCGACTTGTAAGCAAACAATGCGCCCAACGTCCTTCCGAGGCCGTCTGCGCGAGGCCTGTCCGTGTCTGGCGAGCACGCACAAAGAATCTGCGCGCCTTTTCGATGGGATCAAGCCCTACCGAAGGCTGACACGCGAGCGCGAGCTCTTCTCTGGAAAATGGCGTCAGGCCAATCGCTCGAATCAGCGATTCACTGGTCTTATCGTCGCGAAGCGTCTTAAAGAAGTTGACCAATTCGGAATCGATGTCGTTGTAGGTTTCAACTTCTGTCGGCCGGCGATTGATGACCACCGCCGCAGAGCCGCCAAACACGTCGCAAAAATGCCGCGCATCTTCGGGAAGGTTCGGCAATATAAAGTCAAGATGGCTGAATTTTCCGCCGTACCATCCGAAGGCGATCATACGCTTGCGACGCGCAGCGGCGTTGCCGACTATCCGACGTGTCGCTTGTGCGGGCATGCAGCAGTCCTTTGAGCCTACTCAGGGCTTCAGAACAAGAAAATCAAAAACTGCACGATAAGCGCGAGCAGCATCAGGACGTTCACCACGAACGTAATGGCGGCGCCAATCGCGCGTTTTGAGGCATCGGTCATATAGGTTCGGGCATATAGCACTCGACCGACAAGATAGAGAAAGCCGAGCGCAACTGTGATCCAAAGAAACACGTCACTGCCGAGTAGTCCGGTGAGCACGATCAGGATCATGTAGCACGGCAGGAAGATCGCAAGCTGTTCGACCGAGTTGGCTTGCACGCGATATGCGCGTTCAAATTCAGGGTCGCCGGTGACTGCTGGCGCTTCAATGCCTTTGGCAAGGCGCAACCTGCCGACGGTCAGCTGTATCCACATGTAGTGGGCAATGACCGCGAGCAAGAGCAGGACGCTCAAGGCCACGAGCGGTTCGGCGAGCAACTGGTACATGGGGCTTTCCGTCTAGGATTCGAAGAGAAAGCCTAACACTGTTTGGAAAGTTCGGTTCAACTTTCCAAGTCAACAAGCGCCTTGCCGAAATTCTCGCCGCGCATCAGGCGGCAGAAGGCGTCCGGGGCTGACTCAAGCCCGCGCGAGACATCCTCCCGAAAGGCAAGCCGCCCTGCTTGAATCTCTTCGACAAGCGCCGTCTGCATCTCATTTCGCAAAGCTTCGTGATCGTAGACGACGAGTCCTTGCACGCAGGCGCGCGCACGGATGATCAAGCCGGGATTCGGGCCTGACAGCGGCGAATCGCTGTTGTATTGCGACATCAGACCGCAAAGCGCCACGCGCGCACCATGCGCAAGCCGTTCCATGACAGCAGCGAGGACGTCACCTCCGACGTTATCGAAATACATGTCGATCCCCTTCGGACATGTGCGGTCCAATGCCTCACGAACATTCTCCCGGCGATAATTGATGACCTCGTCGAGCTCCGCTACATCAACAAGCCAACGACACTTGTCCACGCTTCCGGCGATGCCAACGACTCGCGACCCGGCGATACGACCAAGCTGGGCGACTGTCGCGCCAACAGGACCGGCGGCTGCCGACACGACCAGCGTTTCATCGGACTTCGGACGCAGTATCGTCTTGATGCCTGCGTAGGCCGTGAGCCCCGGCATGCCAAGCACACCGAGGAATAGCGACGCGGGCGCAATGTCGTTTGGCACAGGTTGCAGCGACTGTGCATCCAACCGCACGTGATGCTGCCACGGCCCATGCGCACGCACCACCGCGCCTGCCGTAAACCCATGCGCCGACTCGGCGACTTCAAGAATCAGCTCGCTCGACATGGCTTCGCCCGGCGATATGACACCCGTCAAATGGCGTCCGCTCAAGCGGCCTCGAATGTACGGGTCGAGCGAGATGCAGCGAGTTCGACACAAGACGCCTTGATCTCCGGCTTCGGCGACCTCTAGCGCGAAATCTTCCGGCACGGGCACGCCTTCTGGTTGCCGCTTTAATACGACCCGAAGATTGCCGGTCACCTCGTTAGCCTCGCTCCACGAGCTCAAACAAGGTGCCGTCCGGGTCCTTGAGCACCTTGCAGCGCCGACCGTCGTATATCGCGCCGCGAAAGGCGTGCGCAGCACCTTCCAAGGCGTCGAAGTCCGGTGCTTCAATCGTCGTCATACAGATTCCGGGTGGCAGCATGCCTTCGTGCCTTGGCCGTGGCCCGGCTTGCGCTGGCATCTGATCAACTTCCAAGAACACATCGCGGCCATGTGTAATGGTGGAGATGGCATAGAGCGTGCCGGACGGTGCGCCGAATGCCTTGGCGAGCATGGTGTACTCAATCTCCATATGCGCTCGACCGATCTCAAGTCCGACCTGGTCCACCAGCCAGCGCTGCGTCGCCGCCATGTCGCTCGCTGCCAGCACATTGATGAACAGATGGTCGATTGGGGACGACGCGCGCGGCAGCGCGAAATCCGGCAGGTCGTCGTTGATTTGCGTGAAATAGCAGATTTCACCGTCCGGGCCTCGAACCTGCATGGGATGAATGGCATCGAGCCCGGTGATTTTTCGCGGCGGGCCGATGACTTCAAACGGCGACTCGCGCATCTGTTCGTGTGTCGCCAGTACGTCTGTGACACAAAACTCGAGCGCCGCCCAGCCATAGGTGGTGAGCGGCACGAACTGCTTGACAGGCGACGCTTCAATGAGGCGAACGAAGATGTCCTTGCCGGATGCCGGGCGCAGCACGGCAAAGCGCGCGCCTTCCATGCCCGGCGTTCCCCAGCTTTTCACAAGCGGCCCTTCGAGCGTGCCTTGTTCCACAGGCGAATAGTCAAGCCAGCGCTCGTAGACTGCGACCGACGCCGATAGGTTGGCGACACAGATGCTCCCCGCACGCAACAGGTGCATCAGTCTTCCGCCAGTTTGTTGCCGGCTGCTTCGGACGTGACTTCCTCAGGCCTGCTCAAGGCTTCGCGGTCCTGCTGCAGGATTCTGAGAATGCGGGCGATGTACTCTTGATTCCAGCGCGAGCGCGCCGCCTCTTGCTCGGCGCTCGGCGTGAAGGCTTCAATGTCTTCTCGGCTCACATGGCCGCGCGCATCAAGCAGCGCTTCGATGGTGTCGAGCCGCTGCCGCATCACAGCAAGTTCTCCGGCCACCGCCATGGTGATCGATAGCACGCGCTCAACGTCGGCATCCTTGAAGAAGTAAGGCCGCTTGCCCTTCGCCTTGACACCGGCGAGCGAGATCGGATCGATGGAATCCGGGTGACTCACGCCACCCGCGCTCCGGTGATTTCCCACGCCGGCTTGCGACCAAAGTCCTCGGCATCGTCATCTTCAGCCGAAGGGAACAGGTCCGTATCGACCACGGCCACGACATGACCATGAATGAGCTCTTCGGCCTTGAAGCCGGCGTCGATCATGTAGGCGTCAAGGCTGATTTCGTGCAGCTTGGTCCAGAAGGGTTCGTTGTTGTAGAAAGCATCCCAATCGCGCATCGCCTGCTCGAAGACGGGCATGGTCTCGGAGTAGCAAGGCTGCTCGATATGCAGTACGAGCCCGCCCGGCGCAATCAAGCGGCGCGTCTCGCGCATGATGCGTTTTAGTTCCTTGTAGGAGGTTTCGTGCAGGAACATGGTGCTTTGAATCCAGTCAAAACTGGCGTCCTCGAACTCATCGAGCGCCGCCACGTCGCCCTGCACAAAGGTTACGTTGGTCACGCCGAGGCTCTCCGCGCGCGCCGCGCCGTAGCGCAGCATTGGCGCGCCTGCGTCAACCGCGATGACCTCGGCGTCTGGGAACGCTGCGGCAATCGGCAGGACATTGTGTCCGAGGCCGCAGCCAATATCGAGAATGCGCTTTGGCGAGAAGTCCGGGAACTCGCGCCGCACGTAGCGCACCACGCCATGGCCGCCGCCATCGGTGTAGCGTCCAAGCGCACCGCCGGTGGTGACAAACATCCCTGAATCATAGTTGGCGGCGCCGCTGACATCGCCGGGCAGCAATTCTGAGTAGTAGCTGCCTGGCATGCAGTGATGATCAACGGCGGTCAGATGCGATGGCACTGCAAAGCCTTCTTTGAGCTTGAGACGCCCTTCGTTGATGAGTGCTTCGGTGCGATCAAGCAGGCCACCGAGTTGTCCGAGCACTACTGAGCGTCCCGCTTGCTGGCGCATCTCCATGGTGTTTCTGCGCAGCGCACTCCACGTCTGAAAGACCGAGTCCTTGGTGAGCGCACGGCGCACTTCATGACGGTGATTAGGTGTTCGCCCCTCGTTCTTGACAAACTCCGGCAGAACACGCGCTTCATAGGCCTCTGAGACACCGGGCATGACTTCGGTCGCCAAATGACGGTTGAGGTGCGCGAGAAAGTTGTAGCGTTCGGTTTGATCGTGATCTGTTTCGGGAAACACGTCGTGCCGTCCCACATGTCGGTAGTCGGGCGGCCCGTTGTCTTGACGCTCGCTCATATTTGTTCACCTCAGTTTGCTGTGAAGCAGGTTGCCACTAGGCGCATGCCACAAATGACATAATAATAGGTCATTAGGGCATTATGCGTCCTCCACGCTACATACACTACACGATCAAGCCATGAACAAGTTGACATCAGACGCCACATGGCCGAACGGCGCGCGGCTCGCCTTTTCGATTGTCGTGAACGTCGAAGAAGGCGCGGAGATGAATATCCGCGACGGCGATACGCGCCCCGAGCCGGTCGATGAACTCTCGGCAGCACCGCGCAGCCCGATACGCTCCTACGGCAATGAGAGCAATTATCTCTACGGCATCAAAGCCGGTGCGCCGCGAGTGTTCGGTCTCCTTGACGACTATGAGTTTCCGGCAACCGTCACGGCGGCGGCGCTCGCCCTTGAACGCGCGCCTGAGCTTGTTCCGCTCATCCGGCAAGGCGGCCACGAAGTCGCCTGCCACGGCTATCGCTGGGTGCATCAGCACCGCATGAGCGAAGACGAGGAGCGGGCATTTATTCGCAAGGCGCGCGATTCAATTGAGCAGATCACAGGCGCGCGCCCTTCGGGCTGGCTGTCGCGCTACATGCACACCGAGCACACGCGAAAGATCCTCGCGGAAGAAGGCTTCCTCTATCACATGGACGACTATTCCGACGACATGCCGTTCTGGGCCGAAGTTGACACTGAGGCAAGTGAGCAGCAGCGCATTCTCGTTGTCCCCTATGCGATCGACACCAACGACATGAAGTTCTGGACCTCGCCCTCGCTGATGCCCTCGGACTGGCAGGACTACATCTTCGACAGCATTGAATGGCTCATCTTGGAAGCCGAGGACAATGGCCCGCGCATGCTCTCGATGGGACTACACCTACGCATCATCGGCAGGCCCGGACGCATGGATGCCCTGCTCGGCGTGCTGCAATATCTGGCCGAGTGCGAAGATGTGTGGGTGGCGACCCGCCGCGACATCGCTAGAGCCTATATCGACATGGAAAAGAGGTACGCAGCATGACCAGCCCGCAATATGACGAAAGCGAAGAACAAGCCATCCTCGATGCCATCGGCCGTTGGGTGGAGAAGGATGTTGCGCCGCATGTCATGGACATGGAGCACGAGGATGTCTACCCGCACGAGATGGTCGAGCAAATGAAGGCCTTCGGTCTCTTTGGCGCCACCATCTCGCCTGAATACGGCGGCCTCGGGCTGTCGGCCACCACCTACTCGAAGATCGTCACGCTGATCTCCACCGAATGGATGTCGCTCACCGGCATCTTCAACTCGCACTTGATGATGGCGATGATCGTCGAGAAGTTCGGCACCGAATCGCAAAAACGCTACTGGCTGCCGCGCTTCACCACCGGCGAGATACGCGGCGCGCTGGCGCTCACCGAACCCAATGCCGGCACCGACCTGCAAGGTATCACGACGCGCGCCACGCACGAAGGCGACGACTATGTCATCAACGGCACCAAAACATGGATCTCAAACGGCATCGAAGGTGGCGCAGTGGCGCTGCTCGTCAAGACCGATGTGGACGCCGACCCGCCACGACGCGGCATGAGCATGTTCATCGCGCCGAAGCTCGACCCGGAAACTGGCGCACCCCATCAAGGCTTCGACACTGGCCGCAAGCTCGAGAAGCTCGGCTACAAGGGCATTGATTCGGCGGAGCTTGTATTCGAGGACTATCGACTTGACGCCGAGCGCCATCTCGTCAGCGGCGAAGAAGGGCAAGGGTTCTACATGGCGGTGGGCGGACTTGAACTTGGCCGCATTAACGTCGCCTCGCGCTCGGTCGGCATCGCTCAGCGTGCGCTCAGCGAAGCGACTGCCTACGCGCAGACGCGGCGCACCTTCGGCAAACCGATCGCCGAGCATCAGGCTATCGCCCTGAAACTTGGCGAAATGGCGACGCGCACACGCGCCGCCGAGCTGCTGACCCTCGATGCCGCGGCGCACTACGATGCGGGGAAGCGCTGCGACATGGAAGCGGGCATGGCCAAGTACTTTGCTTCGGAAGCCGCGGTCAGCAACGCCCTCGAAGCCATGCGCGTACACGGCGGCTACGGCTACTCAAAAGAATATCCAATCGAGCGCCTCTATCGCGAAGCGCCCTTGATGTGCATCGGCGAAGGCACCAACGAGATGCAGCGCATCATCATTGCCCGCCAGCAAATTGCGCGCAATCCCGCGTAGGCATGAAACTCGAAGGCATCAGAGTGCTGGACCTGTCGGCGTTTTTGCCGGGGCCGCACCTCTCAATGATGCTTGCCGACCACGGCGCGGACGTCATCATGGTGGAACCCGCCAACGGTGTCGGGGAACCCACGCGCGAGATTGGCTATCGGACCAAAGACGGCGTGCCGGTCTGGTTCCGAAACATCGCGCGCGGCAAGCGCAGCCTGAAGATCAATCTCAAAGACACTGAGGCGCTCGCCTTCTTCCTGTCGCTCGTCGGCACAGCCGACGTGTTGATTGAGGCCTTTCGGCCAGGCGTTGTGGCGCGCCTCGGCATCGACTATGCGCGCCTCAAAGAAGTCAATCGAAGGCTCGTCTACTGTTCGATCTCGGCATTTGGACAGGATGGTCCGTTGCGCGATCGCCCCGCACACGACCTCGCCATCCAAGGCCTTGCTGGCACGCTCGCGCTCGGCCTTGGCCTCGAAGACGGCAAGCCCGCGGCGCCCAATATCCCGAGCGCCGACGCCATTTCGTCATTGATGGCGCTCGCTGGCATCTTGATGGCGCTCTATCGCCGCACCGAGAGCGGACGCGGCGACTATATCGACATCTCCATGTACGATGCGCTGCTCGCGTGGACGCCCAACGTCACCGGGCCGGTGTTCGCCGAGAACGCCGACCCCGACCCAAAGACCATGCGTTCCTTCGGCGGCGCGGCCATGAACAGCATTTATGAGACGGCAGACAATCGGTTCCTTGTCATCGGCGGCTCCGAGGTGAAGTTCGCCAAGAACCTGCTCGATGCCTTGCAGCGCCCCGACCTGCTGCCATATGCCGGCATTGAACCCGGCCCGGAACAAGAACCCTTGAAGGCGTTCTTCCGCGAAACCTTCAAATCTCTGTCGCTCGCGCATTGGGAGGCGTTTCTCGCCAAGATCGACTGCTGCTGGGCGCCCGTCCGCTCGCTCAAAGACGCCTTCGCCGATGCGCATACAGACAAGCGCGGAATGCTGCTGCGCGATGATGACGGTCATGCGCACATCGGCGTGCCGATCAAGTTTGAGGGCGAACCCGCAGCGCCCGATCTGAAGCTGCCCGCCTACGGCGCCGATTCGGAGTGCCTCGCACGCGAAATGGGCCTCAGCGAGACCGCCATCGATGCGCTCAAGGGCCGCAATGCCATCTGACGGTCTGCAAGATGCGCTTGCGCGAGTCGTCAGCGACACGTCAAGCGCGGACATCCCCAAGAATGTCGTTGAGGCCGCCGAGAGAATCGTGCTCGACACCATCGCCATCGGCATTGCAGGCGCTCGCGCTCCCTATCGCGATGCCCTCTGGTCTGCTGTGCACGGTTGGGGAAGCGAAGAGCGCTGCCATGTGCTCGGCGAGCAATTACGCCTGCCCGCACCTTCCGCTGCGTTCATCAACACCTTTCAGATGCACTGCCTCGAATTCGACGCGGTGCACGAAGCCGCGGTCGCCCATGTCGCAACGGCACCGGTCGCCGCCTTGCTCGCCGAAATCGATACGCACAATGAACCTGTCTGCGGCCAGCGTTTCTTGACGGCGCTCATCGCCGGCGTTGAAGTCGCAGCAACCCTTGGCCTCGCGGCGGACGCGCCGCTCACCTTCTTCAGGCCCGCCACCACTGGCGTCTTTGGCGCTGCCGCGGCAATCGGGTCTTTGCGCGGATTCGATGTGGATACCGCCAACAGGTCGTTCGCCTATGCGCTTGCATCGGCCGCTGGCACCATGCAAGCGCACGAAGAAGGCATGCCGACCTTGCCAATCCAGCTGGCGAACGCCGCGCGCGCCGGACTCATTGCGGCCGACTTGGCCGAAACAGGCATCCCCACTGCCAAGCAAGCGATCGCTGGCAAGTTCGGCTATCTCGCGCTCTTTGAATCGAAGGCATCGACGACCGGCCTCTTGCAGCGCATCGCCACACCTTGGCGCATCAGCGAAATGGCGATCAAGCCCTACCCGAGCGGGCGTGCGACGCATGGTGGCATCGAGGCTATGCGAGCGCTTCGCGGGCGCGGACTGCGTGCCGAGAACCTCGACACCGCCACGCTGATCGCGCCGCCGCTGATCAATCAACTCGTCAACCGACCCGCACACCAAGATATGAATGCCAACTACGCACGGCTTTGCTTTCCGTACGTCGCCGCCTGCGCTCTGCGCGATGATTGCGTGACAATCGACGACTTTTCGCCAAAGGCTCTGTGCGACGCTGAAACCTTATCCATCGCTGAGAAGATAGAGGTGCGCACCAGCGATATCGACGATCCATCGGCGTTCACGCCGCAGCGCCTCGTTGCGGTGACGCAGGACGGCGAACGCCGTGAAACGAATGTCGAGCATCTGCTCGGCGCACCGGAACATCCAATGTCAGACGCACAAAGCATCCGCAAACTTGAAGACTGCCTGCGATCGTGCGAGGCCGCCGATGCGCTCGTGTCGGCTTGCGGCGGCCTCTGGCAGTGCAGCGACGTAGGCGAACGCTTGGATAACGCACGATGAGCTATCTGCAATCACTCAATGTCGAGGCACTGCTCGCCGACCATCCGATCGGCGACGACTTCATCGAGCGTGCCAAGAACCTGAGCCGCGATGAGATGTTTGCGCGTCAAGACCGGCTCTTCAAGCGCTGTGTTGCGCGCGCCTGGCAGACCGGGTTCTATTCGCGCTTGTGGGGGGCGAAAGGCATTGAGCCCGGCGACATTCAAGGACTTGACGACATTACGAAGCTGCCGGTCTTCGACAAATCTGATCTTATGGCGAGCATCGCCGAGCATCCGCCATTTGGCGATTTCGGCGGTTTCGACCGCACCGACCCTGCTCGCGATGCCGTGATCCTGCATACGACAAGCGGCACCACCGGCACGCCGCAGGTGCTGCTCTTCGGCCCGAAGTCGCGCGAAGCGCAGAATCTTCTGCTCGCCCGCGCCTACCGAATGCAAGGCGTCGGCGCGAGCGACATCGTGCATTCGGTCTACGGCCACGGCCTGATCAACGGCGGCCACTACATCCGCGAAGCGTTCCTGCACTGGACCAATGCCATCTTCCTCTCCGCAGGGACAGGCATTGAGACGCCTTCGGCCCGACAGGTCGAGATCATGCGCGACTTCGGCGTGACCGTACTCGTCGGCTTTGCGGACTATCTCAAGCGCCTTGCCGAAGTCGCCACCGAGAGAGGCTTCATGCAGGACATTTCGATCCGCATGATCAGCGGACAGATGGGGCGCGAGGACAAGGAGAGCATCTCTGATCTTTGGGGCGGCGCCGAGTGCTTCGACTGGTACGGCGTCGGCGACACGGGCCTTGTTGCCGCGGAGTTCGCCGATCGCGACGGGCTGTACCTCATGGAGGATGCGCACTACGTCGAATTGCTCACACTTGACGCCGGCACACCTTCCGAGTTCGGCGAAGCAGGCGAGATCGTTTGCACCTGCCTTTTCAAGGACGATGTCTATCCGATCATCCGCTTCAACACCCACGACGTGTCACGCGAGCTTGGCGGCGCATCAAGCCTCGGTCTTGGACTGCGACGCATGGCCGGATTTCTTGGGCGCGGCGACAATATGGTCAAGGTCAAGGGCATCAATGTCTTTCCGCAAGCCATTGGCCCAATGCTTGATGAAGTGCCCGAATTTCTCGGTGAATTTGTCTGTCGCATGAGTGCAGCGGGCGAGTTTTCAGTGACTGTTGAAGTCACCTCGGCTACTGAGGCGCTGCAGCAACGCATCGCGGCGCTGCTCAAGGCCAAGCTCGGAGTCTCTGTGTTCCCGCAACTTGTCGGCAAGGGCGAAACCGCATCGCTCACAGACGTCGAGCGCAGGCAAAAGCCAATTCGATTGATTGATGAACGTTTCAAGTGAATCAGATGGCCGACGCAAGCGCATCTGTGCAGGCATTCACGCATCGCGAGACGACGCCCACCGAGCTTCTTGGCGCCTGTCTTGATCGCATCGATCAGTTTGACAAGGCGATCAACGCCTTCAACTTCGTACGCCCGCGCGAAGCCTTGACAACTGAAGCGGTGCGCGCCGACGAGCGCTACGCGCGCGGCAAGCCGCTCTCGCCGCTCGACGGCATCCCCTTCGCCGTCAAAGCCAACATCGCGATTCGCGGCTGCCCGTGGCATGCTGGCATTGGCGCGCTTAGCACCCAGGCCGCGAACGACGACGCGCGCGCCGTGGCGATGCTACGAAGCGCTGGCATGATCCCGCTGGGGATTCTGAACATGCACGAGGCTGCGCTCGGCATCACCACCGATAATCCGCACTTTGGCCGCACGCGCAATCCGCACAACCTTGCACATATCCCCGGCGGCTCGTCCGGCGGCAGCGCCGCGGCGGTCGCGGCTGGCATGGTGCCAATCGCGCTCGGCACCGACGACATGGGATCGGTGCGCCTGCCTTCGGCATTCTGCGGCATTGTCGGCTACAAGCCGGGCTACGGCACCATTCCGGTCGAAGGGTTGATCGAACTGTCTGCCCGACTCGACCACATCGGCGTGCATGCGCTGAGCGTCAGGGATGTCGATGCAGTCGTGGCGCTCTTTGGCGAGGAGGCCTCAAATTCTGCGCCGCCCTGCACAAAGTGGCAGATTGGTTCGAGTTTGGCGGCGGCAGTGGGAAGCGCATTCGAGCGAATTGATTGCGTGGATTCTCTTGACTGGCGACAGGTGAACTTGAGCGCATGGCGGCGTGCGGGGCTGTTGCTGTGCGAGCGCGATGCGTTGCAAACGTTCGCGGGCCCCTTAAGAGAATCCCCGCAAGGATTCAGCGACGAGTTCCGTGCCATGCTCGACTGGGCGCGCGAGGCACCGGATGAGAAGTTCGTGCGTGCCGAAGCGCTCATTGACGAGGCGAGTGCGCAACTGCGAAGAGATTTCGCAGGAAGATTGCTTCTGAGTCCCACCGCTCCGATTCTCGCGCCGAGAGTCGGCGAGGAGGCGCCCGACGACACGCCGAACATGACGCTACCCGCGAACTTTGCCGGTGTGCCGAGCATTTCAATCCCGATGCCGAACGCTGAATCTGAGTTGCCAGTTGGCCTCCAAGTGACCGGACTTCGGGGCGCTGAAGTTCGCGCTTGCGCCGCATCGTTCTTCCCTGACACGGCCGCTCTTGCGCCGCTGTAGACTCATATTCTGCCTGCTCGCGCTGCTCCCGTGCGGCGCGTCGGCAAGCGACGCGCTGAGCGCAAGGCAGATCATTGAACGCGCCCATATTGCCGCGGGTGGAGAGGCGTGGACGCGCCCCACGAGCCTCTATCTCGTCGGCACATCGACCTTCTTTGACGGCACCGCCGAGACTCATTACGACCAGCACGAGATGTGGCGCGTGTACCCATCGGAAAAGCGCGCGGCGCACGCCGCCGATGGCATGGTGAGAATTCGCAGCGCTTCGAACGGCATCGTCGCGTTCGACCTCGCATTCGACGGCAGGACAACCTGGATCAACGGCGAAGCAAGCGAGGAACCTGCAGACAGCCGCCGCTGGGCATCGAACTTCGGCTTTGGTGTCATTCGTCATGCGCTCGACGACGGCTATTCGCTGACGCGCCTGCCCGATGATTCGGTCGATGGGTTGCCGAGCTTCACGGTACAGGTGCGCGACCCAAATGGCACCGAGACCCTGTTCGGCATCGCCAAGACGGGCTATGAAGTCCTGATGGTGGGATTCGAGACGCCTCGCGGCTGGCACCAGCGCATGTACTCAGAGTTCTACTCGAAACCGGATAGTGCGTGGCGGCAGCCCGGGCTCATCAGGCTTTTCTACAATGGCGTGAAGCAGAACGAGGTTCGCTGGACGGATTTTCGTGTGGGCGAGCGGATTGAACCGGGCGTGTTTCGTGTTGGAGTATCGGACATCGGAGACAAATAGCGTGTTGCCATCAACAGATACCCCCACAGTATTTGGGTGTGGCAATATACTTTGTACCGACCGGAAGAAAGGAAATGAGCGTGATGTTGCTAAGTAAGGTGCAGTGCGACATCGACGCCATCGACCGCACGGCGGCGCTAGTGCGTTGCATCACAGGCTTTAGGGCTTCACATGATGAGCTCAATGGAGTTTCTATCGAGGTTCAGACGGCCTAGACATGGACGAGTCGCTGGCGATTCAGACGCGCAACGCCCTGTGGTCGAACAATCCGCTCATCCCCCATTGGGTGGATTTCGACACGGTCGGGCTTGACAGGTTCTTTACCAAGCCAGAAATCGCTCATTACTGCCATGCTTCACTGGTCAGCCACATGCAAGCAGATGGAGCGGATGTGGAAGGGTATCGCTTTATCGAGCCGGGCGCTGGCTCAGGTGCGTTCTACGACCTTCTGCCGAATGGCCGCCGCACTGGAATAGATTTGGTTGCGATGCGAAGCGATTTTCTGGAAATGGACTTCTTGGAGTGGCGGCCAGACACGGCCAGCCGCATAGCGGTCATTGGCAACCCTCCATTTGGGTATCGGGCATGGCTCGCGCTGACATTCATGAATCACGCAGCGACCTTCGCCGACTACGTCGGCATGATTCTTCCAATGGCCTTCCAAAGCGATGGAAAAGGCAGCCCCAAGAAACGCGTTGACGGGCTGC
The DNA here is from genome assembly GCA_026709225.1 of Gammaproteobacteria bacterium. Classification (GTDB taxonomy): domain Bacteria; phylum Pseudomonadota; class Gammaproteobacteria; order Pseudomonadales; family Azotimanducaceae; genus Azotimanducus; species Azotimanducus chitobiosivorans. Next base: position 810 of record JAPOTJ010000026.1, on the reverse strand, counting down.
GTCTCATGCACAGTGAGACGCTGCCTCCCGGAAGCTTCGTGATGCCAGACGGAAAGCCCGCGAAAATCAATGCACTTTGGCAGATATGGCAACGTGGCGTGAACAACCAAAGAGCGAACAAAAGATGTGATTCATGGCTTGATTTGTTTACTGTGGACATGCGAAAGGAGCGTCTCTGCGGTCAGGCAAGAATGAACGAGGCTGATTGGTTTCTACAGCGAACGTTCTACGGGGACGATATGCCCAAGCTGGTCCCAGATTTCAGTCTTGTTCGATATGTGTGCGGATATGGCGTAGTTTTGAAAAGAGAGAAAAAGACATTGACTCAACTGTTGAATGCCACCGATTGGACTCGCTACAGCAATCTGGCAACCCATAATTGTCGGCACATTAGCATGTATCACATCAGGGAAGCCGTCACGGATGCTGGCTACACGGATGCGTAGTCGCAACTACAACGACCTTCTACTGAAAGTGCTGGCGAGCCACTCGGACTCTGACAAGTGGCGTGGCGCGCCATTCGAGAAGATCAAGCGCGTGTCAAACTCGCTGGTGGGCAAGGTGGGACAGGAGTTCGTTGAGCGTGTCTGCGAACTGATTGAATTCGATTGCGAGTTTCCGCTTGGTAGAGACGGAAGGCGGTCAAATGTCTCGCCTTGGGATATTAAGATTGAGGGAGTCGCGTTTGAACTGAAGACCGCAACAGAGGATGTGGGCGGGACATTCCAGTTTAACCATATTCGGTATCACCGTCGCTACGATGCAGTGTTGTGTTTGGGAATATCCCCTGACAGCATCCACTATGAATGC
>JAPOTJ010000059.1 GCA_026709225.1 Gammaproteobacteria bacterium | reverse complement strand
GCAGGCAATACTTTGCCGTATTGCCAAGGGACGCAACGCGGCCACAGCCCTTCTCCTGCGCGCCCTTCGGGAGTGGGCACAATCGCCGAAGGCTGCGTTGCAGCCCTTGGCAATATGCCCGATATTCCCTGCGGACTGCGCCTTGCCCTCGGCGATTGTGCCCACTCTGAATCACACTTATTTATGGGACAGGACACTAGGGAAGCTCTTGTCTTTGAGCCGGTCAGTCATATCGAGGCATCCTTGAGTGATGGGGCGCGAAGTATAGGTTGAATGTAGGATGTGATACAATCCGCCCAACATAGTTGTTAACCGCCCGCTGGTGTACTCCTTTGCCGGCGGGCTAGCCGAAAGGAAAAACACATGAAACGAATAACCAGTAAATGCACCCCCCCCCCCGCCTTGCTAAATTAGCAACACTCGTCGTCGCGCTGGTGGGGATTGGACTGGCCGCGCCGGTTGCCGCGCAGAACTGCCAGACATTCTATAATCCGGAACTCCCCATAACAGGGATAACGGGCAATGACCGCCACTATAAATGCTACCAGCGGTTTGTCTGGTTTAACCAAGGCAAGGGCTCTTGGTGCGCGAGGGACTGGTACCGGTCCTGCATGCATTCGGGATGGCATGACGTTCAAGTACGTAATATGAACGGAATCTGGGTTAAGGACCCGAGTCAGGACGCCGGACCCGTGGGCGGAGCTAACCGGATAGAGGTCGGCCAGAATGGATGGGTAACGGGATACGCCCCACATGACACGGGCAGGGTCGCGCCGCGTGAAATCTACGTTTCCGGCGGCCAGATCATTGTCTATCCGTATGTGTGCCGCGGGTCCCTGAAAACGACTCCGGAAGATCCGGGACAGCGAATCCAGTCTAACGATGACAGGGCAAAAATGTTCTTTCCAAATCCCACCCTATCGGAAATCCGGACGTACAAGACCAGCGGGTCGTGCGGTGGCTGCCCCGCTGGTGGGAATCTAACCGGAACCGGCTGCAACTAGACGCACGCGGGGCGGTCTTCGGGCCGTCCTTTTTCATGGTTGTTCGAGGCGCATAGAACGCCCCGATTGCGAGTTTAGAGAAACTTGGCTACCGCGCCTCTTTGCGCTTTGGCACCGGCGGAATAGTGTGCAACCATGCAGGCGGTTAATTCGCTTGCAAGACCTACCCGGCCCGAATGAGCGGTAAGCTTGTGGGATGTGCCGGCTTGTTTCCGCAAGGGAAGTAATCCGCTGGCTTATGCGTTGAGGTTTGAGGCCGATAATCGGCTAATTGATTGATCTTGGCTTTTGAACGCTTGCCTACTGGTGAGGGTTGATCGGTTGAGGTGAATAGCCATTGAACCGAGGCGGCAATCATGCTCGAGCTGGCGGGGCTTTTACCGCAATCAAAAGCGCATTGCAGGTATTCGGCCAGTTTCGGATCGGTTGGTTGGTCATTGCCGACCCACGCCGCGCAAGCCGTCCACCGGATCAACAACAGGCCACGCAAGTGCCTTGGCTTCAAAGCTCCCAATGAGGTCTTGCAAAACGCCTTCGATTCTGGCGAAACTACCATCTCACCGAGCATTCCACTTCACGGTTGAAGGTAGGTGTGCGCAAGACGATGTGTCCGACGGCTTTCGGGAAGCGATTGACAGATCAATCCAACGCAGGAATCACGGATTGCAGAAAGTTTTGGTAGGGCACTGCCGTGCCAAGACCCTCGAATCGCTGCTCGAACTCGCCTTGGTAGACGAGGTAGCGATGAACCTTGCGCTTGGCGAGTTGCTCAAAGCGCCGCAACCCCTTGAACATTTTTTCGTCGGCTCGTGTTGACGACTGTATCTCGACGGCGACGCATCCACCACCGCCCGTTTCGATGACGAGATCGACCTCAACGCCAAAAGCGTCGCGATACGTGCTGATTCGCCAACCCTTCTTGTGCAGCTGATTGTAGTAGAGGATTTGCAGAATCATCCATTGTTCGAACAGTCTGCCAAGCTCTTCACGGCTGAAATGTTCGAGTTTCCGTCTGCCGAGAAGACTGTTGCGCACGCCCATGTCAAAACAGAGAAACTTGTCCTTTTGCCTCGCCCTTCGCTCCTTGCCGACTTCGGTGTAGCTTGGCAGAAGCTCGAAAAGCAGGGTATCGACGAGAATCTCCATTCAATTACGCCGCGATGCTCTCGCCTCGCTTTGAAGTGAGGGCAAGCCTTGACCTGCAATACTCCGATGACTATCAGCCCGTGGACGATAACGACCCAGCGAACATTCAGGACGCGTTTGCAAAAGTCAACGCGAGGGTAGAGCTTGTTGGCGATGACCGCTGGAGCGTTGCGTTGCTCGGCAAGAACCTCACTCACGAGACCGTATCCAACGCGCCGAACGACATTCCGCTCGGCAATGTCGGTTTCTTGGCAGCTACTTCTACTTTACCGATCCGCCGCGAAGCGTGGAATTGCAGTTGGGGTACCGCTTGTAGCGGAGACGGCTCATCGCTCCACTGCTGCCGAACCGCGCAACACAATGCGAGCGTGTCCGAGTATGATTGATGCTCCAGTTGACTTGAAAAGAATCCAATAAACCGACAGGGAAATCTGAAATGAGCGCACAGACATTTGATTCATTGAACGCTGCTCGTGAACTAGAAGCGGCTGGCATTGAGTCCGAGCAGGCTGCGGCAATCGCAAGTCAAATACGCACTGTTGCGACGCCAAACTCAGGCGAGATCGCCACAAAATCTGATGTCGCGAAACTGTGTGCGGAGTTTTATCGAGCCTTGTGGTTGCAGGCGGGTGGAATCATCGCAGCGACCGTGACTCTTGTGAAGCTCATTCCTGGCGGAGGCGCTTAAAGCGCGAACGAGAACAGGGCGCAGGGCGTTCGACTGTGCGCTGAGCAGCATGTTCACGTCATCAACGGATTGCGGCGAACTTGCTCAGGAATATCCTTGATTGCCAAGTGCGCCGTATGCGAGTGCGCGTTCATCTTTCTCGACCATGAACCACCATGTCCAGCGTATCGTAGCTCTCGACGCCAAAGAGTTCGGGCATGGCGTTCATGCCAGTCGGCGCAAACTCGGGATGCGTCCATGCGCCCGCCGTGAGGCCGCCATCAACGACAAGCGCATGTCCGGAAATAAAGCTCGCATCATCGCTGGCAAGAAAGCACGCCGCGGCGGCGATGTCCTCGGGTACGCCCGCGCGCGGAATCGGCTGCGTCATTGCGAGCACTGGCTTCACGACTTCGGCGTAATCGACATTGCCGCCTTCACGTGCGAGATTGCCCGCGAAGATAGGCGTGGCGATACCGCCTGGACAGATGGCGTTGACGCGAATGTTGAAGGGTCCGAGTTCCAAGGCAACTGATTTGGAAAGATTGATGACGGCAGCTTTGAGCGCGGAATACACGTGCGGGCCGTAGCCGCCGCGCAACCCTGCCACGCTCGCGGTTGAGATGATGCTGCCGCCACCGGCTGCTTTCATCACTGGCGCGGCGTACTTGATGCCAGCGATGACACCAGTCAGGAGTCCGTCAACTGTTCGCGAATAAGGTTCACCGAGGTCAGTGGCGTCAATGTCGCCACCAACACCTCCGAAGCCAGCGTTGTTGAAGATGCAATCCACGCTTCCAAAACACTCGATGGCCGCATCAATCATTGATTTGACTTCATCTTCAATACAGACATCCACTGCGGCAAAGCGGGCGCCGTCGCCAAGCTCTTGGGCGAGCGCCTGTCCTTTGTCTGCCTGAATGTCCGCGATCAAGACTTTTGCGCCCTCCTGCACAAAGCGCGTCGCTGTCGCGTGGCCGATGCCACTTGCTGCGCCGGTGATGATGGCGACCTTGTCTTTGAGCCGGTCAGTCATATCGAGGCATCCTTGAGTGATGAGGCGCGAATTATAGGTGCGCAGGACGATGTGTCCGACGACTTTTGGGAGGTGATTGACAGATCAATCCAACGCGGGAATCACGGATTGCAGAAAGTTCTGGTAGGGCACCGCCGTGCCAAGATCGTCGAAACGCTGCTCGCCGCGCACCCCAGGATCAAGTCCATCCAGGTCGACGGCGGCTCCGAGTTCATGGCCGAGTTCGAAGCCGCATGCCGCGACCTCGGCCTCACGCTCTTCGTCCTCCCTCCAAGGTCCCCCAGGCTCAACGGCTGCGTCGAGCGCGCCAACGACGCCTCCAGGACCGAATTCTGGGCCCTCTACTCCGGCGAACTCACTGTCGCCGAGGCTGCGCCCGCCCTCGCCAAGTTCCAGCACTTCCACAACACCGTCAGACCACACATGTCCCTAGACTGGAAGACGCCTTTCGAGTACCTTTCTTCTGCCTTGGGACTCCCCGCACAGTCTCACATGTGCTGAACTAGCACACATTCTTGACAAGTTGGAAGTTTGCCTTCAGAATCGCCCACCCACTTTGGCTATCTTCCCTAGCTAGGAGATCTGCGAGGCTCAAATGTCCAATTGGCAGCTGCATCATGCCAAAAACAAGTTTAGTTCGGTGGTCGATGCCGCAATCGCCGGCGAGCCGCAGCAAGTCACGAGACGCGGCAAGCCCGTCGTGGCAATTATTTCCATTGAGGAATTTGAAGAATTGCAGCTAGTGCGCAAAGACGCCTCCGCGTCCTTGCCGGAACTTCTGCTCGATGTGCCGCGAGGCGGGAGCAGGCCGCGTCGATTGGATGTGCACGCGAGGCGGGTCGGCTGATGTACATCATCGATACAGACATTCTCTCTGCGCTTCGTGAGAAGCGCAGGGATGCTCGCATTGAGCGGTGGATTGAGTCGAGACGCCCGTCGGATTTGTTTTTGAGCGTCGTCACTGTTGCTGAAATGGAGTGCCAGATTGCGCGTGAAAACGACTCTGATCCAAAAGCAGGCCGCGAGCTTGGCGCGTGGATTGACCGCTTGCTCGACCTGTATCAAAACCGCATCATCGGCGTGGACCTTGCCATCGCGAAACGCTGGGGGCGGCTGTCCACGGAAGTTGGACATGAAGGCGCGGATCTGTTGATCGCGGCGACCGCCCTCGAACGGGGTTTGACTGTGGTGACGCTGAACGTGTCGCGATTTCGTCCCACTGGTGTGCAGACGCTTGATCCATCGGCGGTGAGAGTCGCGATGTGAAGTCTGCGGGCGCCGTTGATCGACGTTTTCCGCTGGTAAGAAACACTGCGTGCAGGTATGATGCGCTGCTGTCGGGGTGTTTAGCTCAGATGGGAGAGCATCGGCCTTACAAGCCGGAGGTCGCAGGTTCGATCCCTGCAACACCCACCACGCTTAGATTCGGAGCGGTAGTTCAGTTGGTTAGAATACCGGCCTGTCACGCCGGGGGTCGCGGGTTCGAGTCCCGTCCGCTCCGCCACTATGCAATTTTTCAGAGTCTTTATTCGTCTATTATTCCGCTGTAAACGGCTGTATTAGAAGGAATTTATATATCATAACTGTCCATTGAGATTTTTTGCTGTCCGCGCTATAGAAGTGGTATAAACGCATGGATATCAGCAAAAGCGACGAGCGAAAAAGTTCACTGCGGCGAGTGTCGCCAACCTCACTCATGATGGCTTGACCGCTGCGCCCCAACGAGTCTACGAGGGCGATGGCTCCGGCCTGTGTATCAACCTCCGACCGGTAGGCACGAAATCTTGGATTCAAATCATCGCCGTGCGCGGCAAGCGGCGGCACATCGGATTGGGACCGTATCCGCTGATCTCGCTCAAGGAGGCGAGGGAGAAGGCTTGGGCGAACAAGCGCCTTGCCTACGAAGGCAAAGACCCCATCGAAGAGCGTGCCGGCACCAAGCGCGTACCGAGCTTCAAGACGCTCGCTGAGCAGGTCATCGCGCTTCAGTCCGCCGACCACGCCAGCAAGAAGTCAAAGGCGCAATGGGAGTCGTCGCTCGCGAGCTACGCTTACAGCCACAGCAAGCCAGCTTGTGCTGGTGATCAGCCGCCAGCTTTGCGTGTGCATTGCCTTTTCGAGTTCCGCACGAACCCCCGCGATCTCGACTCGGACATTTGAGATTTTCGTTTCAACGCGGGCAATCGCCGGTTGAATAATACCCAGAAGCGCCGAAGTAAAAATCCCCAGTTCATGCGGCGCGGGGCGGCTGTTCAGGGCGCTGGCATCGGACGAGGGTTTGGGTTGGATTCCTGGTTTTCCGACAGGGGCGGGCAATCACGTGTTGGAGTCGGCCCACGCGACGTAAGTTCTCTTGCGGATTGCCAGCTAGGACAGCCAACGGGCCATGGATGGTCTACCATCTTCCTTCGATCTGTACCTCGACGAGACTGGTGTCTTGTGTGCGAGAGATTACGCACTGAACTTCCGCCTTTTCATTGCCTGCTTCCTTTCGCTTCCAGCACGTCTTAGCTGACTGTCCAATTTTCCCCTACCACCTCTCCCCTTGCGAGTGGGGTTTTGTGCGTTGTGATATAGTTCACCCAATTGCGTTTATCAACCGCCCGGCGGCTTTTCTTCTTTCACCGCCGGACACTCTGAAAGGAGAAACACATGAAACGAATAACCAGTAAATATCCCCCCCCCCCTTGCTAAATTAGCAACGCTGGCCGCCGCGCTGCTGGCCTTGCTTATGACGGGGCAAGTGGGGGCGCAGGTCACCGCCACGCTGACCGGGCCGAAAGTGCTGCCGGAAGGCGGCATAATTGCCGTCAAGTACGGGCAGTGTCTATTTGGGGATGAAAGCCCAATATTCACGCCGGGCAATCGCTACTGCGAATGGCGGGGAGCAGGTGAAACAACAACCGGACTAATGCCCTTTGCCCGGACGGGCCGGTTCACGGTGACCATAAAGAATGAAGGCAGTTCCGACGCAACGATGAAGAGCCTAGCCTTGCACCAGCAAAGCGGATCTGGGCCGGGATGCGGTTCGGGTGTGGCAGCCACAACGGCTTTCGCATGGAGCGGCGCCGACCTGCACGCGATAGACGATCAATTCTTTACCTTCAGTTATAACCCCATATCGGTCGCGGCCAATTCGACCCGCGTCATCCGCTTCGAGATGGCCTCCAGGGCGGACTTCATGATTGACGGAGACTGCGTATGGGAATTCCGCTTCGATGGAAACGTGTTCGCAACGCTGACCGTCGAGGACGACGACGCGCGGCCGTACATCGGGCCGATTCCCGGACCGCATCCCTACGGCGCGGGTTGGCGTCCCTTTCCCAGTTGCCTGATCGACGGCAAGGGCAACAAAATCCGCCGCCCCTGCACGTATGTAGAATGAATACGTCGAACTGGATTTGACAAACACACAAGGGGTGGCAATGACCGCCCTTTTTCATGTTCCAGTGTTCTCAGCTTGAATCTTTAAGCAGTTAGCCCCCGCGAGTGTGGTTTCATACGTAGTGAGGGGCGCATAGAACGCCCCTATTGCGGATTGAGAGAATGCCGAAGGCTGGAACTTGCCTCAACTTCGAGGTCTCGTTTCAATCAGCTCTTACTTCGTCTTTTCCACCGTGACGCAACGACCTTGAACCGCACTGCGGCAGACGTAAATTGCGCTGGCAGCGCATTCAGAGCAATTCAAACCTGAAACCAAGTCCACAGGATCGCATCTATTGAACGCATAGCAGTTGCGCAGTGTTGGTGGCGCACGTCATATAAGGGTGGCGCAGAGCGCGTTGGAAAGGCCTCTATTCATTTCAATTGGGCGGAGTTCTTCTCACTTCTTGTCACCTTGCTATCAAATTCGGCTGTCGATCTTTTTCTGCTATCATCCTAGCGATGGACTCCGCAACCATAAACCTACTAATCGCGTTGGTAAGTATCATCCTAGCCATTGCCGGCACGGGGATTGCCATTGCTGTGGTGGTGACTAAAATTTTCGAGAAGTCTATTGAGACACTCAAGGTTGAGATCGTTTCGGTTCAAAAGGCAGTTGCTGTTGAGATCGCTTCCGTTCAAAAGGCAGTTGCTATTGAGACCGCTTCGATTCAAAAGGCAGTTGCCGCTGGCACCGCAGAGCACGGGAAGTTGTGGGAGGCACATAACAAGCAGGGCGAAAGGCTGGACGCTCTCTTGCTGGCGTTGGTGAGTCCTGAAAGCGCACGAGAAGCCTTGCAGTCGAGATCAAATCTCAACCAATAGATCTGCAATACACTAGGCGGCCACCTTCCGATGCGGCTTCCTCAGCTTCTCGATCTCGTAGGTACGGGCAGTAGATCGGGCCGTCAGGAACTCTCCGGAATCGTATCCAAGTTCAATTCAGCATTCATGGTCATTGCCTCCGTTGCTGTTCGTGGTGAAGTGGTCGGCACCGGTCACTCCAAGTCGAGCGGCAACAAAGGGTGCTAAATACGGATGACTCCAGCCCGTCCGCCACTATTTCGAAACGACGTTACGTGGCCTTGTGTTGCCGCGCAATCTCTCGGATCAACCGTTCGGTCTCATCCCACCCGAGACACGCATCGGTGATGCTCTGCCCGTAGGTTGCCGGTGCATCTTGTCGCCCGGCGACCAAGTGGCTTTCGAGCATAATGCCTACAATTTTGCGCGTGCCTGAATGCCGCTGCGCAATCACGTCGCGTGCAACGCTCACCTGCGCACGATAGTCCTTGCGACTGTTGCCATGGCTGCAATCGATGACGATCCCGGTATCAATCCGACTCTTGGTAAGGAGGCCAAGCGCCGCTTCGATTGATTGACTTTCATAGTTTGGCTGAATACCACCTCGAAGCACTAAGTGACTGTCCTCATTGCCGAGCGTTTCCAAGAGCGCAGGCGCGCCTTCCTTAGTGAGCGAAGGAAAGAGGTGCGCACGCCGCGCAGCGACCAAGGCATCGACGGCGGCTTGCACATCACCGTCGGTGCGGTTTTTGAGACCCACGGGCATAGACAGGCCGGAGGCGAGCTGGCGGTGAATCTGGCTCTCGACGGTGCGTGCACCGATTGCGCCCCAACTCACCAAGTCTGCGTAATACTGGCCGAGAGTTGTATCGAGAAACTCGGAAGCGCAGGGCAGTTCGGTTGCCGCCAACTCCGCGAGCAGTCGCCGTGCGCCACGTAGTCCCTCGTTGACTTGAAAGGACTCGTCGAGGCGCGGGTCGTTGATATAGCCTTTCCAGCCAATAGTCGTTCGCGGCTTTTCGAAGTAGACGCGCAGCACGAGCAGAAGTCGCTCGTTGACTTCGTCCGACAGGGCTTTGAGGCGCGCTCCGTACTCTTTCACCGCTTGCGGGTCGTGAACTGAGCACGGGCCGACTATCATGAGCAGGCGCTCGTCTCTTCCGTGAATGATATCCGCGATCTTCCGGCGCGCCTCGGATATCATCGTGGTGCTCGTGTTCGGCATCGGGATCTCTTCTTCGAGCACGGCTGGGCTGATCAATGGCCGGGCTCGCTGGATGCGCAGGTCGTTGGTGGGGTTCATTTCGTTGTGAGCGGAGCGGTTCGACATAGAATAGCTTGTCTATTGCTACATCGAACCTGACAGTGCTCGATCACATCATCATTCTCGTCGCGAGCCTCACCGACTTCGAGAAAGATTTCACCGGACGTCATGGCGTCGAACTGACCAAAGGCGGCGCGCATCCGCACTTGGGCACCGCGAATCTACTCGCCGATTTAGGTAACGGCGCCTATCTTGAGGTGCTTGGCCCGAACCCGGCAGTTGTTCCGCCAACTGGGTTGGGCGAGATGCTCGCACAAAGGACTGCCCCGCAAGTTGCGTCGTTTGCGCTGCAAACACGTCATATGGATGCGGTGAAGACGAGCGCTGAAGCTGGCGGCCTTGAGTTCCTCGGACCAAGCGCAGGGTCGCGCAGAACGAGTGACGGTCAGCTTTTGCAGTGGCACGGCGCGTATATCCGCGGACACCGTTTCGGCGACTTCGTGCCGTTCTTCATCGATTGGGGGGAGACAAGGCACCCGTCAGAAACCTCGGTGAGCGGTCTTGAGCTTGTTGAGTTCACCGTCATGCATCCTGATGCAGACGCGCTTGCCAAGGTCTATCAAGCCATCGCAGCTGACATCCAAGTGGTCAGCGGTGACGAACCCGGCTTCAAACTCAGAATTCGAACGCCGCGAGGCGAGTTCAGCCTCGAATCGTATCCCGACGAGCCACTCTTTAGCGCAGTGCCGCCTTAGGTAGCCGGCGCCGGTGACCTGTACATCACCATCGTCATTTCCTACTAAAATAGCTTGTTCATCAAATCTTGGGGAGGCTCTTTCGGTGCCACGACTCACATTCATCTGCCATGACGGTGCATCGCACGAAGTGCAAGGCGAAGTCGGGCGTTCGGTGATGAACGCCGCCATCGACAATCTCGTACCCGGCATTGATGCCGACTGCGGAGGCGAGTGCGCCTGCGCCACCTGCCATGTGTATGTGGACGAGGCGTGGCTCGATAAGGTTGGCACGCCTGATGAGGCCGAGGATGCAATGCTCGATCTCAACCCGGAACGCGCACCGAACTCAAGGCTGTCCTGCCAAATTCCCGTTACGGACGCGCTCGATGGCTTTCGTGCCCGCGTTCCCGAATTTCAGATGTAAGTGTGAGGAGGCAATCATGGCTGCTGTCAGTGAGAAGTTTGATTATGATCAGGATTACATAGGCGCTGAATTCGACTATCCGCGCTATAGCAAGGACAATCTCGAACCCTATGTGGACCCCTACGAGCTGCCGCTCGATGAGCTCAACCCGGCGAGTCCGAGTCTCTTTTTCAGGAACCTGCACTGGCGACACTTCAAGCGGCTGCGTGAAGAGGCGCCGCTGCACTATACGGCACAGAGCATGCACGGCCCCTATTGGTCGGTGACTCGTTACCGTGATGTCAAAGCCATTGATATGGATCACAAGACTTTTTCTTCCTATCCAGCCATCACCGTTGCCGAGCCAGATGGCGATCTGCCGCTGCCCATGTTCATCGCCATGGACCAGCCGCAGCATGGCCCACAGCGACGGGCTGTCAGTCCGGTGGTGGGGCCGCGCAATCTGGCCGCCCTTGAGCCGATTATTCGTGAGCGGGCGGGCGCTATTCTCGATGGCCTGCCAGTTGGCGAAACCTTTAACTGGGTGGATAAGGTATCAATCGAACAGACGACGCAGATGCTTGCGACGCTCTTCGATTTTCCGTTCGAGGACCGCTACAAACTGACGCGCTGGTCGGATGTCACGACTGGTTCGCCTGAATCCGGTGTTGTCGAATCGCGCGAGGCGCGGCGCTTGGAACTCATTGAATGCCGCGAGTATTTTGATCGATTATGGCAGCAGAGGATCGGCAACACCGAAGGCAACGACCTCATTTCGCTGCTTGCCAACGATCCTGTCACCCAGGATATGCCTCCGGATCAATTCCTTGGCAATCTCGTGCTCTTGATTGTTGGCGGCAACGACACGACGCGCAATTCCTTGTCGGCGAGCGTCGTGGCGCTCAATCAGTTCCCGCAACAGTTCGACAAGCTGCGCGCAAACTCGGGGCTGGTTGGCAACATGGTCTCCGAGGTCATTCGCTGGCAGACGCCGCTATCGCACATGCGCCGTCGCGCGCTGCGCGATGTCGAGATGCACGGCAAGACCATTCGCGAAGGCGACAAGGTGATCATGTGGTATGTGTCCGGAAATCGCGATTCTGAAGTTTTTGAAAATCCAGATGATTTTGATATCGAGCGCGGCAATGCGCGCAGCCATGTGTCATTTGGCTTTGGCATTCACCGCTGCATGGGCAATCGGGTTGGCGAGATGCAGCTACGCATCGTCTGGGAGGAGTTCCTCAAGCGTTTTCGCAATGTTGAGATCGTCGGCGACGTCGAGCGCGTCTATTCCGACTTCGTCCATGGATACAAGACGCTGCCGGTGCGCCTGCACGCTCGCTAACTAATCCACGAAATCAAGACTGCACGCGCACTCGCCAAGACATCGAGGGCACCCCGACCAATGGATGTAGAAATCCCAGACTATCTCAAGGACTATCTCGCCGAACTCGATGCGTTCATCGAGCGCGAGATCAAGCCGCTTGAAGAATCTGACGACAACATTCGCTTCTTCGACCATCGCCGCGAAGATGCGCGCACCGACTGGGAGCGCGGCGGCCTGCCGAACGAAGCCTGGGAAGCGCTCCTTGCCGAAGCGCGCCGCCGCGCCGACCTCGCTGGCCACTACCGCTACCCGCATCCCAAGGAATACGGTGGGCGCGAAGGCGGCAACCTCGACATGGCTGTGATTCGCGAGCACTTGGCGATCAAGGGGCTTGGCCTGCATAACGACTTGCAAACCGAGCATTCCATCGTTGGCAACAACGTCGGCTTGCTGCTGATGATCCGCTACGGGACCGAAGCGCAGAAGGCCGAGTGGATCGATGGCATGGCGCGCGGCCAGCGCGGCTTCGCCTTTGGCATCACTGAGCCTGCGCACGGCTCGGATGCGACCTATATGGAAACCACCGCTGTTCGAGATGGCGCGGATTGGGTGATCAACGGCGAGAAGACTTGGAACACCGGCATCCACAAAGCCAAGCACGACCTCATATTCGCCCGCACGAGCGGCGAGCCTGGCGATGGCCTCGGCATCACTGCGTTCCTCGTGCCAACGGACGCGCCCGGTTTCAAGATTGAACAGATGCTGTGGACGTTCAACATGCCGACCGATCACGGGCATATTTCGCTCACCGATGTGCGCGTGCCGGATTCAGCCATTTTTGGCGGCGAAGGGCGCGGCCTGCAAGTCGTGCAGCATTTTTTCAACGAGAACCGTATTCGCCAAGCCGCATCGAGTCTCGGCGCGGCGCAGTTCTGCATCAACGAGTCGGTGGCCTATGCCAAGCAGCGCGCGCCGTTCGGCAAGCCGCTTGCGGCCAATCAGGGCATTCAGTTCCCTTTGGTCGAACTGCAAACGCAGTGCGAGATGCTGCGCGCGCTCGTTCACAAGACCGCGGCGCTCATGGACAAATACGGCGCCTTCTCGCAATCGGACAAGATATCCATGTGCAACTACTGGTCGAATCGCCTGTGCTGCGAAGCCGCTGATCGCGCCATGCAGGTACACGGCGGCCTCGGCTACTCGCGCCATACGCCGTTCGAGCACATCTATCGACACCACCGGCGCTACCGCATCACCGAAGGCGCGGAAGAGATTCAGATGCGGCGCGTGGCGGGGTATCTGTTCGGCTTTATGAAGCAACGGGCACCGAAGGGTGTGGATGAAGGTGAGGGTTCCATGGCGGCAAGTGGACACTGAATTCCTTAGGCGTGGAAGACCATCGTGATTGAATGGTTCGCGCGCAATAGCGTCGCTGCCAATTTGTTGATGTTCAGCATTATTTTGCTGGGCATCTACGCGATCACGACCATGCTTCGCGTTGAAGTGTTCCCGCAGTTCGAAGCGCGCACGATTGAGGTGCGCGTGGTGCTGCGCGGCGCGACCCCGGAAGATGCCGAACTCGGCATCGCATCGCGCATTGAAAGCGCCGTTCGCGATATCGAAGGCATCAAGCGCTACTACAGCCGCTCGAACGAAGGCTTCACAAGCGTGCGCATTGAAGTGGACGAGGATTATGACCCTGAAACGGTCCTTGATCGCGTGAAGGCCGAAGTCGATTCGATCAGCACGCTGCCCGCCGAAGCTGAGCGACCGCTTATCCGGCTGATGGAGTTTCGCATCGATGTCATCACCGTCATCTTGGCTGGCCCTTTTGACGAGGACGAGATTCGCGTGCAGGCCGAGCGCGTGCGAGACGACATTCGGCGCACGGCCGATGTCGGCTTTGTCGAGCTCGCGCGTGCGCGCAACTACGAGATTTCGATTGAGGCGACGCAGGATGCGCTGCGCGAGTTTGGCCTGTCACTGCGCGATCTTGCCACCGCTGTGCGCGGCAGTTCGCTCGATATTTCCGCGGGCAATGTGCGCACGCAAGGCGGTGATGTGCTGATTCGCAGCCAAGGCCAAGCCTACCGCCGTTCGGACTTCGAAGAGATCGTCGTCAAGACCAACCCCGACGGCTCGATCGTGCGCTTGGGCGATATTGCGACGGTGCGCGATGCCTTCAACGAGGACGCCGTCAGCACCTTCTACAACGGCATGCCCGCGGCCATGGTGGACATCAAGCGCAGCCCGTCGCAAAGCGTCCTTGAAACGTCGCAAATCGTCAAGGAGTACGTCGCGTCCCACCAGGATTCGCTGCCGCGCGGCATGACCATGACCTATTGGGACGACAACAGCCAGATTCTTCGCGAACGCCTTGGCGTTCTGGCGTCGGGCGCCGTGCAAGGCAGCATTCTCGTGCTCGTTCTCCTGAGCCTGTTTCTGCGCCCGACGGTTGCGTTCTGGGTGTTCATCAGCATTCCCATCAGCTTCCTTGGCGCCACCGCGGTCATGGGTTATTTCGACCTCTCGCTCAATATCATGAGTGCCTTTGGCTTCATCATGGTGCTCGGCATTGTCGTGGACGATGCGATCGTCACCGGCGAGAGCGTGTACCGGCACCTGCGCACATCGGAAGACGGGCTTACCGCGGCCATTGAAGGCACCAAGGATGTCGCTGTGCCAGTGACCTTCGGCGTACTGACGACCATGGCGGCGTTTGCGCCGATGCTCTTTGTTGGCGGTGGATTCGGTAGTTTCACCACGCCGCTTGCCGGTGTGGTCATCGCCGCGCTCGCCTTCTCTCTGATTGAATCAAAGCTGGTGCTGCCAGCACATTTGAAGCATCTGCGCGGCGACTCGCCCTACCGCACTGCCACTGGCCTGCGCGGCTGGCAGCAGCGCTTCGCCAACCGATTCGAGCATGCCGTGCTACGCCACTTCAAGCCTGCGCTCCAGAAGTGTGTCGAGTACCGCTACACGACCATCTCAGTGTTTTTGGGGCTGTTGATGATCATGGTCGCATCTCTATTGAGCGGCTGGATGCCATTTCACATGATGATTTCGCCGACCATGGATCAGATCGGCATTAACCTGCGCATGCCGATCGGTACGCCGTTCGACGTGACCGACCGGCACACGCAGCGCATTCTCGCGGCCTCGCTCGATCTCAAAGAGCGCTACCTTGACGAGGACACCGGCATGAGCAGCGTTCGTCATGTGGTGTCGAGCACGGGCGCAGGGTCGGGCGGGCGCGGCAGCCATCTCGCGAACATTGCGCTTGAGCTTGAACGCGCCAAGACGCGCAATCCGCAGCATACCGTTGATGGCATGGTGCGCGAGCTCAGGCAAGCCATCGGCACGATCCCGGGCGCCGAGGCGCTCAGTTTTCGATCATCGCTCGTTCGCTTTGGCGATGTCATTGATATTGAGCTCAAAGGCACTGACTTTGGAGAGCTCGGCGAGGTCGCCGATGCCATCACCGAGCGGCTCAGCTACTACCCGACCGTGTCCGATATTTCGCAAAGCCTCTCGGAAGGCAAGGAAGAGCTGCGAGTCGAAGTCTCTGACCAAGGCCATGTCCTGGGGCTGACGCGAAACGACATCGTCGGCCAGATCGGCGAAGCCTTCAAAGGCTATCAGGTGCAGCGCATCCAGCGTGGCCAAGAGGATATTCGCGTGATTGTGCGCTTCCCAATCGACGAGCGTAGAAGCTACGAAACCTTGAGCGAGATGTTGATTCGCACGCCGCAAGGCGCGCGCGTGCCGCTTGCGCACGTGGCGACCCTAGCGCCCGGCATCGCGCCAACCGAAATCTATCGTGTCAACGGCGAGCGCACCATCAGCGTCACTGCCGATGTCGATCGCGAGCGCGAGAATCTGACCGTGCTGATGGCTGATCTCGAAGACCATGTGCGCGCGCTCGTCGCGCAGTATCCGAGTGTTCACTATTCATTTGAAGGCGAAGCGCGCGAGCAGCGAGAGAGTCTGGAGAGCTTCGCGTTCGGCATCGTGCTGGTGTTGTTCCTCGTCTATTGCTTGCTGGCGCTGCCGCTGAAATCCTACGTGCAGCCGCTCGTGGTGATTGTCATTATTCCGTTTGGCATGGTCGGGGCGATTGTGGGTCACTGGATCATGGGGCAGAGCTCGCTCTCAATGCTGAGTGTTTTTGGCCTGATGGCATTGATGGGCGTGATGGTGAACGATTCGCTAGTGCTCGTTGACTATGTGAACAAGCGCGTGCGCGCCGGCGAGTCGCTCGTGCAATCCGTGCTTGATGCCGGCGTTGTGCGCTTTCGGCCCGTGCTGCTCACTTCATTGACGACCTTCTTTGGCCTGCTGCCGCTGATGCTCGACCGCTCGACAACTTCGCAGTTCCTCATCCCGATGGCAATTTCCTTGGGATACGGTATTCTGTTCGCGACAGTGGTGACGTTGATACTCGTGCCGGTGAATCTATTGATTCTGCAAGACATCAAGGCGGGACTGAAGCGCTATGGGCGCCTGGTCAAGGTCGCCTTTGGCTCATCGGCGAGCTGATGCGTCGCATGAAACGTCTCGCAGGCAAGCGCTTCCCCATAAGTGCGCTCGCGCTTTTCTGCGTATCGCTCGTTGTGCTTCAGGGTGTGGCATTGGGGCACGACCACGACCATGACGAGCCTGACCATGATGTGCATTGTCCGTGCGTGTATGCGGACAAAATCGAATGGTCGATTGACGTGCCGCCGGTCGCGCAGGCTGCGCAGGCGCCGTTCCCGACCGCTGATCAAGTGGTGCGCATCACGGTGCGCCCCAATCGGATTTCTTTTCAGAAGGCGCGCGCACCGCCCATCGTCTAGCTGCCACGCAGATTTCATGTATTTCCATGTATATGAATACATGGAAGCCTGTGTGAATGCGTGGTTCACAACGCGCCTGTCCTTTCAATCGTGTTCACCGGAGCTAGACATGAACATTATTTCCTTAAAGCCGCGCGGCGAAGGCTTTATTCTCGCCGTTCTTTTACTGTCCCTCGCCAGCGGCGCTTGGGGACAAGCCAGTGACACCGCCGACGATGCGCTGATCGAAGATCTCATTGTCGAAGCGCACCCCTTAGGTGATGGCGAGCTCGCGCAAAGCGCTGCGGTGCTCGACGAAGAAGATATTGCGCGCACCACGGGCGTTGCGATTGGTGACGTGCTGTCCGAAGTCGCGGGCGTGCAATCGGCGTCGTTCGGGCCGAGGGTAGGGCGGCCGGTGATCAACGGACTCCGCGGCACGCGCGTGCTCGTCGTCGAGAACGATCAGGACACCATGGACTTCTCATCCTCGCCCGACCACGCGGTCACCGTCGAGCCGTTCCTTGCCGACCGAATATACGTTTTGAAAGGCGCATCAACGCTGCTCTATGGATCTGGCGCGATTGGCGGCGTGGTGGATGTCCATACGGGCCGTGTACCGACTTCGGTGCCTGAGAGGCCGATCACAGGGCGTGCGCTTGTACGCGGCAATGAAGCCTCGAATGGCGTCTATGGCGGCTTGCGGCTTGACGGCGGCGGCGGCAACTTTGCCTGGCACGCCGACGCCTATGCGTCTGACCATCGCGACATCAGTATTCCGGGCTATGCGTCGGTGGATCCTTTTGCGGAAGATGAGCACGACGATCACGATGATCATGAAGATGAACATGAAGACGACCACGAGCATGAAGACGAGCACGAAGATGAACATCACGACGAGCACGAAGACGAAATGCCTGTCAAAGGACGTCTTGAGAACAGCTATGCCGAGTACGAAGGCGGTTCGATTGGCGGCGCGTTCGTGTTTGACCGCGGCCACTTCGGCGTGTCAGTCACGACCCGCGACTGGGACTACGGCATTGTCGGAGCGCACCACCACCATCACGAAGAAGAAGCGCATCACGACGATCACGAACATGAAGATGAACATGACGACGAGCACGAAGACGAACATGAAGATGAGCACGAGGATGAACACGAAGACGAGCACGAGCACGAGCACGAAGAAGAAGGCTCGCCGTGGATCGAGCTTGAACAGACGCGCGTGCAAGCGAAATTTGGCCTGCACGACCCCTTGCCGGGCTTTCGTGTCCTTGAAGGCAGCTTGACAGTCAGCGAGTATGAGCACGTCGAGATCGAAGGCGAAGGCGAAATCGGTAGCTACTTTTCCAACGACGCTTGGGAAGGTCGCCTGATTCTCGATGGCGAAGAGTTCGAAGGCTGGAGTCCTGTGCTCGGCCTACAGTTCGGCGTGACCGAACTCGGCATCGGCAGCAGCGAAGCAGAAGCGAATGTCTCCGAATCGCAGCACTTCGCGGCCTTTGCGCTCGCGCAGAAGCGCTTCGAGCTGGTTGAAATCGAAACCGGTGCGCGCATCGAATCGACCGACATCGACGGCGCTGACGGCGTGTCGCGCGATTACTTGGCAACGAGCGCATCGCTCGGCGCGATCTTCCTCCCTGACGATGCCTGGCGGGTGCGCGTGCTCGGCGACTACGCAATGCGCGCGCCACAAGGCGATGAACTGTTCGCGGAGAACCCGCATTTGGCGGTGCAAGGCTTTGAAATCGGCAATGTCGATCTCGACGAAGAGGAAGCCTTCAATCTCTCGGTCGGCGTTGACTACACGCGCGGGCCGTTTGAGTTTTCTGCGAATCTCTACCGCTACGCGTTCGACAACTACATCTATCAGCGCGAGGTCGAGGACGAGGTTGACGGCCTTGAGGTACTTGAATGGTCACAGGCTGAAGCGACTTTTGTCGGCGGCGATGCGCGCGCTGCCTATCGCTTTGCACATGAACCGACTGGGATAAGCGGACGCTTGTCGCTTGGCTTCGACATGGTGCAAACCGACATTGACGACCCGCACGAAGATCATCTGCCGCGCAGTCCTGCGAATCGTGTCCTCGCCGCTGGCGAAATGTCGTGGAACAACCTCTGGGCGCGCCTCGCCTATACGCATGTCTTCGAACAGGACGACATCACGAGCCACGAGACGCCCACGGCGAGCTATGACAATGTCGATATTCAATTCGACTATTCGCTTGACTTTTTGGGCGCAAGCGATCTCACGCTGTTCTTGGCAGGTCGCAACCTCACCGACGAGGAGCAGCGCAATCATGTGTCCTTTGTGAAGGACGAGGCGCCACTGCCCGGCAGGCGCATTGAAGCTGGCGTGCGCTTGCGGTTCTAACTTACGGAGACTCATCAGACATGAACATTCATTCCCAAAAGCTGCTCGGTACCAGCTTCCTGTATGCCGTTTCGATGTTGGCCTTTGTCGGCGCGGTGTCGGCTGACGACAATCCCGCCGCGAGCGATGCTGCCGGTAGCGTTGAAGATCTCGTGGTGCAGGCGCATCCCTTGAGCGATGGCGATCTTGCGCAATCGGTCGAGGTGATGGACGCGGAGGCGATCGCGCGCACCTCAGGCATATCCCTCGGTGACGTGCTGTCCGAAATTCGCGGCGTGCGGTCGGCATCGTTCGGGCCGAAGGTCGGACAGCCGGTGATCAACGGACTCAGCGGCACCCGCGTGCTTGTGACTGAGAATGGTCAGGAGACTTTTGACGTTTCGTATTCGGCCGATCACTGCAACACCGTCGAGCCATTTCTCGCCGATCGAATCGAGGTGCTCAAGGGCGCATCCACGCTCTTGTACGGATCGGGTGCCATGGGCGGTGTGGTTGAAGTGCAGACCAACCGGGTGCCCACCACAGTGCCTGATAAAACCATCACCGGACGCGGCCTCGTGCGCGGCAACGATGCGTCGAACGGCATCTACGGCGGCTTGCACCTTGACGGTGGCATGGGCAATTTCGCTTGGCATTTGGATGGCTACGCTTCCGATCATCGCGATGTCAGCATTCCGGGCTATGCGTCGCTAGACCCATTTGCTGAAGACGACCATGATGATCACGACGACCATGAAGACCATGATGATGAACATGAGCACGAGCACGAAGAAGACGAGCACGAGCATGACGACGAGCACGCGGATGAAATGCCTGTCAAGGGTCGCCTCGCGAACAGCTACGCGGAGTACAAGGGCGGCTCGGTTGGTGGTTCGTTCGTGTTTGACCGCGGTCACTTCGGTGTGTCAGTCGCAACCCGTGATTGGCAATACGGCATTCCGGGTGCCCATCACCATCATCATGAAGATGAGCACGAACATATGGATGGTCACGATGATGACCATGAAGGCGAGCACGAGCACGAAGATGAGCACGACGAACACGATGAGCATGGGGCGGAAGAAGGCTCGCCGTGGATCGATTTGCAGCAAACGCGCGTGCAGTCGCGTCTCGGCATCTATGATCCCTTGCCCGGCTTCCGTGCGTTGGAGGCAAGTCTGACGGTCAGCGAGTACGATCATGGCGAAATCGAAGGTGGGCGTGAAATCGGCTACTTCGGAAATGACGCCTGGGAAGGCAGAATCGTCCTTGATGGCGAAGAGATGCAAGGCTGGCAACCGTCGCTCGGACTGCAATTCGGTGTCATCGAGCTTGGCCTTGGCAGCAGTGAAGCGTCTGCCGACACATCCGAATCGCAGCATGTCGCGGCGTTTGCGCTCGCCGAAAAGCACTACGACACAGTGGAAGTCGAAACGGGCGCGCGCATCGAATCGACCGATATTGATGACGGCGAGGGCGTCTCGCGCGACTATCTGGCCACGAGCTTTTCCCTCGGGGCCGTCTTCACGCCGCAAGAATCATTGCGTATTCGCCTCCTGACGGACTATGCCATGCGCGCGCCGCGCGGCAACGAGCTCTTCTCCGAGTTCGCACACCTCGCGACGCAAGGCTTTGAAGTCGGCAACGTGAACCTCGACGAAGAAGAGGCGTTCAACCTGTCCGCCGGCATCGACTATGAGCGAGGACCACTCTCGTTCTCCGCAAATCTCTATCGCTATGCGTTCGACAACTACATCTATCAGCGTGAAACCGAAGATGAAGTCGGCGGCTTGGATGTGATCGAGTGGGCGCAAAACGAAGCGACCTTCACCGGCGGCGATATTGGCGTCGAGTACAGCTTCTCGCAAGCTTCGACCGGTGTCAGCGGCGCCGTCTCGCTCGGCTTCGACATGGTGCGCACCGATCTCGATGATCCGCGCGAGGACCACTTGCCGCGCACGCCAGCCAATCGCGCCTTGCTGGCAGGCGAAATCTCATGGCGGTCACTCTGGGCGCGCCTCGCCTACACGCACGTGTTCGAACAAGACGAGACCGCGAGTTATGAGACGCCAACCGCGAGCTACGACAATGTGGATCTGCAAGTTGACTACCGCATTGATTTTGCTGGTCTCAATGACCTGACGCTGTTTCTAGCCGGACGCAACCTGACCGACGAAGAACAGCGCAATCACGTCTCCTTTGTGAAGGACGAAGTGCCTTTGCCGGGTCGTCGTGTTGAAGCAGGCGTGCGCTTTCGGTTTTGAATGCGTGGGTTCGTCCAAGGAGCCAGAGGCGTCCGCTTGCGGGCGCCTCTGGTTGCTTGGTGAGTTCG
>JAPOTJ010000034.1 GCA_026709225.1 Gammaproteobacteria bacterium | reverse complement strand
TGGGACAGGACACTAGTACTCCATCAAACTAATAATGCCGGATCAGCGCACCCACGAGCGCCCAGATGCAAGGCGCGGCCCGCAGGGAATATCAGGTATATTGCCAAGGGCCGCAACGGAGCCCTCAGCCAAGAAGCGCGAGGGGCAACCCTCGCAAGATTGTCGATGGGCGCTTGTGGGCGCGCCCTTCGGGTGGCTGCGGGCAGGCCCCGTGCGGCGTTGCGCCGCTTGGAAATACGGCGGGGTATTCCCTGCGCGACGCGCCTTGCACGGAACCTGCCCGCAGCCACTGATCCGGCATTATTAGTTTGATGGAGTACTAGATGCCGCCGTATATTTCGCCGCTTTGAAACACCAACCCTCGCGGCTTGCACAGCGACACGATTTGATCCATGGAATGCACGATAATTGCCTTGAGTTATTCTGTGAGTAGGCTAGGAAAAAGATGACGAAGCGAGCGGGACGATACGAGCCGCGAACAAGTCCGACACCTTATACCATGACGATGCCGATCAACAAAGAGACACAGGAGCACGAGAAGTGACAGAAGCACATTCGAAGTTCAATAGAGTCGCGAGGGTGTCACTCGTGTGTGGTGTGCTTGGCGTGTTGCTCCCTATTGTGGGGGCGCTCGGCACCAGAATTGAGGTCTGGAGTTTTATAGTGGGCGCGCCACTGGTGCTGGTCGGCTTCCTATCGGCGCTGAGTGCCGTGATTCTCGGCGTGATAGCTATGCTTCGGCTGCGCCAGATCGGCGGGCGTTTGGTGGTGAGTGCGCATGGTGCAGCCTTGGGTCTGCTGATCTGCCTCTATCTTGGCGGTCAAGTGCTCGCCACGCTGCCCGCGCCGCTCATACATAACGTCAGCACCGATCTCGAAGACCCCCCAACGTTCACGCTTGCACCGACATTGCGCCCTGAATCCTCGAACTCGCTTTTCTACGAGAGCGAGCGCATCGGACCGATACAGCGCGAAGCCTATCCCGACCTCAAGCCGCTCGTGGTCGCCGTCACCCACGACGAACTGCACAGACAGGTGAAACGGGTGCTTGAAGAGATGGGGATGACCGTCACCCGCGACGATCCGGTAGCGGGAGAAATCGAAGCCATTGCGACGACATTCTGGTTCGGCTTCGAGGATGACCTCGTGGTCAGGTTGCGAGAGGTGGAAGACGGCACGCGAATGGATATGCGATCCGTGTCTCGGGTGGGCCTCGGAGACATGAGCGCGAACGCGAACCGCATTGCGGAGGTGATCGAGCGCGTGCATAGTATGAACACGCCCTAAGGAAGGTCTGATTAAGTCTGCAAAGCTCAGAGGTCATGTGGGGTGGGCTGGCAAGGAATGACGAAGAAGCGTGGCAGGCCCCACGTGATGAGGAATGACGCAGGCAGCGCGCCCCACATGACCTCCCGAAGGGCGCTTCGCGTGGTGGTAGAGACGATTTCGTTGATTTTTTCGGTCACGGTAGTGTAGACGAGTCGATTTCGATGAGCCAACAAGAGAAGCGCTGAGCGAAGTAGACTTGATCAGACCTTCCCTAAAGAAAGACCTGCCTATAATAACTGCATGAGCGAAGCAATCGCGTTTGATACACACCGCTACGTCAAACGTCTGATGAAAGGTGGATTCGATGAGCTGCAGGCGGAAACGCTTGCGGCCGAGCAAGTTGCGTTTCTCAACGCCAACCTCGCCACGAAGTCGGACATCGCAAGACTCGAAGCAGCGTCCGAAGCCCGGCATCAAGAAACAAAGGTTGAGATTGCGAAGCTAGAGGCCAGCATCGAAATCCACAGGCAAGAAACCAAAAGCGAGATCGAAGCGTTGCGTCAGGAGACCAAAGGCGATATCGAAACCTTGCGGCACGAGACCAAAAGCGAGATCGAAACCTTGCGGCAGGAGACTAAAGGCGAGATCGCGAGAGTGGAGGCCAGCATCGAAAGCCTAAGACTCGCAACAGATGCGAAACTTGAAGCGGTCAAGGGAAGTCTTATCAAGTGGATGCTCGGCATAATGTTTGCGCAGACAACCATTATTCTCGCCGTTGTGTCCATCGTTGTAATGCTGCCTGTGTCTTCTCCCTAATACCTGACACCTCATTTCTAGTTTGACGGAGCACTAGGAGCCTGCGCCGTAGAAATTCGCGGCTGCAAATCCGCTCCCACTCGCCCGTTTGAACGCTCGATTTCGTCAAATATAGCCCGATATTATCCTCAATCGACCCTCCAAACGGGCGGCGGGATCGAATTTTCGCTATCGTGAATTTCTACGGCGCAGGCTCCTAGGGAAGGTCTTGTCTGATTGAATTATGCTGTGGGCGCCCCGAACCGGGGGCG
>JAPOTJ010000060.1 GCA_026709225.1 Gammaproteobacteria bacterium | reverse complement strand
CTACGACTATTGCTTTGAAAGTTTGTTGTGACATATGGAATCTTCTGTGTTGAGTGGTTTGAAATGTGTTTTACCAAATCGAACTCGCGAGTGCGGGTTCTTTAGGGGCCGCCTCGCCATCCCGCATCAGACGCGCTGCGACGAACGCTGTCTATCCGTCGCTGCTCAGTGGCTCTTGCAACCGAGTCCGCGAGCATTGGTTTGATCTCGTCAACACACGCTTTTCCCCTGCGTGATAACCAAGTGCGTCGAGCTGAATCGGCGCATTCAATAAAAGTACGCGATTTTTCGATGCTCTGTATGAAGGTTTCGATGATACTGTCAAATCGATCTGGTGCTACATCGTGCCCGGGCATTGCCGCAAGCAAGACGGCTTTGAGCATCATCTCATCACCCGGGCCAACTTCGGCGTCGGCACCTTGCGCTTGTGTTCTCTCAGTCATGATTTGCTGCATCACATCATCAGCCTCCACAATGATGTCGCCGTTGATCCCATGCGCTTCTTGGCACCATCGGTTGAGCCTTGCCCGCTTGATTGAATTGCGGTTTCTTGATGCGAGCACATGTAATCCGCTGACAATCGCTTGTCCCATAATCTGCCTGTCTCCCCAATGACCGTCTTTCGGTGTTCCTTGGAAGCAGTAGGCCGGTATCTTTGAGGCGATATCGAGCGCCCTACCAACCTCAGCAGGGTTGAGGATGTGTAACTTCAACCCTGATAGGGACCTCATGGAAGAGGGTTGTGTTGCTTGTGCATCGATCTCCGATTTTACCCACGCCTTGAGCCCCTCGCTCGCGGCCTCGCATATGCGTGCTTTTTCATCGTCGCCATATCGCGATCCGCCTCGGCGCTCTTCCCCTTCCATGACGCTCAACCAATACTTGGCCGTATCGCCGGACAGTATCCCAAACATTTCTTTGGCGACTTGAGGCAGTACGTTTGTTTGACAGCCACTCAACTCGCACGCGGCCATAATAAAACGGCGATCAAATGATCCAAATAGACTGCATGAATCCCATGCGACATGGCGCAAATCCAATGGCATTAGACATGCTCAACATCAGCGAATGTCTTGGCGCGTTTCAATCGCTCTCGTCCTTGTTCGCTCTTGCGTAGACGTCTGATCTTTGCGACCGCTGACTCAAGTTCGACGGGCTGCTGCGCGCATTCTTCGTCATATGCTTCAGCGACCTGCATAAGATGAGCGGCTCTCGCCGGACCTACTGCCTGCGCCAACGCCGTTTCGATGCACGCAATCCTTCGGTTTTCTGTTTCTCGTGCCGCCGACACGGCTCGTTTTCTCATATGATTTGTAGAAGAGAATTATACCGACCACGCGAACACACGGGATACGGGAGCGAACCGCAACTGGTCTCGGGGACTAGGAGCCTGCGCCGTAGAAATTCACGATAGCGAAAATTCGATCCCGCCGCCCGTTTGGAGGGTCGATTGAGGATAATATCGGGCTATATTTGACGAAATCGAGCGTTCAAACGGGCGAGTGGGAGCGGATTTGCAGCCGCGAATTTCTACGGCGCAGGCTCCTAGTGCTCCGTCAAACTAAAAATGAGATGTCAGTGGCTGCCCGGTCTATTGATCTATTGGGTTCCCTGCTATTCGCTTTCCGGTCTCGCCATGTGGCGGTCGGCGAGCTCCACGACATCGATCACTTGCATTTCATCGCGCCATCCTTTGGCGTCAATGGCATCGGAGAGCCTCACGTTACAGTTCGGGCACGCGGTCACGATACAGGTCG
The DNA here is from genome assembly GCA_026709225.1 of Gammaproteobacteria bacterium. Lineage (GTDB taxonomy): Bacteria > Pseudomonadota > Gammaproteobacteria > Pseudomonadales > Azotimanducaceae > Azotimanducus > Azotimanducus chitobiosivorans. The sequence continues at coordinate 20,342 of JAPOTJ010000060.1, read as the reverse complement.
CGCCCGCCTTGCGGGCCATTTCAACCCGCATTTGCTCCATCTGTCGTTCTTCCGGCGGTGAATGGTATAAGGAAAGGCCGCCGCCGCCGCAACAAAAGGATCGATCGCGAGCTTTTTCCATCTCCACTCTTGTCACGCCGGGAATCGAGTCGATCACCTCGCGAGGGGCGTCATAAATTTCGTTGTGACGCCCCAGATAACAGGCATCGTGATACGTGTAGACGGTGGTCTTGTCTTCGTCGCTCGCGGCGAGCTTGATATCGCCGCTCGTTAGATGGCGTATCAGGACTTCGCTTATATGCTCAACTTCGTGATCGATCTGGTCGTAGTCTTTTTTCAGCGCATTGAGGGCATGGGGATCCGATGTCACGATACGCTTGACAGAGCTGTTGTTGATGCCTTGCGTATTCTGCTCGCGCAACTCTTCAAACAGGAGTTCCTCACCGTAGCGCCTGACATCGTGCCCACTGTCGGTTTCCTTGGCTGCGAGAATACCGAAATCAACGTTCATGGCATCTAGCACCCGCGCGGTCGTTTTCGCGAGCTTGTTCACGCGCTCATCGCAAGATGACATGGAATCGACAAAATAGAGCGTATCGGCGCTCACATTACCACCATCAAGGACCTTCACTTTTTGCTGCCCCTTGATGTCTTCTGCCCAATCGCCACGAAACGCACGCGGCAACCCTTGGGCGTTGCCCACGCGCTGAATGGATTCCAGAGGCTTTTTGATCGAGTCGGGAATATCTCCGCGATCCATGCATCCGCGGCGAAGATCGACAATCTTGTCGATGTATTCGATTGTCACCGGACACTCCTCTTCACAGGCGCCGCAAGTCGTGCATGACCATATTTCATCGGCATCGTAGAGATTGCCAAGCAGCAGAGCATCTTTGCTGCCCGCACTCTTTGAGGTCGGGAGCAACGGGTAGGTTGCGAACAAATGCTCGCGACCGCGGGTGGAAATGAAGCGCGGTGACAAGGGCCGTCCGGCGGCATTCGCAGGACAGTGGTCCGAACAGCGGCCGCAATCCACGCAGGAGTAGAAATCCAGCATGCTTTTCCAGCTAAAGTCCTCCATGACATGCACGCCGGTGCGGCTCACCGCCAACAAATCCCCACCAGCTGCGACCGTGTTCGGCCGCCGCAGCGAGCCCCGCTCCAAGCGCATGAAGAAAATATTTGGCAATGCGGTGATCACATGGAAGTGCTTGCCCAAGGGCAAGATGCACAGAAAAAAGAAAAACACGAGTTCATGCACGAAGTACGCGCCATGATGCGCCTGCTGAAGCACGGCATGCGTTTGCCCAGCCAAGAGCGCGCCGGCCATCCAACTTAAGGTTCCAGCGAGTGCGCCTTCCCCGGTCGCCGCATAGACACTGCCATCAAAGAGTGCGGAACTGAGCATCAGTGCAATGATCAGCCCCAAAATACCCACAGCGCCTGCGCTGCGGTCTTTGCCAAACCTTTCAGGCACGGCGTATCGTTCGGGCCGGAACACGCCGCGCCGAATGGCCGCGATGACCGCTGCCACAAAGACCAAGGAGACGGCGACCGCCTTGATCGGCTCATAGATCGCCTGCGCCCGCTCGCCCATCCCCAGAAAAACGAAATCATCGCCAATCCCCAAAAAGACCAGTGAAATGCTATCGACGATCAGCAGCACAAAACCCCCGAACAAAACGATATGCAGACTGCCCGACAGCAAATAACGTGGATGCTTGTATTGCAGAAGACCATACTTGACCACCCGACCGAGCCTGTCACTCAAGGAATCCATTGATTCGGACGATGCAGCCAAGAGCAATGGCTGTAGTCGCTTGATCATGATGTACGCAAACAGGCAAATCGCCACGATGGGAATGGTGATCGCCAGCGCCTGTCCTGAAATACCCAGAATCTCAGCGTCGGCAGGAGGTGACAAAGGCGAGATCATTGATGGAGCACTAGAGCAGCTGGTTCTCTTCCATAAATTCGACGATCTTCTCGGCGAGATAGCCGGCGTCGCCCTCAATAGCCTTGTTGAAGCCATCATCGGCGAGGCCGCCGAACATCATCTGCTTCATGCTTTCGGCATAGTCTTCAGCCGGCCGGGCATGCACTCTCTTGACCCGCGGCGTAGGCACTTGAAGCCGCTGTAGGCTGGCGCGATTCAAGGTTGAAGCTTGGCTCTCTTTGGATAAGACCTCGATCGCATGTGCCGAAGCTCGCCGCTGGCGATGCAGGGAAATATAGGGCGGCATGTCCGAGTACAAAGGGTCCACGGAGAGGACGGCTGGCAACTCACACGCCAAGCGCTGACGATGCCCGCCGGGCCTTCGCCCCAAGCACCGGATCTTCACCGTATTGTCTCGACCAAATGCGCCGTCTGCAACCTCAAGACTCAATACATCTCGCAGCAGCGGCAGGGATAGGAGCTCGGACAAGAACGGCGCGAGAACCGAGAATCGCTCGTGCGCTGACTGGTTGCCGCACAAGATAAGATCGAAGTCGCCGGGCGCAATCAACTCCGCCAAGAGCGAGGCGGTGCAGAAGGCGTCGCGCCAGTGCTGCGGATCGACATCTCTTCGAACCGCGCGATCAGCACCACAGGCGAGATAAAAGCGCAGCATTTCGTCTGCCGCGCTGCTGTCGGCGGCAAACACCGTCACCTCAACGTCCGAATGCCGCCCTTTGAGATCTAGCGCCAATTCCACCGCGGCGCGCGTCGCAGCGTTCGGATAGCGATAGACATCTTGGGCGATGTCAGAAAAATGTGCCGGGGGATTGGCAAGGCCGTCGATCACGAGCGGCTCCTTGCAAGCGCAAGGCAAATCAATACAGACAGCGACTTTGACTTGCCGCCGCTTCACGCCGCCAGTTCCTGCGGCGCCTGCTGCTGCGCAAGTCGTTCCAGCAATGCCGGCACCACTTCAAACAGGTCGCCGACGGCAGACAAGTCCGCCACCTTGAATATCTCGGCAGCGGGATCGGTATTCACGGCGATGATGATTTCCGATTCGCTCATGCCAGCCAGATGATACGCCGCGCCCGAAATCCCCAGTGCCAGATAGAGTTTCGGTTTGACAACCACGCCGCTGAGACCCACCTGCTTGTCGCGAGGCATCAAACCCGAATCCACGAGCACGCGACTCGCCGCCGAACAAGCACCCAGCGATTCGGCCAATGCATCAAGAAGACGCACACCATCCGGATTCTGTATTCCTGCACCGCCAGCCACGACTCTTTCCGCTTCAAGTATGGACACACTGCGCGCTGTCGCCGGGAGAAATTCGCCGACTGAAACCGAACTCGATGCAGCGTCCAACACGGGTTCGATTCGCTGCACTTCGGGCTTCTGATATGTGTGCAGGGGCTCGGCCGCGCGCGCTCCCGGCCTCAATGTGGCTACCTGAGGCCGTCGCTCACAATAGATCTCGGCGTACAGATGGTCGTCGAGTACGGGTTTGCTTCCCTGCAATACGCCGCCCGTGTTGACTTTGAGTCCGACGCAGTCGCTGATCAAACTGCCTCCGGTACGCAGCGAGAGCCTTGCTGCCATATCCTGGCCGTCCAAGGATGACGCCAACAGGACGATCTCGGGATTCAGCGTTTGACACAGGTCGGTCAACGCCTCGATGTGAGGCTCGCTCGCATAGTCGCCGAGTGCCGGGTGACACACCAGCAATACCTGATCCGCGCCGTGCTCGGCGAGCGGGTCGATGTGGCTTTCGGCGGTGCAGTCGTGCTCCGAGGAGAGAACAATGGCACAGACTTGGCTATCTCTCGCATCCGCGAGCGCGCGGGCTTCGGCAAGGAGTTCAAATGAGACCGGACTCAATTCCCCGCCTTGCTGCTCGACGACGCTCCAGACGCTGCCGACGGGGTTAGGTCCTTTTTGGGAATCAGGCACTAAATTCTCCGCGCCAACTGCTCTCCTTCGCGGGTCGCACTTTCTATCGCGAGGTCGCCGAGATGGGAGATGTTCGCATCACCGATGATATGCAGTTCAGGCACCTCGGCTTCTAGCTCTTGGAACAGGGTTTCATTGGGCTGGCGACCGGTAATGAGGACAAGGCTGTCCACGTTCTCGCGAACTACTGCCTCGAAGGTATAGACATTGGAGAAATGGACGCTGTTGCCGTCGATTTTTTGCAGCACGTGATCACGGGTCACCGTGGCTTTATTCATCAGTCGCGTATTCACAACCTTATCGAGCTCGAAGTGTGCAACCGCCCAGGGAAGATTTGGATAGCTCGTGACAACTTCGACCTGCTTGCCGGCATCCGACAGCATTTCGGCGATGCCTGCGCCCACGATATAGCCGGTGTCGTCGTAGATCAGCACGCTGTCCCCAGTCTCCCGGCGGCCCAGAATCACTTCTTCAGGCACGAGCACATTCTCGCCATCTGCGCCTTCCACCTCGCGCATGTTGGCGGTGCTGTAGCCGCTGCGGATAAAGTGGCTGCCGGTCGCGATCACCACCGCATCGGGTTTCATGGACTTGACCAATTCAGCGGACGCATCGATCCCAAGCCGCAGGTCGATATCGTAGGTCTTCATCTGCAAATCCAACCATCGTGCGATGTCCTGAACATCGGCTTTCCCCGGCAGCTTGGACATCCAATTGATATGGCCGCCCGTCACCGACTCCTTCTCAAGGACCGTCACCTTGTGCCCTCGACGCGTCGCGGTCATGGCGAACTGCATGCCCGAAACCCCCGCGCCGACGACGACAATGCGCTTGACCTGCTTCACCGGCAGAAGTTCAGTTCGTTCGTTGCCGATATTGGGATTGACCTGGCAGAGCGCATGTTCCACGGGGACAGCGCCCGGTGTGCGCTTGAGTTTGACAGTGCGGCCAAAGCAGGCTTCGACGCAGCCTATGCAGTAGCGTATTTGATCCACCTCGCCGCGCTCGGCTTTGTTCGGCCATTCCGGGTCAGCAATGAGCGCCCTGACAGCACCGACCATATCGAGCGAACCGTTCGCCAGCGCAGCCTCGGCCACTTGCGGGGTGGTAATTCGTCCCACGCCCAGCACCGGGATATCGACCGCTTCGCGCACGGCTTCCGCGGCATACAGCATGGGGGTCTGCGGCAGATACGACGACGGCACCATGAGGTAGTCCTCCTGCGGCTCCACAGCGGTATCGACACTCAGATAATCGAGCATCCCGTCCCGAGTGAGCATCCGACATCGCTCCACGCCTTCTTCCAACCCGGCGCCCTTCACTCGACTCTCATCGACATTCACCCTCGCGCCGACAGCAAGGCTGTCACCGATTTTGTCACGGACATCGGCAAGCACCTCGCCGAAGAAACGCATCCGATTCTCTAGTGAACCACCGTACTCGTCTGTGCGATAGTTATACAACTTAGATGCAAGTTGGTTGAGGCCGGTGCCATGGCTCAAGTGGATCTCAAAGGCATCGACGCCCAAGTCCTTGAGCGCGACAGCGGTGTCGCCAAAGCCCTTGCTCAGATTCTTAAGCTCTCTAGTAGTGAGCTGTCGCGCTTGGGTATTGACCCACTTGCTCGGTACAGATGATGACACCGAAGGCGTCCACATGCCGCCTTGGATTGTCGCTTGGACGATGACCTTGGCGCCGTAGGCGTGTACGGCCTCCACCTGGTCACGAAAAAAGTCCAGTCGGTCCGCATAACGAAGATCGGGGTGAATCTTCCCCGAGTAGAACACCCCGAGCGCCTCGAGTGACACAGCCCCAGCACCACCTTTCGCACGGGCTTCGTAGTAGGCAGTCCCTTTTGGATTGGCGCGCTCGGGCGTAAAGTTTATCTTGTGGCCGGTGACAACAATGCGATTCTTGAGCTCCATGGAACCCACTTTGATCGGACTGAACAGCAGCTTGAAGTCTGTCATCGTGAAACTTGGAAAGGTCTCCCGCGCGGCGGGCTATCGGCGGGCTTGCTCGCCCATGCCGAAGAAGCCCGGGACATCAGAAGGGTGAGTATCTGAAGGTGAGGTACCACTCTCGCGGGCGAGAGTAGTTGGCCGAGGTAAAACCGATCGGATGCGCAAACCCTGAGTAAATATACCGCTCGTCGCTGAGGTTTCTTCCGCCGAGCGTGATTGTGAGGTCTTGACTCGGCGTGACATAGCTCACATGCGCGTGATACAGGTTGACCGAATCCGCCACCAACGACGGCGTATTCACCGCATCGTTCGCTATCTCACTCTTGTAGGAATGATCAACATGAAACTGAAGCTCTGAACCGTTTGACAAGGGCACGCTGTACTCGATGGCAAGATGGGTCGCCCAATCGGGGGTGTTCACGAACTTGTCGTCTGCTGTCAAATTGGGATCCACAAGCGGATCGAGGTCGGTGTACTCCGCATCGATATAGCCGATACTTCCCGTAACAGACCAGTTCTCCGCCGGCAGGGCCACAAACCCCAACTCGGCACCTTGAATCTCGCCGTCACCCGCATTGTCGAAGGTCGGGGAGACGCCTCGCTGCACAGTCACCTGAATATTCTCATAGTCGGTGAAGAACACCGCGCCATTGAGTTGCAGACGGTTGTCGAGCAGTTGCGATTTGATGCCCAGCTCGTAGCTTGTCGCTTGTTCCTCGTCAAAGTCCGGCGCGACATTCGGATTTGGTGTCTCAGGCACCAGCAGTCGGGTTGTCCAGCCGCCACTCTTGAATCCTTCGGCATAGGAGGCGTAGGCGAAAGTGGCCTCGCTCAAGCGGTACTCCACACCCAGCTTCAAGGAGACATCATCGTAATCTTTCGTGTGAACGCCCAAGGGATAAATGCGGGTCAAATCGTTCGGGTCCGGGTGTCCTGCAGCCGGAAAACCCGTGCGCGCAGGAAACATGTTCAGGTCTCGCTGTCCGCCTTCAAATTCTTTGTCCTCTTTCGTGTAGCGAACACCGAAGGTGGTACTCCATCGATCGGTCATCGCATAGCTCACGTGAGTGAAGAGCGCGTATGCTGTGTTCTCAAATTGGTTGGGACCCAATACTTGAATTAAGCCACCCAATAACGGCACGTAGTCCGTCAGTCCACCTTCTTCATAAAAGTAGTAGGCACCAAGCAACCAGTCTAGCTGGTCGTTCAAGGCCAAGCCGGTGATCTGAAACTCCTGCGACAGCTGCTCCTGCTGCGTGTCGAACGAGGCGTCGCCGGCCACGAACGGCATGCCGCCGTCAAAGTCCGCGCCCATGATGGCATCAAGCTCGCGATAGGCGGTAATCGATTTCATATTCATCGTCGGAGCGAATCCCCAGTCGATGGTCGTGGTCAGCCCCCAAGTCTTCACTTGAGAAAAATTGCTGCCCTCGGCATAGCTCTTGTCGATGTCGCTGAGGATGTATCGATCATTGATCGGCAAACGATTGTTGTTGGGATCGTCGTCTACATTGACGCCAGCCAGCACAGCGCCCGTGGTCGCGAGGGGAAGCGTGCACACTGGCGCGATGGCAGCAAGGACAGCCGGCGGCGTGTTGATGCAAAGATTGTACAAACCGGCGAGACCATTGCCCTCGCCAACCTCGATGAGCGACGTTGCGGGCGCGTCCTCATCGTTCTCGCTGTAGTCGCCGGCAAAGGTGATTTCCAGTTCGTCACCGGCGCTCCAGAGCAACTTGCCGCGCAGATTGATTTGATCCTGCCCGCCTTGGCTGCCGCCAGTTTCGTCGGAGGCACGCACAAACCGCGTCACATCCTGGACAAAGTTGCCGGGAAATTCGATGCGATCCTGGTATCCGTCACGCTGTTTTGAAGAGAACGCAAACTGACTCAGCAATGAGCCGTCGATCAATGGCGCGTCGATTGAGCCGCGGACATCGAGTCGGTCATAATCGCCCGTTGTCGCCTCGAGCGCGTAGGTGAATTCCTCGGCCGGGCGACGGGTGATGATATTGAGCACGCCGCCAATGCTGTTTCGGCCGAACAGCGTACCCTGCGGCCCGCTCAGCACCTCGACGCGCTCGAGGTCGAGCAGGTCCACCACTGCGCCAATGGTGCGCGCATAGTAGACACCATCAACGTACACGCCCACGCCGGGTTCGAGGTTGAAGGCAAAGTCATTCTGACCGATGCCGCGGATAAACGGACTCAGGACAGAGCTCGAACCCGCGAAAGGAGAGGTATTGTCCATCTCCAGGTTCGGCGTCATCTCGCCAATCTGGGAAATGTCGCTCAGTCCCTGCTGCTCTAATGCCGACCCCGACAAGGCGGTAATTGAGATCGGCACTTCCTGAGCGTTTTGCTCGCGCTTTTGCGCGACGACAATAATTTCTTCGATGATTGGTGCCGCAGACGCTGAGAGCGGCAGAGCAACGAGTCCAAGGGCAGCCGCGAGCTTTCGGAAGTTGCGAAAGCCAGCACTCATCATTACGTTTTTCATTTGAATTCCTCTCCTTAGGTCTCCAACATTCAACCTGCTAGGGTCTTATTCGCCGGCCTTTTGATCAAGTTCCTCCAACCCCCGCGCGGCGTATCGGTAGTATTTTCGTCCGGAGGCCTTTTGCCTCGCTCGAATATCCTCAAATATTGCCGACACGTCGTAATTGAATCGCGCGGCGTGAGCATCCCGAATCGCCCAGAGCTCGGCGATGATCGGGTCAGGTGGTGTCTTGCCCATTGTTGCTTCCCCTGAGCTCGTTTGGTGGACAAATAACAGGCGCATCATAGCCTGCCTTTCGACATGCGTGTTCGATTCGAGAGCGCATCACAGCATTCGCCATATGGCGGAAGTTCCACGTCAACAGGAAATCTGCGCTGCCGGTGGCTGCCAAGGCAATATGTGCGGCATCTTCCACCGCCGTGTGCGGAACTGCACCTTGCTCTAATAGAGACTGTGATAGTGCTTCGGCATCCGCTGTTGCGTCAAGCAGCCTAATACCTTGAAGTGCTTCGAGGCGAGATCTTGCGGCAACGGGGTCACCCGCCCCGGCCTCGGTCACGACGAGTCCCGAAGACACCAGTTCGAATCGTTCCGAGGCACCGTTCCACCACTCGCGGGTGATCGCTTGGTAGGCAGCGGTGACAATATCCCTCGATGGTCGAGCAGTCAGATAGCTCACCACTGAAGTCTCAATGTATACGGTGGGTTTCATCGGTCAAGCCTCAGGTCCGCACTGTACTGATTACTGATTGGTAAGCAGCAGAATGGCAGCAATTCGCCTCGCAGTATCGGAAAAATGCTGCACTTCGTCAGGCATGAGCGGCCGGTCAAGTATGTCGTGCTCGCGATAAGACAACCACTTCTTCAGCACTTGATAGCCTCCCAGCTTGTATTGCCAAACCGCAGCAGGAACGTTGCGCCAGAACGCTTGGTCGTTGAGATAAATGTCGAATGTACGCGCGCCGAGCACCGCAATGGAATCACCCAAGCCCTTCCGCTCTTCAGGCGAGTAATCGCGCGCTACCAAGCGACCGGGTCCGGGCATCACGGCATTTCCTTTTCCGAAACGCCCCCATCGAGCGGAGAGTTCGAAGTCTCTCTCAGTCATGTGCCTGCTTGTGATGGTCGCCGGAACAGCGAGCGTGCCCATACCCTGCTGAAGTGGCGCCTTCGTGACGCCGGGCACTACAGTGTCCACGTCAAGCAATGCGGCGAGTTGGCGCCCATGCGCTGCAGATTCGACCAAGATCGCTTTCGCCTCTTCGGAGTCGCCATCAGGCCATGCGGGAAGCGGGATCCGCGGCCATTCCATGCGTAGCGCCCCGGCATTGGCATCACGGTACGCGGGATTGTGGAGTACGGCCAAGACGTGATGAAACAGATCTTCGACACCGAGACCTACGCGGTCCATATAGTGCTGAATCGTCTTGTCTCCCACCAACTTCGCTTGCTTTAGGTTTGGCTTCAATGCCCCATGTTCGCGAAGCCATGCAGGAAACAGCAGCGCACCCCTTTCTATCAAATGAAGGCTCCCCATCTGTTCAGTGAAGAGTGTCTGCGGCTCGTCTGAGCCCTTTCGTAGGTGTTGCGCAGAAGTTAGCCAAAGATTCCCGTCGAACACATGCGGCCGGTAATCTGCGCGAGGTCGGTCGAGCAAACCGCCTTCTGCTTCCCAATACAACCAGCGAATATCGAAAGGCCGATAGGCAAAGCGTATGAACCCTGACTCTTCCGGTCCGCCTCGTTTGACAAGTTCTTCACGCACAGATTGCGCACTCTCCAGTGCGCCCGGATATTGCCGAGAGAATTGCTCATGGCTCAGTGCAGCATCAAAATAGTCACCTATTCTGCGTTTCAACTTCTCAAGGTCTACATCGATCAGAAACCCGTCTCGACTCGTCTTCACGCCAGGAAAGTACACAGGAAACAAGTCGGGCAGGGATGGCCAATCAAACCACTCGTCACTGACGGTCGTTGCTACAAAAGGCAGGCCAAGGGGCAGAGTGGGCTTGATCGTCTCATAGAGTGCGTTTGCATCCTCTTCGGCGGTCTCCAGAAGTTCTTTTCGCTTTGTCTGTCCCCAGAGATGTCGGAAACTTATCGTGCTGCTAGGCTTGTGTTCGCGCCCTCGAACAAGCGTGGCGATCGCCGTACCAACCTGTATGCCGACTGGCTCTGCGTCGGTCGAAAAGATGCTCGGATCAGGTGACCCATCCGGTGCGACCTTGCCGGTCTTATATTTGTCGCCATTCAGACAGTCAATTCGGATGGCGTCAAACGCTTCAAGATAACGTTCCCGCATTCCGGTGAACGAAAGGCCATCGAGCCATGAATAGTTTGAGATGAAACATACGATGCCTTGGCCCGTCTTCTCAGCGATCCGCCGCTCAGCCATTCGGAAGAATCGCACATAGAGGTCGTTCAGGCCCTGACCTTCGGGCCGACGAACACGCTTCGTTGTTCGGTAGGCTTCCGTCAGTTCGCGCTCCTCGTCCACTGCCATGCCCGCGAAGCCGTTGTAGGGTGGATTGCCGAGGATGACCAAAATCGGCGAGTCCCTCTTTACGTGCTCCGCGCGGTCTCGCTCTTCCTGCAGTTCCTCGAATGGCACGACCTCGTTGACCTCGGTGCCCCATCCAGTCAGTGCGTTGGTGAGGGACACGCCTGCGCGTTCGGAGTCATCGGCAAGCGGCGCGTCGAGTTCCTGCAATATCAAGCCGACTTGCAAATGCGCGATCACGAACGGCGCGGGCATGATCTCAAAGCCGTGGACACGCGAGATTGCTGCCTGCTTTACCCTCGAACCAACCAATGCTCCGAGTCCCTGATTCGCAAGATTGGACGCAATCCGTCGCAAGACTTCGGCCAGATAGGCGCCCGTCCCGCAGCAGGGATCAAGCACATGGACGTTGTCCGCAGCCAGTCCCTCCGAGATGCCGAGGTCTTTCTTCAGGGACATGTCAACGCGCGACACCATGTATTGCACAACTTCGACGGGCGTATACCAAACCCCGAGCTGCTTTCTGAGTTCTGGGTCAAAGGCTTGGAGAAACGGCTCGTAGAAATAGGGCACCGCCTCGCCCTTGGCGAATCGAGCAAAGAACGCACTGTGCTCTACCCGCTCTAGCGCGGCCGCCGTCCATTCCAAGACTTCAACCAAACCCAATGGCCTTAGCCGTCCAGGGTCTGAGAGTTGCTGAAATAACGCTCTCAAGACCGGTACATGCAGGTGCCATCCCGCGGTTTTCCAGTCGAATCGATCAGTCGGCGGTGGCGATTGCCTTGACCAAAGCACCCAAGCGGAGAAAATGCCGTAGAACAAGGTCTGCACGAGTGTGGAGTGGAAGAAGCGTGCACCCTTTTCACCCTCAAAGCGAATGCCGAGCGCCGCTTCGAGCGCTGACTTCAACCCTTCGAGCGACTGCGTATCTACGGAAGCCTCAACGCGCGCGAGTCCATCGCGAGCGTAAGAAGCAAGCAGCCAAGCAAGATCTTTCGGTTCGGCAATCGATGCTTGATGCGACAATGCACGGGAAAGAAATTCCGCCAAACTCTGCGCGACCTCGTTCGCAAACGCGCGCGGCTTCTGAATCTTTGTGAGGAAGTCGTCCTCGCTTTTCGCGAGCCGAAGGGTTTCGAGGATTTTCGGCGCGCCTGTACGGTCATTCCCAACCAGCACGAAGTCGCGCGTGTTGGTCACGATCACCAACCCATAGCGTCCCCAATAGCGTGTGACTTGCGCGCCTTCAGCCGTCATCCACGCATCATCGCTGACTGACTTCACTTCAACGACGCCGCGTTCAGGCATTTGGCCTTTGCGGGGCTGACCCTTCTGTATCTGACTTTTCGAGTACAGCGCGAAATCAGGACGCCCGGCACCGAGGTCCACAGGTTCCTGAACGTTGAACACCTTTGGCTTCAGCGTGTTGCCCACCGCGCTCAATAGCTTGTCGAGCGCAGGGTAGGTTGAGCGCTCGTTTGTCGCGCCGCCCGAAGCAATGGTCCAGCCAAGCTCGGTGAAATATGCCTCTACGGCAATCATCCTCTTTGCATTGAAAAGTCCACGAACGCCGCGATACCCGCCTCAAGCGAGCGCGGCGTAAAGTCAAACTCCTGTCGAATCCGCGTGCAGTCAAACACATAGTAGTAGGAAACACCAGCGCCCATTGGGTCGAGACCGGGACCTATCTTTGTTTTCGCTTGGGGGATGATGGATTGAACGGTCTTGGCGTAGTCCGCGAGAGATACCGCCTCGCCGAGGCCAACGTTATACAGGTCGTGCTGCAGCGGTTTGTCGTGCAGTGCGACGACAGCGAGGGCTGCCCCGGCATCTTCAGCATAGATATAGTCGTCGCATTCATCGCCGCCACGCTCCAGTTCATAGGGTTCACCTGCGATTGCAGATTCAATCAGTGCCGAAGCGATCGACATAGGGCCGTGACGACCCACCTTCCCAGGTCCATAGATGGTGGCGAAGCGCAGCGCAGCGAACTCGAAACAGCCATTGCGCGCGAGGTTCACACCCAGCCCCTCCGCGGCAACTTTGGTGTAATCGTAAACTGCCACCGGATTACACCGATCAACTTCCTTCACCGGCCGGTACGCCGGGTAGCCAAACTCTTCCGGCATATTGCCGTATGCCGCTTTTGAACTCGCCATGACGACTCGCTTCACGCCGTGATTCTTTGCGGCTTCGAACACATTGGCCGTCGCCATGACATTGAGCTGATAGCCTCGAAACGGATCCGACTGCGATTGCGCTGGCAACAGGGCCGCCATATGAATGACCGCGTCTGGCGCAAAGGTCGAAAACGCTTTTTCAAGTTCTTCTGGTCGCGTCACATCGACCCGGTCAAATGCGATGTTGCCGCGTAGTTCAGGTGCGAGGCGATAGTCCTCGTTGATGTCGAGCGCGAGTACGTCAACGCCGCGACTGATCAGGGCGCGCAGCACCCAGACGCCATTGACGCCCATCGCGCCGGTGATGGCTACCCGACCTATGCTGACTTCAGCGGCCACGGGTAAAGCGCTAGCTGAGTGCCATCACCAACGTTAGGTATTTGTCTACCTCCACTGAGAATTCTGGTGGCACCACCACACTGTCGCCCATGCGCTCGATCAACGCCGGGCCCTTGATGGCATTGCCCGCGCGCAATTGACTGCCTTCGTACACGGGTGTCTCAATAAAGCCGACATCTTCAAAAAACATCTTGCGGGTGGACTTCACGGCCGAGGTCGCATCCGGCGCGGAAGGTTTGTACTCTGCAAACTGCATGGGTTCGGTGGCGCGAGTGGCGGTCACTCGACACAGGTCAATTTCAATCCCGCCATCTTTGAACAACGAACCCTCGCCAAAGGTATTGGCGTAGCGCTTCTCGAACCGGTCCCTGATATCCGCCTCGTGCGCTGTCGTCAGCGCCCCTTCCGGCAGCTCAATTTCCAAGGTATGAAGCTGCTCTGGATAATGAACAGTCACCGAGCGCTTGATGGTCAGTTCTTCAAAGGCGGTGCCTTCTGCTGCAAACTGACTGACCACCCGGTCTTCCAGTGTATGCAGATGTTTGGAAAGGTCCTCGATATCCTTCTCCGAGAACGGGGATGCGAGTGGGGATGAGGCCTGCGCACTATGCGCCAACTGACAGGTCAGCATCCCTTCTGCGGAAAACACAGTGGAATCGGCCGGTATGAGGATGCGCTTGGCACCAATATCACGCCCATAAAACGCCGCGTGGGTCGGGCCTGCGCCGCCGTAGGCGACCAACACGCATTCACGCGGATCGGTGCCCTGTTCGATGGTATTGCGGCGAATGAGATCGGCCATGTGCGCATTGGTGATGCGCACGATGCCGACCGCGACTTCTTGGGCGGACATCCCTAGTTGATGCCCGAGTTTCGCCAAGGCTTCCTCGGCTTTGTCGTAATGCAGCTTCATCTTGCCGCCGAGAAAATTATCGGCGTCAAAATAGCCCAAGTACAAGTCGGCATCGGAGAGCGTCGGCTCGGTTCCGCCAAGCCCATAGCACGCCGGCCCGGGATCGGAGCGCGCACTCTGCGGACCTACCCGCAGGACACCGCCAGCATCCACCCAGCCGATACTGCCGCCACCAGCGCCAATGGAGCGAACGGCGACCTTGGGCAAGCGAAAGCTGTACTGGGAAATGACGGGGTCGGCCTCCAGCGGCACTTCCCCATTCGAGATCAACCCGACCTCGAAGGTTGTCCCGCCGACATCCGTGCAGATCGCATTGGGCTCATCGTAGAGTTTGGAAAGATATTGGCAGCCCAGTACGCCGCCAGCAGGACCGGAATCCAATGTCACAATGGGCCGCACCGATGCGTCCGCGACAGATGTCAGCCCGTCGCTCGCCTGCATCACCAGGAGTGGCCACTGCAGGCCCGCATCCCGCAAACGCTCGTCCAATTCCTGCAAATAGCCGGAGACCTGCGGGCCGACATAGGCATTCATCACGGTCGTCACGGTGCGCTCGTACTCGCCAAGCACCGGCGCCAGCTCACTAGACAGGGTGCAAAACACATTTGGCGCATGCTCTGCCAGCAACGCCTTGATGCGCATCTCGTGGCTGTCGTTCATAAATGACCACAGCAGGCTGACGGCGATCGCCTCAACATCTTCGGCGCACAGGCGCCGAATGGCGGCCAACACGCTCGCTTCATCGAGCGGGGCGATGATGTCGCCTTCGACATCAACACGCTCATGAACACCGCAGATCAATTCCGGCGGCACCAATGGCTCGGGCTTGTTGAGCCGCGATACTTGAATCAGGTCTCGTTCCACCAGACCTGCGCTCTTGGACGACACCTTGCCGATGATCAGGGAGTCCTCATGACCACGGGTGGTAATCAGGCCGGTCTTCGCGCCGCGACGTGTCAGTACTGCGTTGGTCGCGACAGTCGTGCCGTGCACAAACTCTCTGGTCTGAGCGAGCAGTGCATTGAGCGACAAACCCAATTCGCCGGCACTGACTTCAACCGCGTTGAAGACGCCTTTGTACAGGCCATCATATGTCGTGAGAGATTTACTGATCGTTCGGTGTCCATTGTCATCGACCACCACACAATCCGTAAACGTGCCTCCGATATCCACACCTACTTGATACATTCTTCTAGAACTCCCCCTCGCAACGGTTTTAACAAATAGCTACTGGAAACGCGGCATGATCTCTTGACTGAATCGCGTCAGGCACTGCCGACCTTGCGCTGGGGTAATACCCTTCGGCGAGACCCAGATGAACGTCAGGTCACTGCCTATGTCCCGCGCTCTGTTGACACCGTCAGTGACCTGCGCCACATCTCCAAACAGGATGATGTCATTCTCAATCAGCTCATCGAGCGTCATCGCACCGATGCGCTGATGCCGGTCCGGATAGTCCTTATAGGATTTGTGAACGCCATCGCGTTTCTCAGTCAGCGCAATCTGCAACCAATGGGCAAATGCTTTGCTGTACACCTCACCGGCTTCGTCTCGCGCTTTGGCTTCCGTCTCTTCGACAAAGACATGACGCATGACGCAGAAGAATGGTTCAGAGAGAAACTCCGAGGGACGAAAACTCTCGCGATAGAGGTCGCCAAATTCCTTCATCTCACCGTTGGTCAGGAATGCGGTCACGAATGGCAGCCCCTCTTCACCCGCGTACCGGGAAGACTCTTTGCTGAGCCCGGTAAACCAGACGGGGGGATAGGGCTTCTGCAAGACACCGGGCGCGAGATTCACCGGACCATGGCTGAAAAAGTCCCCGCAGACGTGCTCCTTGGCTTCGTTTTTCCACATCTTTCGCATCATCCCGTAGGATTCGATGAAGCGCGGGCGGCTCTCTCCCATCGGCACATCGTAGGCTTTGAACTCATCCGGCCCAATGCCGCGGCCGATACCGGTCTGGATGCGACCGTTGCTCAAATGATCGAGCATCGCTGCTTCTTCAGCGAGGCGCACCGGATTGTGAAACGGCAGAACGTTCACCATGTTGCCGAGGAGAATGCGCTTGGTGCGTTGCGAAGCGGCTGCTAGGAGCAGGTTGGGGCTCGGCGCGAAACGGTGGTCGTGTCCGTGGTGCTCGGCCAACCAGTAGGAGTGGTAGCCGAGCGCATCGGCCATCTCGATTTGCCCGAGATGCTCTTCGTATACCTCAGCAACGCTCAATCCTTCAATCGCGTTTATTTCGTCAAAAATGGCAAATTGCATCGTCCTCTCTTTGTCTAAATGTCAATACATGTGTTGTCAATCGATCGATCACCAGCCGTTCATGCGGCCTTCTGATGGGGCGCTATGTCCGCGTCTCCAAAAACCACTTCGTCGAGTATCTCTTCGCCCTTGATCTGAACATCCATGGCAACGCTGGTACCGCAGCCGGGACAAATAAACTCCCTCAACAGCACGTCATCCACCAAGCCAAACGAGTTAATCGGGCTTGCCGCGGTAATCGGCAACTCGCGCACCAATGTACCGTGCTTGAAGTCGCCGTCGTAGTCTGATAGCTGGTGATTGCATTCGGTGCAGCGCAGTATCGGCTTGCCTTTGACCAAGGCGGCTTCAACGGTATCGCCAACCGGATGGAGCACTTCGCCGCCGATTGCTTTCTTATCCAGCACCTTGCCGGCAGATCGACCCTGCCGCAGACGCTCGGCATACATATCTGAGCGCAGCGCTTTTGTCGCCACCTCGTTGACAACCCCCGATTCAAGAATCACGCCATAGATGGACCTGGCCGATTCTGCGGACACCAGCCCGCGGCGGACGTCCTGCTCAACGCTTGCGGGCTCTCGACGCAGGGGATCACCATAGCCACCGCCGCCGGTCTGCAGGCAAATGTGGCAATCGCCAGCCTCCAAGGCCGTGGCATCCTTGGCCTCCATAATCTGATCTTCGCCGCTGATCTCGTCGCTGCAATTGGGCACGAACCCGCGCTTCATCTGCTCGAACACGTCCGATCCGCGCCTGATAAGGTTGAGGCCGACGCTAGAGGGCGCGCCGCCGGCGAGGCCATGACCTTCCGGCTGGCTGATGCCGTGCGCGAAGATAATGTCCTCCACGGGCACTGGATTCTTGTGCGGCAGCAGCGCGTATTCGATGGATACGCCGCCGCGATAGCGGCCAGCGCCGGCACTATCGATGCGCTGGCGACGATAGACCTGCATCACCGGATAGCGACTCTCGGTGGTCTCCACATTCGGCGTGCCACTTTTCATCGACTGCATGAATCCGCCACTGTCAATGCCATCGGCAAAGGTGCGCGCTCCGCCGCCGCCGCCGCAGCAATCCATCAACACCGAGGCGAACGGCACACCATCTCGACCAAGACCGGCAACCACTTCACCATTGATGCTCGGCTGCCAGCAGGCTTGCGCCTCCTGCCTGTATTCGGGATGACACAGCAGCATCTTCGAAAGGGCAGTGCCAACGATATCCTGCGTGATCCATGTGCCCATGACAGAACCCATGCTAACCGCTGCGGGGCTCTGGGCGTTATTGATCGTGCCCTCGTCGGAGATGATCTCCACGACATTGCGAACGGCACCAATTGACCAAGGCAAGTCGTAGCACAGGAACGTTAGGAACGAGGTGAAAGCGCCGCCTTCAAGACCCGCCCGCGAACAATTCACCGAGCCCTGAACCTGCGGCGCAGTGCCGCGAAAATCGACCGTCAAGCTGTCTCCATGCTTGGTGAGCCGACAACACACCTTGTAGAGCTTGTTCTCGTTGCTGTCGTGATCCATATAGGCTTGCTCGTACCAGCTGCCATCGGGAATTTCGCGCAAGCGCTGGCGCAATACGCGCTCAACGTAGTTGATAATCTCTTCTTGGCACTGAATGAAATCATCTCGGCCATACTGCGAGATCAAGTCGTGGATACGATGATGCGTCGTTGTCAGCGCAGCGACACGAGCACGCATGTTGAGCGCATTGAGTTCCGGGGTGCGGACGTTTCGCAGCAAGAGCTGCTCAAGGTCCTCGCGAACTTTGAAGTTTTCCACTAGCTTGATGCCGGGAACGAGCGGCGCTTCGCCAAATCGATCTTGCGCCCCGACAACAAAACTGCCCGGCACAGGACTGCCGACATCCGAATCGTGCATGACGATGCCGGTCCACGCGACGATCTCGCCTTCCCAGAAAACCGGCGACACGAGAATGGTATCGTTGGCGTGCAGCGCGCCAGACCAGGGATCATTGCTGCTGAACATATCCCCTTCGCGGATATCTTCCAAGGGCCATTTTTCCAGCACGTAGCGAACCATGAGTTCCACTGGCACGGCGTTGGGCAGGATGTACACACCGGCAAACAAGGCGCGGCCATCGTGAGTGAGAATACTCGTATTGAAATCAAAGGCTTCGTAGACGACCGGAGAGCCTGAGACCCTCGCCGCCATCATCGCCTGCTCGTCATTGATCGCCCACAGCCGATGGCGCATCACTTCAAACGTCACCGGATCCATGTCTGTCTTTGTTGCCGATGTTGCTGATACTGTCGTTTGATTGGTCATGGCTAGATTCCTTTTGTTGTGAGTGAATCGCGGTTAATAGCGGCCCGAAAGAAGACTACCCGCATCGGGCACCCTCGGTTCAAGGTTCAACGCTGACAGAATTCCGTAGGTTGTGCAAACCGCCGCTGATACCACCGGTTTGCCAACAACATCTTCTACCACCTGAACTGCTTCAAGGGACGGCATTTGAACACAGGCCGATAGGACAACTGCGTCCGCATCGTCGGCGTTCAACGCTTTGGCGATGTCAATAAGCGCGAGCGGGTCGCGCGCCCCGACTTGCAAATTGTCGGGAATTTCTAGCGCGATATTGTCAATCACCTCGATGCCCTCGTGTTCGATGTATTCGATGACAAGATCGGCGAGGCTACGCATGTACGGCGCAATCACTACGATTTTCTTTGCACCCAGCGTGTGCAGGCCGGAAACGAGCGCGCCCGCACTCGTGATGACGGGTGCTGGCGCACCGTTCTCCTTGGCGATGGCGCCCAGCTTCTTTTCGGACTCTCGGTGATAGCCGAGCCCCATCGACATAATCGCAACCAAACACGCATAGCCCATGACATCAACACGCGCATCAGAGAGCTCGGCGGCGCAGCGCAAACTCTCTCGATCCATGGCGGCCAACTCTTCCTTGGCCACCTTCTTCATGCGCATGCGACTTGAATGAAACGTAAACCGCTCGGCAAGCACCGCCTCGCGACGGCGCAGCATCATCGGGATTTCCGTTTCCATCGTCGTATTGGAACTCGGAACAATCTGGCCGATTCGGTAATACGGCTGTGTTGACATGTCGTGCGCCATCAAGTTGAATCCAACTACCCTGTCAGGTAGGAGGCATCCAACTGCCCCTCTTGCACCAGCTTGTTGGTGACATCCTTCACCAGCAGCGCTTTCGATGTCTTGCCGACCTTGGTCGAAGGAAACGTCTCCACCAGCTCTATTCTCTCAGGCCACTTGAACTTCGCCACCCCTTGGCTCTGCAAAAAGCTGCCGAGTAATGGCAAAGAGGGCCCTTGCGCGCGATTGACAGGAATGATGTAGGCACATACTTTTTCACCGTATTCGCGGTCTGGCATGCCGACGCAAAAGACCTCGCGCACATTCTCGTGCTCGATGATGGCCCTTTCGAGTTCCTCGGCGTTGATCTTTTCCATCCCTCTGTCAATGTTGTCTTTGAGGCGTCCCTCGAAAGAGTAATAGACTTCGCCGCCTATTTGGTGGGCGCGCATCAAATCACCCGACTTGTAGAACCCTTCAGCCGAAAACTTCTCGCTGTTGTGGGCGTCCGCTTGGTAATAGCCTCTTGTGGTGTATGGCCCGCGCGCCCAGAATTCTCCCGTGTCGCCGAGCGGAAGCTCCTCCCCCGTTTCAGGATCGACAATACGCACTTCGTCGAACGGGCTGATCGGCCGTCCAATCATGCCACGGCGCACTTCATCGGGATCTTCCATCCGAGTCCGCATGCACAAGCCTTCGGCCATGCCGA
>JAPOTJ010000014.1 GCA_026709225.1 Gammaproteobacteria bacterium | reverse complement strand
AGGCAGTGCAGGCTTGGATTCGCAACCGTAGCACAAGCACAGCCCAGAAGCGGCAGTAGTCTTGAGGTTAGGACGCTCGCCGGCGCGGTGGCGGAGACCGAATCGCTTTAGGGCAAGTACGCCGTCCTAAGGTCCGCGCGCGGAACTGACGCTCGGCGCCCCCATCTTCATCGGATCGATTAGGTTCGGGGGCAAAGGGCCGGAAGAGTCTGCGTGAAGTGCGCCAACAACGGTTCCATTGCGAGTTTCCGCTGCAGATAGTAGGCGTCGGTTTCATGAGTCTTCCTCCGATGTGCAGATGATTTCCGCGCTCACGACGAACGAGAAGTTATATTTCCAAGACAGCCAATCGAACAACTCGGCGTGATCGTGACCTACAAGCACTTTGGCACCGCCGCCAAGGGAATTCCCCGCTTCGCGAGCTTCATGCGAATCCGGTCTGACCTGTATGATGATTCACGTTGAATCAAGACGTGATTCAAGGAGCGGACGAAGTGAATCAATTGACTATTAGAGGATTTGATAAGGACTTGGAGCAGCATATCGTTCGGGTTGCACGCGGCGAAGGTATCTCGCTCAATCAAGCAGCGCTCAAGCTGTTGCGCCGAAGCGCCGGGATTGAGAACGAGGCCAATGCCGGTGATACCATTGGAACGTCTCTAGACCACCTGATAGGTACTTGGACGGCCGACGACTTGAATGAGATGGAGCAATCCCTTAGGGAGCTATCGCAAATCGACGAGTGTATGTGGAAGTGAAGATCCTGTTGGACTCCAATGCCTATTCGCACTTGAAACGCGGCGACTATAAGGTAGCCGCGCTCGTCCGTCGCGCGTCATCGATTCTGTTGCCACATGTTGTGATCGGCGAACTGCTGTATGGCTTCAGGAATGGGACCAAATTCGAGCGAAACCGCGATGAACTGCGCGCATTCTTGGAAAACCAGTACGTGACCATCCCTTGGCTTAGCTTCACCACGGCAGATCGCTATTCGCGTATCGCAGCAGGCTTGCGCGCGAAGGGACTCCCGATCCCAACGAATGACATTTGGATTGCTGCGTACACGATGGAGTCTGGCGCAGACCTCGTCTCCTATGATAAGCATTTTGCTCGCATAGACGGACTCGTTTGGACACATCTCATCTCGGCAGGTTGACTCTGCCTCGGCTGGCATCGTGAAGGTCGTTCGGAAACAGGCCAGCAGAATGTTAGCTTCCCTCGTACGCGCCTACAAGCTCATGTCCTGCAAATCTCCGAGGCTTGAGTCTATATCGGGAAACTCATCTTCGACAGGTTAGAGCCGGACAGAACTGCGAGTGTTCCGGCAGAGCGCGACGGTTACATGACGATGCCGCTCGCTTTGACATTGGCATCGTACCTTCTCCAAGGATTCGAAAAACCCTTAGAATTATTCATCCGCCGAGCTTTTTCAACCTGAAAATATGGACCTTCACAAGACGCTGGAACTAGCCATCGATAATCTGGCTTCAAATCAACTCCGCAATGAAGCTCAAGTAAAGAGCGCGGTCATACTTCCGGTCCTTCGCGCGCTTGGCTGGAATGACGCGAATCCGAATTCTGTGCTCCCGGAGTATGAGGTTCCAAAGGAACAGAGCAAGGGATACGTGGACTACGCATTGCTTGGTCGAAGAGGACCGCTAGTTTTTGTCGAAGCAAAGCGGATTGGTGGGATCGACGTAAACGCCGAAACACAATTGTTCAAGTACGCCGTAAATCGGGGAGTTCCGATTCTCATACTGACCGACGGCAGGCAGTGGGATTTCTACCTGAGTATGGCGGCAGGAATACCTCAAGAGCGTCGGTTCTACCGACTCGAGTTAGACAGCAAGCAAAATATCTCAGAATGTGCGGAGTTCCTGCAAAAGCATGCAGAGCAATCCCGTGTGCTTTCCGGGGAAGCTGAAGAGAGTGCCACTACCTTACACAAAAGCAATGAATTGAGGGACCGCGCACGCTGTGGTTTGCCGCGGGTTTGGAAAAAGCTACTCGAAAAGCCTGACGACTTAATCAGAGACCTTCTCGCGGAAGAAGTCTTTGAAGATTGCGGTATTACACCGGAGCCAGAGGATGTCGAACAATTTCTCCGCGAAACGAGTGAATCGCCACAGACCCCTCAGACAAGTCAGCTAGCTGCCCGCCTTGTGGCTGCCTCTTCTATTTCGAAGCCGACGGTAGCTAGAAGCAGTGGAAGGACCAAGATTATTGCGTTCACCTATCTCGGTGATCGGATTGAAACGGGCACCGCAAAAGCCACGCTGGTTGAGATAATCAAGAAGCTCGCAGTCAGGGACGGAGAATTCATGGAACAATACTCGCGCGCTACTCAAAGTCGCACTCGGGCTCTGGTAAGCCGAAATCGGGCAGACCTGTATCGGGAGGCTTCTCACTTGATCGAGGACCATTCCGTTGACTTAGGCGATGGCTGGTGGCTGGGAACCAATCTCAGCGCGGCGAAAATCCGCGACCACATAAGGACTGCATGTGAGGTTGCAGGCATTTCCGATTTGGAGCTGATTGAGAGATAGCCGATCCTGTAAGCACTGGCGTTATCGGTAGTCGCCTCAAGCTAGAGGCTCCCTGCGAACGTCCGAACCATCTCCACCAACCTCCTGACCCGGCGCTCATCCGTCTGCGGCAGCACCCCATGCCCTAGGTTAAAGATATGACCGGGCCGTCCGCCCGTCTCATTCAATATCCGCCTCGCCTCCGCAGCAATCGTTTTATCGTCACACAGCAGCACCGCCGGATCCAAGTTGCCCTGCACCGTGCGGCATCCCAAGGCATCCCATGTTTCGCCGAGCGGCACTTGCCAGTCGAGTGCCATGACATCCGGGCCTGCGGCGTACATGTCCGCGAGCAAGTGCCCGTTGCCCACCGCAAAGAGAATAATCGGCACTTGCTCCCCCGCATTCTCACGAATCCGATCAATGAGCACGTTGGTCCAAGGCGCCACGAAGCGCCGGTAGTCGCTCGAAGACAGCGCACCGACCCACGAGTCAAATAGTTGAATCGCGTGGACGCCTGCTTTGACTTGCAGGTCTACGAAATCGGCGACGAGATCGACGAGCGCTTGCATGAGCTTCGCCCAGACTGCGGGCGCATCGTGCATCATGCGTTTGACCCACTCCTTGTTGCCGCCGCCGCGCCCCTCAACAGCGTAGGACGCCAAGGTGAAGGGTGCGCCAGCGAAGCCGATGAGCGCGACTTCGCGCGGCAAGCCTGCAAGAACAAGACCGATGCACTCCGAGATGCACGCCATGTCGCGCGCCATCTCGTAGCCCGGCAATGACTCAATGACTTTTGCTTCCCGCAATGGGTTGCTGAACACAGGGCCAACGCCGGACTTGTAGTCCAGATCGAGTCCGATCAACTCAAGCACCGGCAAGAGGTCCGTGAACAGGATTGCCGCATCCACGCCGAGCAGCCTTTGCGCCGTGAGCGTCATATCCGCGGCGCGCTCGGGATGGAGAAAAAACGCCTTGCTGGTGAGATCGCCCTTGATGCGATGGTAGGCGGGCATGTAGCGGCCAGCTTGGCGATTGAGCCAGATGGGCGTGTGCTGGGTCGGCTCGCCACGACAAGCGGCGATAAACGGCATGGCGGTGGTCATTCGCGGAGTATATCGAAACTCAACCGAGTTCCATCTGCCACAGGTTCACGGCCTCGCTTAAGCCCTTGATCTCGCGCGTTCCAATGTGCTGCCTTGACCAGTGCTCACTCGCGAGCTTGTGCGTTGCTTCGTCAATGAGCAGTCCATCTTCGGGTGCCAAGGCTTCCAATCGGCTCGCGAGATTGACCGCGGGGCCGATCACCGTGTAGTCGAGTCGCTCGCCTTCGCCGAAATCGCCGACCGTGCAATAGCCCGATGCCGCGCCCATGCGCATGGCAAGCGAGGCAGGCAGCGCACGCCGGTCGAGTTCTTGATTCAGCTCGATCACGGTCTGCGGCATGCGTGCGCAAAAGGCGAGCATGGCGTCCGCGGTGCCTTGCCGCGAGCATGATTCGTTGCTGTCGCCAAAGGTGATCAGTACGCCGTCACCAAGAAACTTGTCCATGCGACCGTTCATCTTCACGACCAGACGAGAGACGCGCGCAAGAAAAAGATTCACCGTTTCACACACGGCTTCCGGCACCATGCGGCTGCTCATCTCGGTGAATCCAACCAAGTCCACGAAGCACGCGCTCACCCACAGCCTGCGGTGCGGCAGTTGCGGCGCCGCGCCTGCTCGCAGTTTTTTTGATAGCACTGGGTCCACATACTTGGCGATGCGATTGCTGAAGGCATGAAGCGCGAGCGATTCCTCCTTGAGTTCGCTGCGGGCGCGATGCATGCGCAGGCTGCGATCATATCCGGCAGCGCTTAACATCGAGGTGAATAGGAGTATGTGCGCATAGCCGACGAAGTCTGACAATCCAGTAGGCGTAAGTTCGAACGCGAGGCCGAGTCGTGACCTTGCCCAGTCGCCAGCCATCCAGCCGATGCCGACTGCGAACAGCGCTTCCGGCAAGCGCCTGATGCCGCCTTGCGCCAAGTTGCCGGAAACGAGAGACACGAGCAGCGCCATGAACTGCACCGGCGGAAACTGAAACAGCGCTGCGCATAATGCCCCCGCGAAGTTCTCGAAAGCTTGGATGTAGCGTGGGCCAACAGGCGATTTGACACTCAAGTGCAGGCTGAGCGGCCACACCAAGCTCGCGCCGACAATGCAAAGCCATGCAGAGGCGTAGCCGCTCTCGACGGCCAGAAAGCCCCCGCCGAGCATGGCGTAGCCGAGATAGCGAAACTGCGTGATTCGTCGAAGAAGCCCCGCGACCATGTGCGACGCGCTTTGCTGAAGTACAGGAAAAGCCTAGCGCACGGGTCCTTCGGGTGTTTGCGAGATTGCCTAGGACGCTTGTGGGACATCTGCGCCGTATGTGAGCGTCTTGCAATCACGTCGCTCCCGTGAGGTGTACGATGGGCAATGACCCAAGCGTGAGCCGCCGCAGAAATCTTCACCGATGCCAGCACGCATTGACCGCAAAACGATCCTCGTCTACGGCACGCTTGGCTGCCCCATTGCCGTACTCAGCTACCCTATGACGCTGTTCTTGCATCCGCACTATGCGGATGAACTCGGACTCGGACTCGCCGCCATCAGCACGGTGCTGCTGTTCTCGCGCTTGACCGATTTCGTCA
Organism: Gammaproteobacteria bacterium; assembly: GCA_026709225.1. Taxonomy (GTDB): domain Bacteria; phylum Pseudomonadota; class Gammaproteobacteria; order Pseudomonadales; family Azotimanducaceae; genus Azotimanducus; species Azotimanducus chitobiosivorans. The sequence goes on along the minus strand of JAPOTJ010000014.1, from coordinate 17,529 downwards.
CCGACCCGCTCATGGGCTGGTTGAGCGACCGCACGCGCTCTCGGTTCGGTCGTCGCAAGCCCTACTTGGTGATCGGCCTGCCAGTGATGATGCTCGGCATCTGGAAGCTGTTCATGCCGGAGCCGCCGGTGGACATCTGGTACATGCTGATTTGGAACATGGTCGTCTACCTCGGCTGGACCATCATGGTGCTGCCCTACAACGCCTGGGGGGCGGAGCTGTCTGACAACTACATGGTGCGCGCGAGCATCACCGCCACACGTCAGGTGTACGTCATCTCGGGTGTCATCGCCGCGAGTGTCGTCATTTGGATCTATCAGGAATGGCTGAATCGCCCCGACCCCGGCGAAGTGTTGACCGGCATCGGGTTGACACTGCTCGTCATGCTTCCCGCCTCGGTTGCGCTATTGCTTGTTCTGGTGCCGGAGAAGCCGGCGCCCGCGCCGTCGAGGCAACGGGCTTGGTGGCGCGAGATTTCGAGCATGTGGAGAATCGGCCCGTTCCGCCGCATGGTCTACGTGGCGGCGGCGATTGTCATCGGCGAAGCGTCGCGTCATGCCGTGCTCGTCTTCTTTATGGAGGATGTCTTGCAGGCAGCGGACCGCATCGGGCGCACCTTCATCCTCTACTATCTCATGGGCGTGGCCGCCATCCCTCTGTGGCAGCGCCTCGCGCGCCGCTATGGCAAGCACCGGTCACTCGCAGGCGCGATGACGTTTTCCGCGCTCATGGTGTTGGCAACCGCCTTCTTGGGCGCGGGCGACTACAGCACCTTCCTGATCTTTTATGTGCTCAAAGGCGCGACCTTCGGCGCGTTCGCATACCTGCCGCTTGCCATCCTCGCCGATGTGGTCGATGTCGATACCGTCGTCACGAGGCAGAAGCGCGCGGGACTCTTCTTCGCGGTGTTCGGCGCCATCGACAAGATCGGCCTCGCCGTCGGCCTGTTCATCGCGATTCAGGTGCTGAATCTCACCGGCTACGATCCGCAGGTCGAACCGAACGCGGCAGGGCTGTGGATGATCCGCTTGGAATACGCGGTCATTCCGACATTCTTTTTCCTGCTGGCGTCGTATCTCGTATGGAACTTCCCATTGACGAGCGAACGCCACTCGCGGCTCGTGGCCGCACTAGAGCGACGAGAAGCGAGGTCGCTGAAGACTGCTGCGGCGGCGTAGCACTGCTACCAAACCCCATGCTTCTGCAATTCATGGCGCCCGACCACCATGTGGTGCACTTCGTCAGGGCCGTCGGCGAAGCGCAAGTATCGCTGCGTGGCGTACATCTCCGCGAGCGGCGTCCATCTGGACAGCCCAGTTGCGCCGTGCATTTGGATGGCCGCGTCAATGATCTCGCAGACTTTCTCCGGCACCATTGCCTTGACTGCGCTGATGTACACGCGGGCTTCCCGATTCCCTAGCACGTCCATGGCCTTGGCGGCCTGCAGCACCGCGAGGCGCATGGCATTCGCTTCGATGCGCGCTCTTGAAATGACTTCGACATTCTTGCCAAGCTTGGCGATGGGTTTGCCGAACGCCTCGCGGGTGCCCGCACGCTTCACCATCAATTCAATGGCCTTCTCGGCGGCGCCGAGCGAACGCATGCAGTGATGAATCCTGCCCGGCCCAAGGCGCAGCTGCGAAATCTCGAACCCGCGTCCTTCGCCAAGCAGGACATTCTCCTTCGGCACGCGAACGTTGTTGAACTTCATGTGCATGTGGCCTCTCGGCGCGTGGACATCGCCAAACACATCCATGGGGCCGACAATCTCGACGCCCGGCGTGTCTCTTGGCACCAGAATCTGCGATTGCTGGCGGTTTGGCGCGGCATCGGGACTGGTTTTGACCATGACGATCATGATTTTGCAGCGAGGGTCCGCGACATTTGAAATCCAGTACTTCTCGCCGTTGATGACCCACTCGTCGCCGTCGAGCACCGCGGTTGAGCTGATGTTCTTGGCGTCCGACGATGGCTGCATGGGCTCGGTCATCACATAGGCCGAACGAATCTCGCCATTCAGCAGCGGTTCGAGCCACTGTGCTTTTTGCGCCGGCGTGCCGACATGCGCGAGCACTTCCATGTTGCCCGTGTCGGGCGCTGAACAATTGAGCGTCTCGGAGGCGAGCGGATACTTCCCTAGCTCAGCCGCGATGTATGCGTAGTCCAAATTCGTCAGTCCGTGGCCAATTTCGGAATCCGGCAGGAAGAAGTTCCACAGCCCCGACGCTTTGGCCTTGTCTTTCGCGCCTTCGAGCAACTCAAGCTGACGCGGATGCCAACTCCAGATGTCGTCCTTCTCCTTATCCAAGGCCGAGAACTCTTCCGAGATGGGCTCGACGTTGTCGGCAATATGCTTCTTCACCAAGTCCATGAGCGGTTCGGCTTCGCTCGACATGGCGAGGTGGAAGAGGTCTGCGTTGGTGTCAGTCACTTTGAACTCCTGTGAATATGGTCACTGCGAATGGTACACGCATGGGACGCGACAGCTATATCATCTCTTTCCCGTCGTAGCTGGGCTGGAGACAGAACAGTGTATTGGAGAGTGCTGAAATTCGGCTTGCTGGTTGTCGCTGGCCTTGCAGTCGCTTCCTTGCTAACAACCAAGACCTTTCGCGTCGAAGCCGTTATTCCTGCCACGCCGGAAGAGGTCTGGGCTGTGTTGACAGACACCGAACGCTATCCGCAATGGAACCCTGTCTTCGTTGAAGTTGTGGGTGAATACGAGACTGGCGCAGAGGTGCTCAACAAGGTGAAGGATGCCTCAGGCAATATCCTTGAAATGACGGCCACCGTCCGGACGGTCGCGCCGTATCGGGAACTGCGCCAGACCGGCGGCACGCATGGGCTCATCACCTTCGACCACCGCTGGCTGCTAGAACCGGTCGAAGGCGGCACCAGAGTCATTCAGCATGAAATAGACCGCGGCGCCCTTCTTTGGTTCTGGAATTCCGATTGGATTGAACCCGCCTATGCGAGAACGACTGAAGCGCTTGCCCAGCGCGTCGCGCAGATGCGCGGTCGCACCCGTCGAGAATAGTCATGGTTTAACGCTTATGGAGTATCTCGGCGGTTCACCGCTGTATGGTCAATCGCCTCGCGGAAATGCAATTGAGAGTGCTGAGGGAAGAAATCATAAAGCGCTTTCGCCATGTCGAAGTGGTCGGCGAGCCGAAGCGAACATTCTCCGCTTTCGTCCGGAGCTACACGGAGCTGCCGGTGCGCGTACATCGCTTCGGATGAGCCGTTGCGCTCGGGCCTTCTTTGCCTTCGGAATCTGAGACTCGTTACACCGCAATCGGAATCTCCAAATGCCTGCATCCGCGATATTCAAATTTAAGAGCATCGGTCCCATATCGCACGCAGAAATGGAGCTTGGTGACCTGACCGTCATTGCGGGTCGGAACAATACCGGCAAGACATGTCTTGTCTATACCTTGTACGGGCTCCTTCATTTGTGGCGCGGATGGCCGAGCGCAAGCGTGCTGTTAGATGACGAGAAACGGATGCGGACGGGTTCTCCAGATTTTTCCAATGCTGCCGCGGCGCTGAGCAGAACGGGGCACTTCTCGACACAGCTTGTATGGCCGTCGCTCGTGGATGAGAGAAAAATTCTGGTGAACAAACTGGCTCAGGATTTTTCCAAGCACGCCTTGCCGGGTGTGTTTCGTTCTCGCAGCGAAAACTTCCCAAACTCGTCGATAGAAGTCGTACTGCGGGACGAGGGTTTTGTTTCTGGACAGTCATCTACCAGAGCATTGGGCTCCAGCTTCGAGTTGCGTATCTCCGACGGCCGTCTCGACATGAGCGCGAATCCCGCTCCCCCAGAAGCTGACGAACTGCAGCGCATTGTCAGTGATTTGTATGCTTGGGCTTTGCTCGGCGGCGAATTTGACGAGCCTTTCATATTGTCCGCAGAACGTTTTGGGATTTCCTTGTTTTTTCAGGAACTCGACTTCTCGCGCGGCTCGTCAGTGCTGGCTTGAAAGTGCTGATCACAACGCACAGTGACTACTTAATCAAGGAACTGAATAATCTGATCATGTTGAGCGGTCTGATTCCGAATAACAACGAGATGCGCAAAAGCCATGGATACGAACAGAATGATTTTCTAGACCCTGCCTCAGTGAAGGCCTATGTGGCGGAGAACGGCGAACTTACCTCGTGTGAGGTAGACGAGCTCGGTATGGACATGCCGGTATTTGACAAAACGATAGACCGAATAAACCGAACATCCAACGCTCTGAGTGCGCACCTCATGAGTTCGCGCAATGACTGAGTTTGAGTTTTCCAAGGATCTCGCAAACATCTTGGAAGAAAGGGCAAAGGTGAAGCTTGGCGAGAATGGCTCCGCCATCCTGAAGGAAGAATTTCTGGACGGTGAAGAAATGAAACTGGATCTACGCGGTGTACCGGAAGGGTCGGTGATACTGAAGCCGGACGAGCTTGGGGGGCTCAAGAAAGGGCTACGTCATGGAGAATGGTTCAAATCGTGTGACTACATTGTTGTCTGCTCATTGCAGGGACATTGTCATCCGAGCGACCTTGCAAGGCCAAATCGATTTCGGCGAACTCATTTCAGACCCGCCTTAACCCCTCAAACTGACTCGCCCCAGGTGTCCTGAAAGAATAGCGCCTCGACCGGCAATCTGCGTACCGGACCATAGCCCTTGCCGACCGGATAGCCGACCGGAATCGCCGCCGCCGTGTACCAGTCTTCGGGAATGGACAGCAGGGACTTGACTTCAAGTTCATGCTGGCACAGAAGTGTCGTCAGCACGCACCCTAACCCCTCTACTCGGCAAGCGAGCATGAAATTTTGCACGGCGGGATAAATTGAGCCGCCGCCTACGACAGAGACCCTGTCCTGTTCGATGTCGGTCACGGCGAGATGCTCAGGGTTGAAGCACACGATCGCGATCAGCGGGTATTCGTGCATGTGCGCAGCCATGTAGCTGCCGGAGTCGAGCGTGCGAATCATGCCTGCCGCCGCCTCGGGCGTCATGCCCTCGGTGCTCGCATATTTGCTGCAATACGCTTCCCATATCGGCGCGTAGAGTTCGCCGAGGCGCGCCTTCTTCGCAGGGTCGGTGACCATGACCATGCGCCATCCTTGGCGATTGCCGCCAGATGGCGCGTGCCGAGTCGCATCCAGGATGCGGGCAAGCGCCTCGTCTGGAATAGGATCGGGGCGCAGCTTCCGCACGGCGCGCTGCGTGCGCAGAAACTCGTAGAAGGTTTCGGTATCGTGCGATGGCATGTGATCGCTTAACTCCTAGGGACGGGCTGATTAAGTCTGCGAAGCTCAGAGGTCATGTCAGTGGGCACACGGAGGTGCCCACTGACATGACCTCCCGAAGGGCGCTTCGCGTGGTTGTAGAGACGAGTTCGTTGATTTTTTCGGTCACGATAGTGTAAGCGAGTCGATTTCGATGTGCCCACAAGAGAAGCGCTGAGCGAAGTAAACTTGATCAGCCCTTTCCTAGACTATTCCTCAATCGCGCCAATCGATGAGCGCGGCAGAGGCGGCGTACCCTGCACTTCGGCGCGAAGGGACTCGATGCGGGTGTTGGTCTGGCGACGAAACGCATCGACCGATTTCTGAAACTCCTCGTTTTCTTTCAGCAACTTCGAAAGCTCGGATTCCATGCGTGCCAGCGTGATGCTCGCGGTGTTGGACTTGTCCGCAGAGTCGCGCGCTGTTCGGCCAACTTCCGTCACCAAGCGGCTTAATCGATCAAGCTGGTTCATGATGTCCTGCTGGTTCTGAAAGCCCTTCTCGACCCGCGCGACGGCTGCATTGAGGCTGTCGAGTTGCTTATTGATGTTGGCGATGCGTCCCTGCGCGGTTTTGACGGCCGCCTGATTCTCGGTGATCCAGTTCTTGTTACGTTCATTCGTTACCGCCCACAGCTTGCGAATCTCGTCTTCCCAGAAGTCGACCTGGCCTTCGATTTCCGTATCCGCGCGGCTGCGCGTCTCGTCGCTGATCTGCAGCCGCGCTTCGATTTCGCCGAGGCGCGCACGCGCGTCTTGATCTTCGGATTGCAAGGCGACCAATTCGGTTTGCGCGCTGAACGCGAGCCAGCCGAGCACGATAACGCCGACAAGGCCAAGGACCAGCAAAGCGTAGATGCCGCTCTGGCGGCCACCAGACGCACCGCCCGACGGCGCGCTGCGCCTTGAGGTGCGCGAGTAGCCGCTGCTGCCGCCGAGCCCGTCGGTGGTCAGCGGATCGTCAGGCGAGGAATCTGACACGGAGCGCCTTCTACAGGATAGTGGCGAGGTATGCCATCACCACCGTCAACACCAGCGAGCTGACGATGACCGCGCGCACCGATTCGATGACCGATTGCATCTTGCCCCAAATCGCGTTGGCTTCAATGGCAAGGATGATGACGCCGAGCACGAGAACATTGATGGGACTGATGCTCATGACCTGTCCGGCGATGGCTGGCGCGTGCGCGCTGAATGTCATGAAAAACAGCATCGGCAGCGAGAACAGTGTATTGGTTCGCGATGCGAGCAGTGCTTTGGCGGCTGCAGCGCCCGCATTCGGGTCGGCCGCGCCTCCACCCTGCACAGCTTCGTTGGAGGCAATGACGATGCGCTGATTCGGCCAGATAATGAGCCACACGTTGAGGAACATGATGATGGCCATGACGCTGCCCCAGGCAATGTAGGTGGTCGTCGCCATGCCGCGGAAGTAGAGCAGCAGCACGCCGGTCAGGAACGTGAACATGGCCGCCCAGCGGAACCACCAGAGGGCGCGCGGCACGAGTTTGGTAAAGGCATCGGTGCGCGAAGAGGCGTCAAGTTCCTTGAATGCGCTGCCCTGCACGAAGTTGAAGTAGTACAGGAGTCCGATCCAAGTGATGCCGAACAGGGTGTGCCCCCATCGGGCCAACACATCGATAAACACTTCCATGCCCATAATAGTCTCCTGAAATGGTCCGAAGAAAAAGCTGACGGAATGATACACCTACCCTTGTGCGCCAAGAAAGTCTGCCGCGGCTCTATTTTGCTGTTGTGCGCGCTTGTCACCCTCACTGGCTGCGGCGTGCAGTTTTTCTACAACAATCTCGACAGCTTTCTTGCGGCGGCGCTGGAAGACTATATTGATTTGACGGCGGAGCAAGAAACGCTCTTTGAGTCAGAGCTCGAGACACTCTGGCGCTGGCACAGGTACGAAGAGCTACCGCGCTACGCAAGCGACTTGGAGCGCTTTGCGGCGGCCGTGGAACGAGGCATCCAGCCTGCCGACTTCGAGCAGGTCTACGAGACCGTGCAAGGCTGGTGGCGGCGCATCGAGCGCACCGGCGAACCGGCGGCCAAGCGGTTCATCAAGCGCTTCAGCGACGCGCAAGTCGATCAGATTGCGGAGAAGTTCAAAAAGGAGAACGAGCGCTTGGACAAGCGTGCGGCGCGTCGGTCGCGCGAAGACCGGCAAGATCGGTGGCGCAAGAACTTCAAGCGCATCCTCGAACGGTTCGCGGGCGCTTTGAATCGGGAACAGAAATCGCTACTTGCTGCGGGCGCGTCCGAATATCGGCCGGAAAGCGAGGGCTGGAGCGAGTATCGGCTACGCTGGCAGACTGAATTCCTGTCGCTACTCAAAGCCCGAGGCGACAAGGAGGCCTTTGATGCCCAGTTTGAGGCCGTGTTCGGCCCGCAGCAGCGCTTCTACAGCCAAGACCTGATCGACGCGGAGGTGCACAACCAAGCACTCGTGAGGCGTGTCCTGCTTGAAGTGCTCGCATCACTCAGCGCAGAGCAAACGACGAGGGTACAGGCGCGTCTCGCCGACTACGCCGAGGATTTGCGCGAGCTTTCGCGGTCTTGAGGCCAGTCTCAAGTTTAGCCTTGACTTCACGCTTCACCCTCGCCGCAAGCCGGTCTTGGTGTTTGACGAGAAACGCCTCGACTCGATCAGGCTCCCAGTAGATGAGTTCGCGCAAGGCCCATGACAGCGCCTTGACCACTGTGTCCGCTCGGTCGTCAACCAAGAGGCGTGCGACGGCGAGCGTTCGATCTGAATCGCCATAGCCGCCTCGCGTGCGTACATTGAGGCCAGTCGTGGCAACAAGTGCTGCTCGCCGCCACCAAGGACTTTCGCTCGATGCCCAGCGTTCGATGTCCTGATCCGAGATCTGTCCTTCGCGCCAGCAAGGTCCGGCAAGACTCACGCAGAAGATGTCCACCGCGTGCCAGCTCGACATATCCGCGCCAAAGGCTTCAAGCCGACTAATATCGAGCGAACGCAAGGCGCGGTCGTGTCCTTGCACCAATTCGCACGCAATCAGGCGATGACCTTTGGCGAGCAGCTCAAGCGCAACATCGACAACGGCTTCGGTAGGCCGTTCCCGCAGCTCGTCCAGTAGCCAGCGCCCGACTGTACGCAAGTGCGCTGTATCGGTGCGAGGCAGTGAATCAATGCGGCCGATTGTGCGCCGCGTCCAATCCTCACTCATTTCAGCGCCCGCAGGACCTCTTTTCGACGGCACGCCGCCTGCTCGAATAGCGCCCATTGACCGCACGCGCGGCGAAGGTTGTCACCCGGCGCGTCCACTTGGAAATACACATCGCCGTTCAGATGATCGCTGTAGAAGCGCAACGTCAGCATCAACGTGACATGCAGCAGCGCATCGAACAGCGCTTGGCGTTCAGGCGCGAGCGCACCCGCACCGGTTCGGAAACCTGCCGCAAACGCGCTCACGCGCGCAAGGTCGATTTCAGCTTCCGTATCATCTTCTGCCCCGAGCACCGCGCCGGCGCGCACAAGGTCGCCAAAATCGAGTGCGCGCCTGTGCCACATGACGGTGTCCAAGTCGAGTACCGCGATCACCCGTTCACCGCTCGCATCAAATTGCACGTTGTTGAACTTGCAGTCGCCATGCACGATGCCGAAAGGCCCGGAGAGCATGGGTGCCTGTCCCTTCCGTGTAACGAGCGCATCGGCAAAGTCCACCGACGATGACAAACGCCCGCAGGCATCTGATTTGATCGCAAGTTCAAACCGGCTTGCTGCCACCGCGAAGTCCTGAAACCCGTCGATGCAGATGCGGAGCTGTTCAGGCGACAAGTTTGCAAGCGCGGCCTGAAAGCCACCGAACGCCTCGCCCGCAGCAAAGCACTGCGCGGTTGATTGCGGCAGATCCAGATTGAGGCTCGGTCCCAAATGCGCGAACGCACGCCAGTAATCGCCCGCCTCATCGATCACGCAGGCTTTGCCAGCGCGCGCAGGAATACGCGCCGCCACTCGGTCGCGCACAAAGGGTTCAACAGCCTCGGCATTGGTAATGAGCGCCTGCGGGTCGCGAAACACCGTGCGATTCACTCTTTGCATAACGGCGATGGGCATGTCTTGCGACTCGACGAGGAACGTATCGTGTATGTGGCCTCGCCGCAGCCGCGTCAGCGTGTGCGATGAGGAGCTGCCCTCGAACGCGCACCATGTCTCGATGAGCTTTGCAGTTTTGATCAGAGGCTCCTTAGCACCGCAAGGGTCAACTCCGCGACGGGCGATTGATCGTGCTTCTGATGAAACGTCTCCAAGTCCATTCGCCCGTCCACAACATCCGCGAAATCGGCAAGACGCTCGGAGAGCGGCAGAATCTCGCGAATCTGCGGCATTCGCTCGGCGAGATGTTTGACGGTCGCGTACTGCGCCCGCCAACGCACCGCAAACTCGCGCTTGTCTGTAGCGCGAGAGAAGCGCACCGCTTCTTGGCTCTCCGGGTCCACAAAGTCCACTGGACGGTCGAGTGGCGAATCGACATCATAGGGGCGAGGTGCGGCTTCATCACGGTCTTCGATTCGCTCAAGCATGGCGGGGCCGAGCACGCGAGCGTACCACTTGACCGGCTCAAGACAAGCGAGCAGCAACGCGAGGTGCGCGTGCTCATCCGGGCTGAGTCCGAGACTGTCTAGCCACGCGCTCGGGCCAACTCGAATATCAGCGATTCGGTACAGATGGGCATCAGAGCGTGATCTATCGGGAGGCACGGAGTCCGGTCCGTACCAGAATCGACTCGCGATGGCAGGCATCCGGCTCCAAAGGCGCGTATCGAGTTGGTGTTCGCCAACAAGTTCGCCCCAGAGACAGGCTTCGCCGCCCAAGACCGGACCGTTCCCGCTACCCTCGAACGAATCTGCGAGCGGTGCCGTGCGTGTCTCATACCACGCAAGTGCCGCCCGAACATCGGCGAGGGCGGGATGGCTGAGCAGCGCCGCCTGCGCGGCGTCATTGTCCGCACTTGGGTCGAAGGCGTGATGCGCATCTGATGGAAACATGAGATCAAGATAATAGGGTGCGGAAAGAATGTTCGCGTGGCCTTCGCGCCGCGCAGCGTCAAGAAGCTTTGGATGACGCCACGCTTGCACGCATGACGACGGTGGCAAATTGGCAGCAAGCGCTTCATCCCAGAAGATCGCACGCTTGCCGTGACGCGAGGCAGTGTCGACAAGAAACGCAGCAAAGTCGTCCGGCTGCGCGTAGCCTTCGCATTCATCGCCACCCAAATGAAGATACGTGTCGGGAAAAATCCCTGCGAGCTCGGCGATGATCTCGCCAATCGCTTCGCGAACATCCGCTCGTTCGCAGTCCACATACGCTTGATGCACACCGAAAGATCGAGACGGTGCCTGAGGGGCCTGTCCCTTGGCAAGCTCGGGACACAGTGCGAGCAGCGCGGTCGCATGGCCCGGCAGGTCGATCTCCGGCACTACGCGGATGCCTAGCGAGGCTGCGAACTCGACCAATTCGCCCAGCTCGCGTCGTTGATAGTGCGGCCAAGGCGGCGTGCGCCCAAGCAGCGCGAGACGAAGTCCTTGATCATCCGACAGATGCAGATGCAGCACGTTGAGCCTGCACGCCCACATGCCGAGAAGGGTGCGCTTGAGAGCGCTGATGCTTAAGAAGTGCCGTGCGGGGTCGAGCAACAGGCCACGCCAAGCATGGCGCGGCGCATCCTTTGCATCGGCGTCTGCGTCGGCGTCCGGGAGGTTGCCGTCCGCATCAACCATCTCGGCGATGCGAGACAATGCCCGCATCGCGCCCCATGCTGTCGGCGCGGTCACTTCCACCTTGTCGCTGCGGATTCGAAGGGCAAAGGATTCATCCATGTCAAGCCTCGGCCATTCCGATGTGTCGTCGTCAACTCGAATCTCCACATGGCCGACTTCCCATACTGTGCGCAAAAGGTCAAGCGAGCGCTTGAGTTGGTTTTGTGATCGAGTGGAAGCTGAAATTGTGTCCATGGTCTAGCGCCTGTTGAAAAAGAGCGATTTTTGGCGCAGGCGGCTTCCGCCTACGTCCCGCGATGCACTTTGAGCGCCCGAACTTCAGATCGAAGTTCGGCGATTTCCCGCGTCAGGGCTTCAATGGGCGTTTCATCATGCCTCTCGTGGCTCGATACATAGTTCACCGCGTTGACGATAATGGCAATGAACAGATTGAGCACGGTGAACGACGACAGCAGGATGAAGACGACGAAGAACAGCCACGCATACGGATAGAGTTCCATGACTGGTCGGACAATGCCCATCGACCAGGATTCGAGCGTCATGATCTGAAAGAGCGAGAAGGCGGAGCGCCCTACCGAGCCAAACCAAGCGTCGAATTCGGTGCCGAAGAGCGTCGTTGCCATTACAGCGGCAACATAGAACAACAGGCACAGCAGCATCGTGATCGAGCCCATGCCGGGCAGCGCGCGCAGCAGTCCTTCAATGACCGTTCGCATGCCAGTCACCGCCGAGATCAGCCGGAAGGCGCGCACGATGCGCAGCATTCTCAATATCGACATGTTGTCGGTGGCAGGCATCAAGGTCACCGCCACCACAACAAAGTCGAATATATTCCAAGCGCTGCGGAAAAAACTAAGCCTGTAGACGAATAGCTTGACGAGCAGTTCGACGACAAAGAACGCGATGGCGGCTCGGTCAATAAGCGAAAGCACGCTTCCGTAGTGCGTTTTGAACCACGGCGAGGTTTCGAGGCCAAGCGTCGCCGAATTCACCAGAATGACCGCAATCACCGTGTTTTGGAACGCGGAGGATTCAACAATGGCGCGAAGCCGCGCCGTGAAGCTATCCAAACTCATGTGTGCAGGGCGCCGAACTTCGCGAGACTGAGAAGCACGGCAATATAATCGCTCAGGAAGCCAGTTGGTGAAAACACATACCCATGTGCGCGGCATTGAACGAAACATCTTTGAAGAGCTTGGCCCAGAAGGTGTTGCAAGAAACCTTCGGCTTTGAGTCGTTCCGCCCGGGTCAAGAGGCAGCGATTGATGCCCTGCTTGCGGGGCAGCACGCGCTCATCGTCATGCCGACAGGGTCGGGCAAATCGATGTGCTTTCAAGTGCCAGCACTTGTCAAAGAAGGCTTTGCGGTGGTCGTCTCGCCGCTCATCGCGCTTATGCAGGATCAGGTCTCGGCGCTCAAGCTCGCTGGTATTGCGGCTGACAGCATCAACTCTGGCAACAGTTGGCAGGACAACGACGATGCGTGGCAGCGAGTCACCCAAGGCGAAACGAAGCTCCTCTACCTCTCGCCCGAGCGCTTGATGAGCGAGCCGATGCTCGACGGTCTGCAAGCACTGCCGGTGAGTCTCATCGCCATTGACGAAGCGCACTGCATCTCGCAGTGGGGGCCGTCGTTCCGGCCGGAATACGAGGACTTGACGCGACTGCCGGAACTGTTTCCGGACACGCCCATCGCCGCGCTGACGGCGACCGCCGATGAAGTGACGCGCGAAGACATCGCGGCCAGGCTGTTCGCGAACAAGGTTTCGCAGTTCGTGCTTGGCTTCGACAGGCCGAACATCCGCCTGTCTGTCGCCAACAAGCAGACATGGAAGACGCAGCTTCGCGAATTTATCAGCCGCCATGCGGGGGAGAGCGGCATCATCTATTGCCTGTCGCGCCGCAAGACCGTCGAAACCGCCGCGCTGCTTGCGGCTGACGGCGTCCGCGTGCTTGCCTATCACGCAGGCATGGACAAGGATGACCGCGAAGTCAATCAAAACATGTTCATGAGCGAATCAGGCATCGTCATGGTGGCGACTGTTGCTTTCGGCATGGGCATCGACAAGTCGGATGTGCGCTTCGTCCTGCATATGGACTTGCCCGGCAGCCTCGAAGCCTACTATCAAGAGATCGGGCGCGCCGGGCGCGATGGCGAACCAGCCGAAGCGCACATGCTCTACGGACTCGCCGACATGGCCATGCGGCGTCGCTTTATCGAAGAGGAGAATGCCGGTGATGAACGAAAGCGACGCGAGCACAAGCGCCTTGACGCCCTCTTGGGATATTGCGAAGCGCCGACGTGTCGCCGCGTCGCCCTGCTGCGCTACTTCGGCGAGCACGCTGAAGCTTGCGGAAACTGTGATGTATGCCTTGACCCGGTCGAGCTTGAAGACGGCACTATCGATGCCCAGAAACTCTTATCCGCCGTCTACAGGTCTGGGCAAAGATTCGGCGCGGCGCACGTCATCGACATCGTGCGCGGTAGTGAGACCGAGCGCATTCAGAAATGGGGTCATCATCGCTTGAAGACCTTTGGCGTCGGCGCTGAACGCAGCAAGGACGAATGGCGCTCGATCATTCGGCAATTGGTGGCCGCCGGGCATTTGCGCTTGGATATCGCCGGCTACGGCGGACTTTCGATCACGCGCGCTGGCAATGACCTACTGCGCGGACGCGGCGAGTTCCGCTATCGCAAGGACAAGCTCGTCAAGGCCACGCGCAAGACGCGCGAGATCGTCTTGAAAAAGAAGCCGGAGCTAAGCGATGAGGACATGCCGCTGCTCGATGCGCTGCGGGCATTGCGTCTCGACTTGGCGCAAGCGCGCGGCGTGCCGGCCTATGTCATTTTTCCTGACCGGAGTCTCGTGGAAATGGCGGAGAAGCGACCGAGCACGACCGAAGAATTCAGTGAAATCAATGGCGTCGGCGCGGTCAAGCTCAAGAATTTCGCTGAAGCGTTCTTGTCGGTCATCGCATCGAAACGAGATGCTGAATGATTGAGCGTTTGCCGAGTTACGGCACCAGCGTCTCGCGAGCGCCCGTCGTCTGATCAAACCGCTCCCGCAAGTGTTTTCCGTCAGCTTGAAGTTGCAGTCGCTCCATGTTGACAATATGAATCATCGCGCCTGAAGCGCCCGGTGGTGGCACGTCTTTGGCGTCGCTCTGCGCGAGCAGTTGGTCAAGTGAGCGATCGGATTCGATCACGCTACCTTGCGGCTTTGTTTCGTAGAGCCAGTCGAGGGCCTTCGAGATCGCCGGTCGGCGTGGCCAGTGCGTGTCGATGACCTCCCTCGGCATCGGCGCGAGCGTCACGCAGAGCCGATACTGCACCTTGATCGAATCCCAGTAGGTCAGGAGTTCGGTTTGCGGTGTCAGCACGAGTTGACCGGCCTTCGATGAATGCTCGCTGTAGAACACGCCAAGGCCGCCGTCGAGGTCTCGCAGCACCAGAATACGCAGACGTGGGCATGTCCCGTCAAGGCTCGCAAGCACACACAGTTCCGCCCACGGGTCCTTGGCTGCACGCGCGCGGTCGCGATCAGCGAGAAACTGTCCGATCATTGCACGCCGCCTTTCGGAGTGCGCAGCAAGTCGAGCTGCGCGGCGCCAAAATCGAGTTCGCGCCAAGAGCACTTGACCGAGAAGCGCACGAGCCCGCATGTTGGCAGCACATCAATCACAGGGCTGCCTGAGAGGGCATTGACAAAGTAGGTGATGCCGGGGTTGTGTCCGGCGATCAACAGCGACTCGACGGAGTCCTCGACCTCGCACACAACGCGCAGCATGGTGTCCGCATCGCCATGATAAATGCGCATATCAGTCAGAAAACGCGCGCTCGGGCAGGCTGTACGGGCCGCCTCGGCAGTGCGCGCAGCACGCAGCGCGGGCGATGTCACAATCCGCTGCGGCAAATATTCTTGACCGTGCAGCCAATCGCGAAGCGCGTCGGCGTTGCGCACGCCCCGTTCATTGAGGTCCCGGTCGAAGTCGGGAAGCGCTCTCGACCAGTCCGACTTCGCGTGGCGCAGCACCCAAAGCCTATTCATAGGCGTCGATGAGTTCTTGGAACGCCACCTGCTGATTGCCCGCGGCCGAGGATGGCACCAAGATGATGGTTTTGATGCCGCTCTCATGCCAAGCCTCCACGCCCTCGCGCACCTTGGCGGCGCTGCCGAAAAGCGTCACGTCCGCGAGCCACTTGTCGCTCATGCAGGCGGTGACGGCATCGCGGTCGCGCGTCGCGAGCGCCGCTTCAATCGCTGTCATTTCCTCCTCGTAGCCGGCTTCTTTCCAGTAGTTGCGATAGTTGGTCATCGATACATAGGTGATCATGGTGCGCCGGTGCACTGCTTTCGCCGCGGCTTCATCGTCACAAACGCAGGTAGGAATCATCGCGCCGATGAAGAAATCGTCGCCGCTGCGCTGCGCCTGCGAGAGCACCGAGAGACTTTCCGACATATGCGACCTGGCGCCATTGGCGAACACCATGCCGTCGCCAATCTCACCGGCGAGCGCGATCATGCGTTTGCGCATCGCGGCGAGGACGATTGGCGGGAGTTCACCAGCTCTCGGCACGGCGCGCAACGCCTCGACAAACGCCCGAACGTCGGCAAGCGGCTTGCCAGCGGTGACACCGGCGCGGTCAAGCATGGGCTTGTGGCTGACGCCGATGCCAAAACGAAAGCGCCCGTTGCTCACTTCAGAGACAAACGCCGCGGAGTAGGCGAATTCTTGGGGGATCCGATGGTAGATGGGGACGATGCTCGTGCCGAGCGCTACTGCGGACGTTCGCATCGCGATCGCGAGGCTGAGCGACAGGCCCTCGGTGAGGCTCGTGCAATAGATGCCTTCGAAGCCTTGACGTTCGATTTCCTGTGCGAGGTCGAGGATTGCTTGGCGCTTGCCCGGAAGCGCGGCGAGGCTGACGGAGGGTTTGGGCGGAATCATAGTTTCTTTGCATGCCAATACGAGAATCGAGCGAGAATACAACACTTCCCACCATCATCTGAATTCGCACCGTCGTGAGCCTCCTGCTACGAGCCCAGATCAACAGCCACAGCGAAGGCGGGCGGCTCTTGTTCGCGGGCCTGTCACTGTCAATCGGCCGCGGCGACCGCCTTGCTTTGGTGGGGCACAACGGCTGCGGCAAATCAACATTGCTCGCGCTGCTTGCCGGGCATAGAGCGCCGGACGATGGCGAGGTCAGGCCGCAAAAGGGACTGAGGCTCGCGCAAGTAGAGCAGTTCATCCCGTCGCGCCTCACTCGTTCCACCGTGCTCGAAGCCGTGCTAGATGCGTCTCTCGGCGCACGTGAGTCCTGGCGCGCAGAAGCACTGCTTTTTCAACTTGGATTTGGCGCGAACGACTTGACGACGGCCTTGCAGAATCTCTCAGGTGGCCGTCAAACGCTGGTGCTGGTGGCGAGGACGATGCTGCGCGACCCTGATCTCATGCTGCTCGACGAGCCTTCCAATCATCTCGACCTTGATGCCTTGGTGGCGCTTGAACGGCGGCTGCTCGCCTTCCACGGGGCGTTCGTGATTGTCTCCCACGACCGTCGATTCTTAGATCGAGTGACACGCGAAACCCTCTTTATGCGCGATCAGGCAATTCTCCGTATCCGCCGCCCATACGGCGAAGCCAAGCGCAGGCTTGATGCCGCGGACGAGGCGGCGCGCGCCGCGAGGGATGCCGAAGAGAAGCGCATTGACAGCCTTCGCCGCAGTGCGCAGCGCCTCGCCCAGTGGGGCCGGGACTTCGACAATGAAGACCTGTCAAAGCGTGCCAAGGCGATGAAGCGGCGAATTGAGCGCTTGGAGGATGAGCGCACATTCGTCACCAGTGGGTCGCCGCTCGAACTTTCGCTAGAACTTGGCACTTCGCGCTCCAAGCTTGCACTGAAGATTGAAGAAACCTGGGTGCCGCATCCCGCCGATCCGACAAAGCACCTGTTTCGTGTGCCTGAGACTGCGCTACGAAACGGCGATCGCGTGGCGCTTCTCGGCGAGAACGGGGTCGGCAAATCAACGTTCATTCGCATGATTGTCGAGGCTGCAGCGGCACCGGAACGCACGACCGAGCTTCGACTGAGCCCGCAAACCAAGCTCGGCTACTTCGATCAAGAGCTCGCAGAAGTTGTCGGCGAACAACGGATGATCGACTTCGTGTTGAAGCGCGTGCCGCACGACAGCCACACAGTCACCGCCCGGCTCGGACGCGCCGGATTCGACGAGACCGACCGCAACAAGCCCTTGTCTGTTCTCTCCGGCGGCGAGCGCGCACGCCTCATGTTCACCGTCATTTCGATGAGTGCGCCGAACTTCCTCATTCTTGATGAGCCGACCAACCATCTCGACATCGAGGGGCGGGAACACATTGAGGCCGAGCTTGAGAGGTCCAAGGCGACGCTATTGATCACTTCACATGATCGGCTGTTTGCTCAAACCTTGGCGAACCGATTCCTGTGGATTCGGGAAGGCCGTTTAATCGAAGTGCCGTCGCCAGA
>JAPOTJ010000068.1 GCA_026709225.1 Gammaproteobacteria bacterium | reverse complement strand
CACAGCCCTTCTCCTGCGCGCTGAATCCACACTTATTTATGGGACAGGACACTAGATTCAGATGACGAGCGCGACGCTTGAGGCGTGGCGAGCACAGGTTCACACGACGCTCGCATCACACATCGACGAACTGCCCGCAGGCCGCCTCCGGGATGCCATGGCCTACGCCGTGCTCGGCGGCGGCAAACGCCTGCGCCCACTCCTGTGTCTGGCCGCCTGCGTGGATGCGGGCGGCGAGCACGAGAAGGCATTGATACCCGCATGCGCCGTCGAACTCATCCACTGCTACTCGCTCGCCCACGACGATCTGCCGTGCATGGACGACGATGATGAGCGACGCGGACAGCCAAGCCTGCACAAGGCCTTTGATGAAGCAACTGCGCTACTTGCGGGCGATGCCTTGCAGTCACTCGCCTTTGAGTTGCTCGCGAACAGCACAAAGCTAGCGCCTTCACAGCGCGTGCGCATGCTTGGCGAACTCGGCGAAGCGGGCGGCGTTGCGGGCATGGCCGGCGGACAGATGCTCGACCTCCGGTCGCATGCCGCCGAAGATGCAAATCTCGACTATCTGACGCGCACGCACGCCATGAAGACCGGCGCACTTTTTCGCGCTTCGCTGCGCTTCGGCCTACTGAGCTCAGGCGGCGAGATGACGCTGCTCGACGCCTTCTGCACATCCTTCGCACTCGCCTTTCAAGCGGCGGACGACCTGCGCGATTGCCTTGGTTCGCGAGCGCACCTCGGCAAGCCGACGGGGTCTGATGCGCGCAGCGGCACACTCACCTGGCCGCGCTTGCTCGGCATCGACGCTGGCAAAGCTGCATGCATCGAGCATCGCGAGGCCTGCTTCGAGCAATTGCGACAACTCGAATTTGAAGCCACGCATCTCGCCGAGATAACCCATCTTGCCCTCGACATTGAGGACTTGCGCTAAGCTAGTCTATTTGCGCAGCACATCGCCGACGTGACAGAAAAATCACTCGACATCACGTATCTCTCGCGCCTCGCCGCGCTTCGGTTCGATGCCGATGAGACGATCCGCGCGCAAGCCGACATCGCGCGCATTATCGATATGATCGAGGCCATGCAAGCGGTCAAGACCGAGGGTGTTGAGCCGCTTGCGCATCCGCATGAAGCCGTGCAGCGGCTGCGGGGCGATCAAGTCACCGAAGACCCCGACCCCGGGGCGCTGCAAACTGGCGCGCCCGCCGCGCAAGACGGCTTCTATCTCGTGCCCAGATTTGTGGAATAAATGCCCGATCCCTATCTCGACATACGCGAGCTTCGAACGTTGCTCGACGGCGGCCAATGCTCGGCGAGCGAACTCGTCGAGGCGCACTTCGCACGCATCGAGCATATCAATCCGAGGCTCGGCTGCTATCTGCGGCTGCATGAGCAAGCGGCGCGAGACGCCGCAGCGGACGCCGACGCCCGCATCGCCCAAGGCGAGAGGTCCCCGCTCCTCGGTATTCCGATCGCCCACAAGGACATCTTCTGCACGAAAGGCGAGCTCACCACCTGCGGCTCGAAGATACTCGAGCACTGGCGCGCACCCTATGATGCGACCATTGTCGAACGCCTTGCACAAGCTGGCGTTGTCGTGCTCGGCAAAAGCAACATGGATGAGTTCGCGATGGGGTCGAGCAATGAGAACAGCGCCTACGGACCGGTCGCCAATCCGTGGGACGAGTCGCGCGTACCAGGCGGCTCATCCGGCGGCAGCGCCGCAGCCGTTGCCGCTGGGCTTGCGGCCGCAGCCACCGCCACCGACACAGGCGGCTCGATACGCCAGCCCGCGTCGTTGTGCGGCGTCACAGGCATACGCCCCACCTACGGCCGCGTGTCTCGATTCGGCATGATCGCGTTCGCATCAAGCCTTGACCAAGCAGGCGTCATTGCCAGAAGCGCCTACGACGTCGCGCTAATGCTGCGCGCCATGGCCGGATTCGATACACGCGATTCGACCTCAAACGAGCGCGGCGTTGAAGACTTGGACGACTTGATTGCGAACGACGGCGCACTATCAAGCGCAAATCTTCGCATCGGCCTGCCACGCGAATACATGGACGCGCTCAAGAGCGCTGGCTACGCCGCCACGCTCGATGCTGCGCGATGCGAGCTCGAATCGCTCGGCATGCGCTTCGAGGATGTGTCGCTACCCTCAACCTTCGCTGCGATTCCTGCCTACTACGTACTCGCGTGCTCGGAAGCTTCATCGAACCTATCAAGATTCGACGGCGTGCGCTACGGGCACCGCGGCGAAGATGCCGAATCACTCGAAGAGGTGTACCGAAGCTCCCGCTCTGAAGGCTTCGGCGCCGAGGTCAAGCGACGCATTCTCACCGGCACCTATTGCTTGTCGTATGGCTACTACGATGCCTATTACAAAAAAGCCATGCGCGTCCGGCGCGTCATCCGAGACGAATTCGCACGCGCCTTTGAATCGGTCGATGTGCTGCTCACGCCAAGCACCCCCGGTATTGCCTTCAAGCGCGGCGAACTCGCAGGCGATCACATCGCCATGTATCAGCAGGACTGCTTCACAACGCCTGCCGCGCTCGCCGGCCAGCCGTGCCTGTCCATGCCCTGCGGCTTCGATGGCGGCTTGCCGCTCGGCGCGCAGCTCATCGGTCCGCATTTTTCCGATGCCCGTCTGCTCGGCGTCGCCCACGCTTTTCAGCAGGCCACCGACCATCACCGGCAGCGTCCGGCGCTGTAATCCAAGAGGCGCGCGATGAAGACGCATTGGGAGACCGTCATCGGACTAGAGGTGCATGTGCAACTCAATACCGCCTCGAAGCTGTTCTCTGGCGCAGCCACCGAGTTTGGCGCGAGCCCAAACCGCCAAGCGTGCGGCATCGACCTCGGGCTGCCCGGCGTACTGCCGGTACTCAACGCTGACGCGCTCAAAAAAGCACTTCGCTTCGGCATCGCAATTGATGCCGAGATTCCCGAATACAGCACCTTCGACCGCAAGAACTATCTGTACCCCGACTTGCCGAAGGGCTACCAGACGAGCCAGTTTGAACACCCAGTCGTTGGCACCGGTCGCATTGTCGTCGAAACGGAAGAAGGGACAAGCCTGCCGGTGCGAATCACGCGCGCGCATTTGGAAGAGGACGCCGGCAAGTCCATTCACGATGCCTACCCCGGCCTCACCGCACTCGACTTCAACCGCTCCGGCATGCCGCTTCTCGAAATCGTCACCGAACCCGATATGCGAAGCCCGGCGCAAGCCGCCGCCTGCTTCCGGCATATCCACCGGCTCGTCACGCACCTGCGCATCTGCGACGGCAACTTGAGCCAAGGCTCGATGCGCTGCGATGCCAATATCTCGCTGCGTCCCGCAGGTCAAGATACGCTCGGCGAGCGCGCTGAACTCAAGAACATCAACTCGTTTCGCTTCCTTGAGCAAGCGCTCGAATACGAAGTCGGGCGCCAACGAAGGCTTCTTGAGTCCGGCGAGACGGTGAAGCGCGAAACTCGTCAGTTCGACCACGTCTCAGGCACCACCAAGGCCATGCGTGGCAAGGAGCTCTCGGACGACTACCGATACTTCCCCTGCCCTGACCTACTGCCCGTGCATGTGGACGCGCATCTCTTAGCAGAGGTGCGCCGCGATATGCCGGAACTCCCCGACGCCAAAGCCGAACGGCTCATGCGCGAACACGAAGTGAGTGCAGACGACGCCGCGCGCCTGACGAGCGACCCCGACATGGTCGATTGGCTCGACGCCGCGCTGCAAGCGATGTCCGACGACGCACCCGACGGCCTCGGTCAAGCGCTCTCGAAACTGCTGCTCGGGCAAGTGCGCGCAAGCCTCAACCGAACGCAAATCGACATGGCCAGCTGCCCGGTCACACCCACACAAGGCGCGATGCTCGCGCTGAGAAATCTCGACGGCACCTTGTCAAGCGCGGGACTTCGCGACTTGTTTCGCGTGATCTGGGACGCGGGCGATGCGAGCCTCAACGTCGATGCGCTGATCGAAGAACAAGGCCTCGCACAGGTGCGCGACACCTCAGCACTCGCAGAACTGGTGCAATCGGTCATCGACGCCAACCCCAAACAAGTAGAGCAATACCGGCAAGGCCAGACGCGCTTGCTTGGGTTCTTTGTTGGGCAGGTGATGCGGGCATCAAAGGGAAGCGCTGATCCGAAGCAGGTGAGTGAGATGCTGCGGGAGGTTCTGGGCGAATAGGCGCACGATGGTGTGATGAAGTAAGGTAACGTTGGAATCATGAGAACCGCCGAAGACATCGAATCTCTACTCGCAGAACTTGATCGCTGCTTCGCCGACGACTTGGAGGATCAAGACCTCGATTTCAAGAAGTGGGATGCGCGAAGTCGCAATAGTGCCGTCAAGTCGGCGGTAGATATGGCTGTGTGCATGGCCAACGGTGGTGGCGGGACGGTTGTGTTCGGCGTAGCGGATCGGATCAAAGAGCGCGAACGAGCTATTCTTGGCGTGCCGCCTGAAATCGATCCGAACCTCCTGAAGAAAGCGGTGTATGAACGGACCGACCCGAAGATCACGCCCGTGTTTGAAGAACTATCGGTGCCTGAGGGCAGCGGCCGTCTCTTGCTCATGCAAATCTACCCCGGCATGCCACCCTACACTGACACCGCAGGCCGCGGCACGATTCGTATCGGCAAGGACTGTGTGCCACTCACCGGCACCCTACGTCGAAAGATAGGTGTCGAGACCGGCGAAACCGACTACACCGCCGAGCATGTCGCCAAGTACGATCCCGCGTTACTCTCGGCAGTTGCGTTTGAAGCCCTGCGCAACCAAGCGCACAGGGAGCGCGCCCCTGTTGATCTGATGAATCTATCGGATGCGGAATTGCTGTCCGCACTCGGCCTCATTCAACGTGGCAGCCTCACTCGCGCAGCGCTCATGCTCGCCGGCACGGAAGGCGCTATTCGAGAACACCTACACGGACACAACTGGACGTTCCTACAAATGACTTCCGATACCGATTACGGTATTCGGGAAGACCGTGTCAGCGCCCTGCCCTTGTCGGTGCAGAGAATCGAAGAGCTACTAGTTCCCCACAATCCCATCACAACGCATGTGGACGGCCTGTTCCATTTTGAGTACCACACGTGGCCAGAGGTCTCCGTGCGCGAGGCGTTGATGAATGCCTTCTGCCATCTTGACCTGCGCACTGCGAGTCCAGTGATGGTGAAGCTGCATGATGACCATCTTGAAATCGGCAACCCGGGAGGATTGATTGGCGGCATTACCCCAACTAATATCCTTCATCATCAGCCAACAGCCAGAAACCCACTGCTAGTCGAAGCGCTCACTCGTCTACGGCTCGTCAACCGAAGCAATCTCGGCATCAGCCGAATGTTCTCCGCGCTGCTTATGGAAGGCAAAGAGCCGCCTCAAATAACTGAGGTCGGGGAATCGGTGTCGGTTAGCTTTCCGAAAAGTGAATTGAACCCTGCGTTTCGGCAGTTCATCGCGGAAGAAGGTAGTCGCGGGCGACTTTTGAACGTGGACGAACTGCTGCTGCTGAAACACTTGCTTCAGCAGCCGGAAGTGGGTATCGGCGGGGCGGCGACCTTGTGCCAGCGAAGCGAAGCGAAAATCCGCAGCGCGCTCTCTGGCATGGAAGCTGCTGGCTACATTGAACACGGCGGTAGCGGCCGAGGCGCCTATTGGTGCATCCACCCTGAACTGTTCAACCGCTTGAATGAAGGAACACAAAACGAGGGGCGCCGACGCATTGACTGGGAAGCCGCCAAGACTCGAGTGCTGAGCATCTTGATGGAGCGGGCAAGTCGAGGTGTGCCTGGATTGGGCAACGGCGACATCCGGCGAATCACTCGCTTTGACCGCAACCAAGTCTATCGATTGATGACTGAGTTGCGACGAGAAAATCCTCAACTTCAATCAGTCGGACGAGGCAAGTATGCGCACTATGAGTTCAAGCAATGATGCCGATCATGCTCATGCGCATTGATCGCATCCTATGCTCGCTCCTATGCGCGCGAGCATTAAAACGAGCGTTAAACGCATTTAATGCTCGTTTTAATGCTCGCGCGCATAGGAGCGAGCATAGGATGGTCGAGAGGATGTTGAATCCAGACCGTGGCATCACCTGTTCGAGGGCGACCACATTAAAGGCCATGACTTGATATTCGCCGAGAGACACGCAGTACGCCAGCGGCGGCCGTAATCGTGAATCAGAACAAGCTCTCCCGGTTGAAGCTGCACGGCTTCAAATCCATTCAAGAGTGTGATCTTGAACTGACAGCGCTGAACGTATTGATTGGCGCGAACGGGGCGGGGAAATCCAACCTCATCGGTTTCTTTCAATTGGTTCAACAGTTGCTCACTGGCAGGCTGCAACGCTATGTGAGCAAACATGGCGGCCCGGATTCTCTGCTGCATTCTGGTCGCAAACACACAGAGCAGTTAAGCGCAGAGATATATTTCGGCCATAACTGCTACAAATTCATTTTGAAACCAACTCAAGACAATCGCCTGGTGTTTGCCAGTGAAACGCTGTCGTGCGACAACGGCGAAGACTGGCAATCCGAGTCTGGGCACTTTGAATCCAAAGTGGAGCTTCAGGATGCGGGAAGCAGTATCTACGACGTCACGGTACCGTTCATGAAGAATTGGCGCGTGTATCATTTTAATGACACGGATGACACCGCCCCACTAAGGCAATGGCACGGCATCAACGACAACCTCTACCTGCGGCCGGATGCTCGAAACTTAGCCGCTTTTCTCGCGCACCTGAGAGATCAGCACCCTCGTCACTACAACCGGATTGTCAAAACAGTTCGTTTAGTCGCTCCGTTCTTTGGAGGCTTTTTACTCCGGCCACGGCCTAACAACGAAAACCAGATCGAACTGGAGTGGACTGAGGAAGGCGAAGACACACCCTGCAAGGCTCATCTTCTCTCTGACGGCACCTTACGCTTCATCTGCCTAGCGACCATCCTTATTCAGCCCGAAGAACTCCAGCCCGAAACAATACTCATCGACGAACCAGAACTTGGATTGCACCCCTTCGCCATTGCTGTGCTGGCATCACTCCTGCACTCAACTTCGAAGAGGTGCCAGATCATTGCTTCAACACAGTCCACCGATCTGCTTAACGAATTCTCGCCGGAACATGTCATCGTTGCTGATCGAAAGGACGGTGCCACGCATCTTCAACGGCTGAACGCCAAGGCATTGGAAACTTGGCTTTCCGACCACTCGCTTGGTGAGCTGTGGGAGAAGAACGTCTTGGGGGGACGGCCTGCCCGATAACGCAAGGGATGGGTGGCTGTAGGCGACGGGTTAAGCTTGGCCTTTGGGGTCAAGCGTACAGAATCGCGTGTTTAGTTGGCGTCGAGTCATCGAGAATACTATGCAATGCTGTCAAGGCATGCGACTGTCCACTGGACATGGAAACTGTCCCTACAAATGCCACTGGCGCCTCGTGTTCATCCTCAAGAAGGCTTCGTACGATGCCTTGGTGAGCAATCGCATGCCGAACTAATGTGCGAACAAGTGCATTCTGCCTCGCCGAAATCTCGCCGTTAAGCGTTCTGAAGTCCCTGCCAAAATTGCTCGGTCGCGGTGGTTTATCCATATAGAACGTAATCAGTGGTCGCCGATAACACTTGGACATCTTGGTCAGCATGGAACGGGTGGGCTGATGCGCACCTGACTCTAATGCCGCCAAGCGTTCCGCCGGTTCTTGCCCGTGCGCATTGCGAATTCGTAACTTCTTGGCCGCATCGAACAAAGTCAACCCTGCGGTTTCTCTCGCCCAAGACAACACGCATGGATTGATTTCCGGCATCGATTCTTGTCTCGCTACGGCGTCGGCATTATAGGTAATGCCGACCGTATTCTGGCACTCTGAGGGATTGGAGAGCAAGGTTGTCTGATGCGGAACACTACTCTGCGTCTTACTTCTCCAGGCCGCAAATTCAGTCACCACGCTGCTTCGCAGAGACGGGCGAATTTTACTGTGAAATTTGGAAGGCATCCCTCCAAATTTCACAGTAAATCCTGACTGTGTTTTCCCGCATAGCACATCGGCTGCTCGAAGATATAGAAAACCCAACCGAGGCTAACTGACCTCACCGACAAGCTCAGAAAGCGCCTCCATCGACACCCGCATCGAAGCCTCATCCATCCCCTGCAGCCGTATGCGCGACGCGATGAAATGCGTCATGCCCAATCGATCTTGGAGTGTTTCGATGCGCGCGCGCACTTCATCGCCCGTCCCCACGCACGCGATCTCGTCGATCGTCGCATTCGGCTCTTGTTCGATGCGCCGCAAACGCCGCTCCTTGGCAATCAACTCGCGTGCGCGCTGCAACATGAGTGTATCCTCGGAAATAAACACCGTGCGCATCACCGGCACCATGCTCGGCGGCGTATGGCCGTGCGCTGCGCACGCGGCGCGATGCTCGCGGTACTTGTCCTCAAGGCTGATTGAACTCTCGGCAGGCGATGCCAAATAGGGAAGCCCAAGCGAGCCCGCCTGTTCAATCGCCTTGGGGCCGAAGGCCGCCACCACCATCGAAGGATACGGGCGCTGTACCGGCGTCGGCGAAAGTCGTCGATCACCCTCGCAGCCCGGCACCGGCTCGCCCTTCAGAAGGCTCAAAATAGTATCGAGATGCGCTGAGAACATAGCCCGCTTTTTGCTTTGCTCGACACCGAAGGCTGCGAGCGTATCGGGATCAAACCCGCGACCGAGACCGAGCAGCAGTCTTCCGTCGCTCAGATTATCGAGCGCCGCAATTTGCTCGGCGGCGGCGAGTGGCGCCCGCAGTGGCAGCAAGTACGAGGTCGTCGCAAGCTGAATGCGCGTGGTGAGCGCCGCAGCGGCGGCAAGCATCATCAGCGGGTCCGGCAGCGAGAACGGCTGCGTCAGGTGATTCTCCGGCAGCCAAAATGACTCGAACCCAAGGGATTCGGCGATCTTCGCTTGGCGCGCGATCGACAGCCCGCCTTCCAACACCCAAGGCGTTGTTCCGACATGCAGCCTCACGGCTGTTGCTGCTGCGCCCACTGCATCAAGCGCAAGCTGCTGCGCAGCGCATCAAGGTGCCTGTCGGACGCGAAATCGCGGTACAAGGGATCGTCCGCCAAAAAGACGCAGGTTTGTTCGCCGCACTGAAAGTCGGTGCGCTCGCCGAATCGATTGCGGGCCGGACCGTAGCGGCCAAACCTACCTTCGCGCCCGAATCGCCAGAAAGCTTCCCAAGTGGCGGGCGCTTGTCCGGGAATGGTCTCTTGAATCGCATTGATTGTCTCGTCAGCTAGGCTTGAGACCAACTCGGAAGGTGCGCCCACATCATCAAGCAGCGCGTCGCAGGCAATTGATTCGAGCCGTTCGGTCAAGGCCTCGGAATCAATCGGATAGATGCTCAGCCTGTCGCGCATCGACAATCGCCAGAAGCGGCTGAAGTAGATAGGCACCACATAGACAGGCACGCTCATGTCCTGCAAATGCGTCATCAGCTGGCCGATCACCGAGTAGTATTCGAGCAGATCGCCGGCTTCGAGCGCGTTTGTGGTGAGACGCTCCAAGCGTGCGTGAAGGCGCGTTTGCACAAGCCAGAAGAGGTGCTTGGATTTTTCGGCTTCGCGCTCGTAGAAGCCCCAGCGGAAGCTGCGCACCACGCGCGATCCGGCTTCCTTGACCGAGCTGCGCGCGATGTAGCGCACTTGCAGCGGGGTCAGCACCGGCAAGCCAGCCTCAGGCGCGCACAGGTTGAACTGGCGCGCCGCCACGAAGGTCATTCGCTGATGCGTCTCCCCTTCGTAGCACCACGCCGCCTGCGCACACAGCAGCAGGCCGAGCACCCCTATCCTGAACGTCGATTTCACTTCATTGAATGCTATCACGCATAGGCAAAGGCGATGGCACATGTCAGATGCGGCGCATTCGCTCGCATCGCGCCAAAAATCGGTAGAATCAAGCCGCCTATGACCCATCACGCTCTCACCCTTAGACTTCTCGCAGGCTTCATCGTCGCGTCCCTGCCGGCGACGATCGGCTTCGCCGCCGACCGTGCGCCGATTGATCCATCATCCGTTCACGGTCGCACCGCGCTCGACCTGACCGAACAGCTGGCGCGTTCGCACCTGCGCGGTATTGACCTCGACGACGAGACGTCAAGCGTCATGTTCGACCGCTACATCGAGGCGCTCGACCCGGCGCGTGCCTTTTTTCTTGAGGCCGACATTCAAGCCTTCGAGACCTACCGGCACACGCTCGACGACTTTGTTCAGGACGAGGACACCTCGCCCGCATTCGAGATTTTCAACACCCTGCTCAACCGGCAGGCGGCGCGCTTCGAATGGCTCATCGAGCGTATTGAATCTCGCTGGGACGAATTTGATTTCACAACCAATGAGACGCTGCTGATCGACCGCAGCGAAGCGTCCTGGGCGGCGAGCATAGAGGCGCTCGACGAGGTGTGGGACAAGCGACTCAGGGCAACCATCATCGACGGCAAGCTCGCAGACGAAAGCGACGAGGACATACAAAACCGTCTACTCAAACGCTATCGCAACAGCTTGGCGAGCCTTTCGCGCTACAACGCGCAGGACGTGTTCTCAGTGTTCGTCAATGCCTATGCGAGCTGGCTCGACCCGCATACCGCCTATCTGTCGCCGCCGGCGTTCGAGAACTTTCATATCAATATGTCGCAGTCGCTCGAAGGCATCGGCGCGGTGCTCTCCGAAGAAGACGACCATGTGCGCATTCAGCGCGTCTTACCAGGCAGCCCGGCCTCGAAGAGCGGCAAGCTGCTGCCGAATACATCCATTCTCGCTGTCGGCCAAGGTGAAGATGGCGCGTTCATCGATGTCGTCGGCTGGCGCATCGACGATGTCGTCAAGTTGATTCGCGGGCCGCGCGACTCGATCGTTCGCCTCAAAGTCCGCTCGCCGAAGGTCGAAGTTCAGACCGGACCAATCGAAGTGCTGATCGTGCGCAATCGCATTGAGCTCGAAGAGCAGGTGGCAACGGGCGAATTGATCGAGTTCGAGCACGCCGGACGCTCTCGGCGCATGGGCATCATTGAAGTATCGTCCTTCTATGCAGACTATGAGCACAATCGCACGTCGTCCGGCGATGTCGAGCAACTAGTGACAGAACTTGCCGCCGAGGGCGCCGAGGGCTTGGTCATCGACCTTCGCAATAATGGCGGCGGCCTGTTGCAGGAGGCCAATCGCCTTGCCGGCCTGTTCATTGACGAAGGGCCGATTGTGCAGGTCAAGCAGCAGCGCAAGCGAACCTACACGCATTTTGACCGCGAGCGCGGACGTATTTGGGACGGGCCGCTCGCGGTGCTGGTCAACCGGCTCTCAGCCTCGGCATCGGAGATATTCGCAGCGGCGATTCAGGACTATGGCCGCGGCATCATTATCGGCGAGCGCACCTTCGGCAAAGGCACGATTCAAGAACTCGTGCCGCTCGATCATGGTCAAATCAAGCTCACCCAAGGCAAGTTCTACCGCATCTCCGGGATGAGCACGCAGCATGACGGGGTGACGCCCGATATCGAGTTTCCGCAGTCGTTTGACCCGGAGGAAGTGGGCGAGAGCGCACGCGAGACCGCCCTGCCAAGCGATTCAATTGACCGCGCCACCTATTCGCGCTCGCGCCAAGTCGAAGCGCTCGCGCCGATTCTGCGCGACAACCATCAGCAGCGCAGCGAAGAAGACCCGGACTTTCTGTACGTTGAAGACATGGCGTCGCTCGCGCGCGAACTCAAAGGTCGGACGCACCTGAGCCTCAACCTTGAAACGCGACAGAACGAGAAGGCAGCGCTCGATGCGCAGAGACTCGAAGTCGAGAATCGCCTGCGTCTCGCCAAAGGTGAAGCGCCGCTCGCGAGCCTTGATGATTTGTATGATTTCGTACATGAGACAAACGAGGGCGAGGGGATCGAAGCAGCCGAGGGAGAGGCGCTCGACGAAGACCGCGCCGAAAGCGATGACGATGATCCTTTCGTCGTTGAAGCCATGCGAGTGCTCGCCGACTTCGCGGAACTCTCATCGCAGCTTTTGGCGGCGACTGAGAAGGGGGTTGGTTAGGCGCCTGCGCCTTGGGAATTCTGGAAAGCGAAAATTCGCTCCCGCCGCCCGTTTTGACGGTCAATTGTGCCTACATTCAAGCCGCTTGAGCGTGGTGCTCATGCGCTGCTCAGCGAATTGCTCGTTCGCTTGGGGAATTGGATCTTGCGGATGAAAGTACGGACGAATGACAGCGGTTTGTAGAGCGGTCGAGATCAGTGCAGATTCGCGAAACACAGCTTGGCGGGCCTATGGAATCTCCACAAGAAGAGGGACTGGCGATAAGGAGCGAAACCTATGCCGGGCCTCTCCCGCATCCCGACCCCTTCAAACTGTTCTGAAAAAAGCGGCGCAACCGCAGCGTTTGTGCGTTCCATTCATGACAAATGACGGCCCACATGAAAGGGTCTCGCTGCGGCTGCGCCAGCCTACAAGCCTGAAACCAGCGGAAACTCCATCGCCTCGGCCACTTGATTCATGCGACGATCATAGCTGGCAAGTTCGATACGCTGACCGGTCGCTCTCAGATGATGCATAGTAGCGAGGTGCAAGGCATCGAGTGTACGGACGGGCAGCGGGAAGGGATTTAGGGCCCGTTCAAGAATCGGAGGCACGAGCTCGACCAGCGCCATGCCGTCGACCAATTGCCGCACCCAATCTCCGAGTGAATCGCTTAGGCCGCGGGCGTTCAGTCGTGTCCATACTTCGTATTCAAGAAGGCG
Source organism: Gammaproteobacteria bacterium (assembly GCA_026709225.1). Taxonomy (GTDB): domain Bacteria; phylum Pseudomonadota; class Gammaproteobacteria; order Pseudomonadales; family Azotimanducaceae; genus Azotimanducus; species Azotimanducus chitobiosivorans. The sequence continues at coordinate 9,969 of JAPOTJ010000068.1, read as the reverse complement.
GCTGGCAACGAGGGGCTGCGCCCACAAAGTCGATGGCGGTCTGCGGTCCTCTGCGAATAGCTGCGCGAGCGCAACAGAGCTATCGAGGTGGATCATCGATCACTGCGGTCATCATCGAGTTCCGAGAGGATGTTATCCAATGTGTCAATGCCTTTGGGTGATGGTAACCTGCCGTCCAACGATACAAGGGGAGGCCGCATCCAACCCTTTCGTATCCATTCAGTCAACATGGCATCCCCTGGCGCTTGACTTCTGCGAGCGCTAGGTGGAGAGAGTTCGGCGACTACGCGGTCTTGCTCTGTCACCAGTACAGTCTCGCCTTGTGCCGCCATGCGAATATACTCGCTCAAGCGACTACTCAACACTTTTATGCCAACCGCACGCATTGGGAGAAAGTAGCAACAAGTCGCCACAAAATCAAGCGAGAGAGAATCGTCATGCGGTAGTCGTACGGGCGCGCGCTGCCCATCCCGCTAGTGCGCTGAATAGTGCGCCCGAGCACGTGACATGGCCGCAGTCAAATCTCGCCCAAATCCTTGGCCTATCCCGTAACCGCCTGTTAATACTTGAATTTATATTCGCCAAGCATAAGAATGCCCGCCAAAACGTCGGTAAAATCAAATCTTGTAAAGCTCGCTTGGACATGTCTGACTCCCCTACAACAGCGTCGGCGGGCATAGTGTTAACACGCCCTAATTGAAGATCTGCACACCGTGGCAAGGGCTCGTACCACGCCGGGGAGCGAGGCAGCCAACCAACATTTGAGCAGGATTTGTCTGGGGTGGCCGATTTCACTGGTTCGCATTGAAGGTTCGAGCCCTAACTAACTGTATTCTTTTGATTTAATGTTCCTCACAAGCATTTGACCATGTTTTGATCCAGGATTGGTCGCGCTTGCCGCACAGTGGAACTTCGCGCGGATCACGCCTCGCTGGGCATCAGGACGCTGAACTGGGAGTTCGGCAGCGGCGCGGGCTTCTAAACCTCAAAGACAAGCGCACGAGTGCGAATCGTCTTCAGCAGCGCCGCCTCAAACGCCTCGATGCTCATCTTGTGCTGCTTCGGCTCGCCGTAGCGGCGCAGCATGACTTCGCCAGCCGCCTGCTCGCGTTCGCCGACAACCAGCACATTCGGCACCTTGCGCACCGTCGCTTCGCGTATCTTCTTGGAAACCGATTCAGTTGATGGGGCGAGTTCGGCGCGCACGAACGAAGCGCGCAGTCGGTCAACAATGCCTTGCGCGTATTCATCGAACTGGTCGGATACCGTCAGCACTTCAACTTGCACAGGTGCGAGCCACGTCGGGAACGCGCCACCGAAGTGCTCAATCAGGAACGCGATCATGCGCTCGTGCGTGCTGAACGGCGCGCGGTGGATGCAATAGGGCATGTGCTCCTGTCCGTCGCTGCCGATGTACTTCAAGCCGAAGCGCTCAGGCTGCGCGAAATCAAGCTGCACGGTGCTCACCGATTCTTCGCGTCCGGTCACGGTGACAAACTGGATGTCCACCTTGGGGCCGTAGAACGCCGCTTCGCCGATGCCGACCTCATAGTCGAGCTGCATCTCGTCGAGAATCTCCTTCACAAGCGCTTCGGTCTGCGCCCAGGCTTCGGGGTTGTTGACGTACTTGTCGGCGCGTTTGGCATCGTCTGGGTCCATGAGCGACAGCCGCACGCGGTATTGGTCGAGCCCAAGAATCGCGTAGGCGCGCTCGTGCAGCGCCATCACCGACTTGAATTCGGCCTTGACCTGCTCCGGCGTGCAATAGATGTGCGCATCGTTCATGCACATGCCGCGAACACGCAAGAGGCCGCTCACCGCGCCGGATTCTTCCATGCGGTACACCTGCCCGTACTCGGCGAGCCTGAGCGGCAGATCGCGGTAGCTGCGCGGCTCGGCATCAAAGATGCGATGATGATGCGGGCAGTTCATGGGTTTGAGGACGTAAGATTCTTTGACCGCCGCGTCGTCCGCCCCATCACCGCCCGATTCGGCGACATTCATGAAGGGATACATGTCGTCGGCGTAGTAGGGCAAGTGCCCTGAGGTGTAGTAGAGGTCGGCCTTGGCGAGGTGCGGCGTTGACACGCGCTGATAGCCAGCCTGAAACTCAAGTTCGCAGGCGAGCTTCTCAAGCTCGTCGCGGATCACCGTGCCTTTTGGCAACCACAGCGGCAAGCCCTTCCCGACTTGCGGGTCGATGCGAAACAGGCCAAGCTCGGCGCCGAGCTTCTTGTGGTCGCGCTGCTGCGCAAGCTCGAATTTCTCGACGGCATCGTCAAGGTCGGCCTTGTTCTCGAACGCCCACGCATAGATGCGCGTCATCATCACGCGGTCTGAGTCGCCGCGCCAGTAGGCACCGGCAACGCTGCGCAGCTTGAAGCAGTCGCGCGCAATCTCGCGCGTGTTCTCAACGTGCGGCCCCTCGCACATATCGAGGAACGGCCCATTGCGGTAGAAGGTCAGGCTTGAAATGCCGTCGCGCTGCAATAGCTCCTCGGCATACTCGCGCTTGTGCGGCTCGTTCATCTCATTCAGGCGCTCGAGCGCGGCCTCTCTGTCGAGCTCTTCGCAGTAGAAATTCTGCCGACTCTTCAAAATGCGCTTCATGCGCCGCTCAAGTTCGGGGAAGTCTTCCTCGGTGAGAGGCTCGCTCAAGATGAAGTCGTAGTAGAAGCCGTCGTCAATCGGCGGCCCGAACCCAAGCGTTGACCCTGGCCGATAGTCGAGCACGGCCTGCGCGAGCACGTGCGCCAGGCTGTGCCGCACGCGATAGAGCTGATTGTGTTCGCTATTCGCCACTTACGCCGCCTTCTCTACGATGTCATTCAACACATACTGCAGAATGCCGCCGGACTCGAAATAGCGAATGTCCTTGCTCGTATCCAAGCGGCTCAGCACCTCGACCTGCTCGGTCTCGCCGTCTGGCCGATGTATGGTCATCACGAGCTTCTGGCGCGGCGCGATGTCGGTGACGCCTTGCGGCAAGGCAATGTCGATGAACTCATCTCCAGTGATGCCGAGGCGCTCGGCGCTCATCCCGCCGACAAACTCCACCGGCAGCACGCCCATGCCGACCAAATTGAACCGATGGATGCGCTCGAAACTCTCCGCAATCACGGCGCGGACACCGAGCAATCTCGTGCCTTTGGCCGCCCAGTCGCGGCTTGAACCCGTGCCGTATTCCTTGCCGGCAATCACCACCAGAGGGGTGCCTTCGCCGCCGTAGCGCATGGCGGCATCGTAGATGCTCAAGGTGTCGCCCGTGGGGATGTGGCGCGTGTAGCCGCCTTCAACGTCAGGCACCATACGATTGCGAATGCGGATGTTGGCGAAGGTGCCGCGCATCATGACTTCGTGGTTGCCGCGCCGCGAACCATAGGAGTTGAAGTCCGCTTCCACAACCGCCTGCTGCTGCAAGTACTCGCCGGCCGGGCTCGCCGCTTGAATGGCGCCTGCCGGAGAAATGTGGTCGGTCGTCACCGAATCACCGAGCACCGCGAGAACGCGCGCACGTTTCACCGCAAGCTCGCACGATGCTTGTCCATCAAGAGAAAAGAACGGCGGACGGCGAATATAGCTCGACGCTTCCCAGCCGTAGGTTTCCGACGGCTCGACTTCAATCGCCTGCCACGCAGGCTCACCACGAAACACGTCGGCATACTGGCGCTCGAACATCTCGGCGGACACGGAAGAGAGGCTGTGCGCGATCTCATCGCTGCTCGGCCATATGTCGCGCAGATAGACCGGCGCACCGTCCTTGTCGGTACCGATGGCATCGGTTTCAAAATCGATGCGGACGGTGCCGGCAAGCGCATAGGCCACCACCAAGGGCGGCGATGCCAGCCAATTGGTGCGCACTTCCTGATGCACGCGCCCTTCAAAGTTGCGGTTGCCGGAGAGCACCGACGCCACGACAAGCTCGCCTTCACGAATGGCGGCCGAGATGTTCTTCGGCAAGGGGCCGGAATTACCGATGCAGGTCGTGCAGCCGTAGCCGACGAGCTGAAACCCGAGGGCATCGAGATCACCCTGCAGGCCGGTGCGCTCAAGATACTCAGTGACCACTTTCGAGCCTGGCGCAAGCGATGTTTTCACCCACGGCTTGACGCGCAGACCGCGGGCGGCGGCCTTGCGCGCGACAAGCCCGGCGCCGAGCATGACGGCGGGGTTCGAGGTGTTGGTGCAGGAGGTGATGGCGGCGATGACGACATCGCCGTGGCCGAGGTCGTAGTCCGTGCCGCCGACAGGCGTGCGGCTGTCCGGCCCGGCGGACGGGGTCAGGTCGAGCGCTTCGTGGAACGCTTTGCCGACCAGTGACAGCGAGACGCGGTCTTGCGGACGCTTCGGACCGGCAAGGCTCGCTTCGACTGTGCCTAGGTCGAGTTCAAGGGTGTCGGTGAAGACGGGTTCGACATCGCCTCGCCACAGCCCTTGCGCTTTTGAATAGGCTTCCACCAGATCGACCTGCGCTTCGCTGCGACCGGACAGACGCAAGTACGCCAAGGTTTCATCATCGATCGGGAAAATTCCGCAGGTGGCGCCGTATTCGGGGGCCATGTTGGCGATGGTGGCGCGCTCGGCGAGCGGCAGGCTCGCGAGACCATCGCCAAAAAACTCAACGAACTTGCCGACGACGCCGTGCTGGCGCAGCATTTCCACGACTTTGAGCACGAGGTCGGTCGCGGTAATGCCGTCGCGCAAGCGCCCGTCGAAGCGAAAGCCGACGACTTCCGGCACGAGCATCGAAATCGGCTGACCAAGCATGGCGGCTTCGGCCTCAATGCCGCCGACGCCCCAGCCGAGCACGCCGAGGCCGTTGATCATGGTGGTGTGGCTGTCGGTGCCGACGAGCGTGTCGGGATAGGCAACTTCGTCACTCGTCCAAACAACACGCGCCAGATACTCCAAGTTCACCTGATGACAAATGCCCGTGCCGGGCGGCACGACCGAGAAGTTCTTGAACGCCTGCTGGCCCCAGCGCAGGAAACGGTAGCGCTCGCCGTTGCGCGCCATTTCGATCTCGACGTTCTCTTGAAACGCATCCGAACTCGCCGAGGCATCGACCATCACCGAGTGGTCGATCACGAGATCCACCGGCACCAAAGGATTGACAATCGACGGGTCGAGGCCAGCATCCCCGACAGCCGCGCGCATGGCGGCGAGGTCGGCGACGCCGGGCACGCCGGTGAAGTCCTGCATGAGCACGCGCGCCGGCCGATAGGCGATTTCATGCGTCAGGCGCTGCGTCCGGCTCCAGGTGACGAGCGTGCGAATATCGTCCGCAGTGACCGTGTCGCCGTCTTCGTGGCGCAGCAGGTTTTCAAGCAGCACCTTGATGGAGACCGGCAGCCGAGCAATAGCGAGTGCTTCTGGCTCGCTAAAGTGCGCCCCGAGCTTCGGAATGCTGTACCAAGCATAGGATGTTCCGTTAACGTTAAGAGTCGAGCGGGTGTCGAAGCTGTCCATATTGGTCTTCGTGGTTTCTTTTGCGGAAACCGTACATTGTACTGGTGTCGGGCTCACCACAGTCAGGGCACACTGTTGACCGTAGCGATGTTGACCGTAGCGATTGACGACTTTGGCATCAGTCCAGTAGCACCATGACGCTATCCCTCTTCTCGACAACTTATGAGAGCAACTGTCACTCTCGACGAAGATGTCATCGTCAAACTTCGGGACAGGATGAATACCTCCGGGGCAAGCTTCAAGCAGACAATCAACGCCTGCGTGCGACAAGGCTTGGAGTGAGGCACGGACGAAGCAATCGAGCGCCCTTTTGTCGTCGAGCCGCGTCCCGTGGGTGTTCGCTCCGACGTAGACATTGACGATATCGGAGGACTCATCGACCTCCTCGATGGACCCGCCCAACCATGAGGGCGCTTCACTTGCCGCGCAACCGAGAATTTCTACGGCGCAGGCTCCTAGTGTCCTGTCCCATAAATAAGTGTGGATTCAGCGCGCAGGAGAAGGGCTGTGGCAAGGCGCTGAAGCAGGCAATACTTTGCCGTATTGCCAAGGGACGCAACGCGGCCACAGCCCTTCTCCTGCGCGCCCTTCGGGAGTGGGCACAATCGCCGACGGCTGCGTTGCAGCCCTTGGCAATATGCCCGATATTCCCTGCGGACTGCGCCTTGCCCTCGGCGATTGTGCTCACTCTGAACCACACTTATTTATGGGACAGGACACTAGCCCCTTAGCTCAAGGACGGCCTGCACATGCGCAGCGACGAAACGCTTCAAGTCCCGGCGGCACGTTCTGCGGCAGGGCTTCAGAGGGAAGCAACACAACAGCGCCGATACGTCATAAGATAGCCGTTTCAACCAAACCTATAGGAATAGATATGGTCGCGACGCTGGGGCCGTTTCGCGCCATCGCGCCACTCGCTCAGGAGCACATCCGCACGCTCGGCCTCGCGCCGGAGGCGACGGTCTGGGACATCATGCGCGCGGAAGCTGAGCACGCCGCGCACAGCGAACCGATGCTCGGCAACTACTTGAACGCCGCGGTGCTGAATCATGATCGGTTCGAAGTCGCGCTGTCGTTCAAGCTTGCCACCAAGCTCGAAAGCGCCCTGCTACCCATGACGATGATTCGCGGCGTCATCGAGGAAGCGCTTGCCGCCGATGCGGACATTGCCACCGCTGCGTGCTACGACCTCGCCGCCGTCTATTCGAGAGACCCTGCGTGCGACGATATCACCTTCGCCTTTCTCTGCCTGAAAGGGTTCCACGCACTTGAGGCGCAGCGCATCGCGCATTGGCTGTGGCAGAGCAATCGGCGTCCGCTCGCCAAGCTGTTTCAGAACCAAATCAGTGAACAACTCGGCGTTGACATGCACCCCGCCGCACGCCTTGGGCGCGGCATCATGCTCGACCACGCGACTGGTATTGTCGTGGGCGAAACCGCCGTCATTGAGGATGATGTATCCATGCTGCACGCGGTCACGCTCGGCGGCACCGGCAATGAGAGCGGCGACCGGCATCCAAAGATTCGGCGCGGCGTGCTGCTCTCCGCCGGCTGCAAAATCATCGGCAATATCGAAGTGGGGGAAGGCGCCAAGGTCGGTGCTGGCAGCGTTGTGCTTGCCGATGTGCCGCCACACGTCACGGTCGCCGGCGTACCTGCGAAGATTGTCGGCACGCCAAGAGACCCGGAGCCCGCCCTGTCGATGGATCACAGCATTGGCAAAGTCGAATGAGTAGGCGAATTCCGCCGAGTGGTGGCGGATTTCACCGAAAATTTCGAGTCACGCGCCTGTGTGTTTCGGTGCACTCCTCGTAACCTACTGACAGAGAACGCTTTTGCTGTCTCTCCGCACATTGGCACGGGATATGCGCTTCTGTTGTCAATGTTTGTTCGGAACCGTCTCACTATGCACGAAAGATCTGCGCTCATTCGCATCTTCTGGTTTGCGATGGGGGTGCTCAGCCTTGTGGTTGGGCTCGTCGGCCTCATCCTGCCGCTTCTTCCCGGCATCCCTTTTCTCATCCTCGCCGCCGTCTGCATGGCGCAGGCATTCAAGCGCGACCGGGTGTGCGAGCGATTAGGGCTTGAAGAATTCCGCGCTTGGCGTAGGCGCAACCGCTACTCTTGAAGCGGAAGGGGCGGCCGGGCGCGAGAATGAAGTCACGCCTTGGCCGCGCAATGTGGAAAGGCGCGCTTGGGATACACGCAGACCAGACCCAAGCGATGCTTCGACCGACGGTTGGCAACCAATCCGCCAGCCGCCGGAGAACGCGCCCGGACCGCCCCGACCGCACCTTCGTGGCGCTGCTTACCAGCGCAGACTGGCCTCAAGCCCGATCATATGCTCCGGCCGGATCATGCCACTCTCTTGGCGCGTGGCTTGAAGTCCGAACGACAGGTGTTGCGCGCTTTCGGCTTCCGACACGAGTCGCCAGCCGAGACGAAAGTCGCGAGCGAGCCCAGAGCGCCCAAAGCCGGCGTGAGGACTGCTAGTGAAGCGTCCGCCGAAGACCGGCACACCCCAGGCGGCCTCCATCGTCCAACGTCCCGCTGCCTCGCTCGCCGCCGAGTACGCGAGCGGCGCCGACGCAAACAGTGCGTCGAGCCCGCCTTGCGAGCGGCCGCCATAGTCTTGGCGCAGGGTGAACGACAGCCCGCGATGCGTTGTCGGCGCCGGGTCGAAGGCAAGCGAGATGGATATTCCTTCGTCCTTGAATCCATTGTCTTCGTGCGTCAACAGCGAGCGGCCAGCCAAGTCGAGGATCAGACCGAGCGCTGGCGCACTCCAGGACAGTCCGCCGCCGAGTTCAACGCCGAGGCCGGTTTCGGCGTCGCCGCCGTCGTGACGCAGCCCCGCTTCAAGTCGAGGCACGAAGCGAGCGCCATTCGCCGTGGACAGCTGCCAGCTGCCTTCAAGTCCGAACTTGAATCCTGTCACGGCGGCATCCGACGCCTCAAGGCTCGGCGCGTCTTCCGATCGTGTCTGCGCCCACATTGCATCTGAGACGATCACCAGCGCCGGACCGGCATCGGTTGCTGGCATCAGCTCGCCGCGCAGCCCCGCCGCCGCCATGCGCCAGACGGTGTCCGCCCGGTAGCTGCCGCCTAGCGCCGGCGCAAGGCGCACCTCGCCCACGCCGCTGCCGAGCGCACCCCACACCTTGAAGCGCTCAGAGACCTGCATCGATGCGTAAGGCAGGACGGCTGTCAATGACGTTTCGATCTGGCCATCGCCTTCGCCGCCCGCCGCGCCGCTCACATGGTGATTGCCTTGGCTCGCGCTGACCGCCACCGCCAATCCAGCCAACCAGCGCCCCCGCGCATAGTCCGCGCCGAGCATGGAGGTCGTCGTTTCGCCGTCGAGCGCAAGGCCGCCGTCACGGCCTGTGAATCGTCCTTGAGAAGACCTGCCCCAAAGCGCCGCGCTGCCGCCGAACACGCCGTCCGCACTTGTCAGCGAGAAGCTTGAAGCAAGCAGCGCATCGCGCAGCGTCAGGCCCTGCGGCCCATGATCGCGCCCGTGTCGATCATCCGCAAATCCAGTCGAGGGGATCGGCGTCAATATCTCGCCGTGCGCCGTCGCGTGTCCCTCCGTGTCTGGCACAGAAGCGCCGAAGGACAGCGAATATCCCGCGAAGTTGCCCTGCAGCCCTCGCTCGCGTGGCGCTTCCATCCTCGCCGCAATGCCGCCGAGCGCTTGCTCGGCCACCGTGCGTCCGAAGCGCGCGAGGTAGGCCGCTGGCAGCGGATCATCGTTGGTGATGGTGCCGATGCCGACCGCATCGGCAATCACTGCGCCACGCGCCCGCGAGAGCGCAAACTCGAAGGTTTCTCCCGAGTCTTCATGCGCATCGTCAAAGGCGTAAATCCAGCGGTGCTTCTCGGTCTCGCCAGGCTTGAACGTCAGCCACCAGCCATTGTGCTGATAGTCTCTGTTCATCTGCGCGGATACTGGCTGCGACTCTCTGGTGGACACCCATACGTTCACCGTGTCCGTTGCGGCGGGGGAAAGCGTGATGGTGAACTTCATGGTCGCGCCTTCTGCGCCGCTCGCATCGGAGACTGACAGTGCCGGTGTGGGCGGGGGCGCATCGTCCTGCTCTGAGGCGGCGGCCTCTTCCTGCTGCATGTCAGCTTGCATCGCCTTCAGCGCCGCCACGACTGGTTCCCAGCGCGTCCAGCCCTTGTCGGCATAGGTCTGCGCCTCGGTCGCACTCATCGGCGCGAGGCTGCCAGTCTCGACTTTGAACGCGATCAGCACCCGCGTCCATCGATCCACGTGCGCCTGACCGTGATGGGTCTCGCTGCGCCATGCGCGGATATTCGCGATCAGCGCGGCATCTGGCACAAAAGCGTCCTGGGCCTCGACTGGCTCGACCGGCGTTTCGCTATCCGAAGGGGTATCGTCGTCCGCGGGCGCCTCACCCTCGATTTCGTCGTCCGGGCTTGCCGATTGCGTCTGCAGCGCTGAGAGCGCCGCCGCCACCGGCACCCAGCGGG
>JAPOTJ010000049.1 GCA_026709225.1 Gammaproteobacteria bacterium | reverse complement strand
CACGAAATGCGAGATCGTTTCTCCTTTGCAGATCTGGCAGGTGCAAGCGGAATCTGCATCTGGTCAAAGCGCCAAGAGGCGGCATCTTGCACGCGAAAGTCTGGGTGATCCGATTCGTGAAGAAGGCATCCACAGTTCTGCGCGTTGCCGTCATGTCGCGCAACCTAACAGGTGACCGTTCTTGGGATGTCGCGATTTCGAGCGATGCGAAGCCTCAGGAAAGGCAGAGATATAAATCCGGCAAGGCGCTCGCGGCATTTTTTCGCACGCTGCGACACAATTGCGACACCCCTCTGCCGCACGGTCTCGAACGCGAACTTTTACAAGTTGCGGACGAACTTGAACGTACCAGATTCCCGTCACCGCATGGATTTGACCCGCCCATTGAATTCCATGTTCTCGGCATCGATGCAAGAGGCAAGCCTTGGCGCCCTGCATTACAAGGCTCTCGCACGTTGGCTATTTCGCCTTTTGTGAATAGCACTGGAATCAAGGCCATCGCGCCAACATCTTGGGACAGGCGCATTCTTGTCAGCCGACAGGAGGAAATCGACAAGCTCTCTGACGAATCGCGAAGCGAATGGAACGAGGTTTACACGTTGAACGATTCGGCTCTCGGTGAGTCCGAAAATGAATCACCAAGCCGCCATTTTGGCCTGCACGCAAAGATGGTCGCCGTGGAAAAGAACCATCGTGTGACTTGGTTTCTAGGCTCTGCGAATCTGACGGCCGCCGCGCTCAGTGGCAGCAACCTCGAAGTCATCGCTTCGATTACTGGCAAGAAAGGCAGACCCGGTGGCAAGAGCGGGTACGGGATCGACAGGTTTCTTGATGCCGGTTTTCGTGAGCTATGTTGCGAATATCAACCAAGCGACACGCCTGAAAGCAGTACTTCAAATAGGCTGGCAATTGTGTGCGACAACCTGCTCAATGCCGATATGAAGGTTGCCTGCACGCCTTCTGGCGATCTTTGGCGACTAGAGATTCTCGGCACGTCCTCCCTGAACCTTGAATCTGTGGAAGCGACCGCTTGGCCAGTTTCCGTCTCAGAAGAACGGGCGCACGCGCTGGCACCCACGCCGCAATGGTCGCTACCTATCCAAAGGCTCACAAGCCTCATCGCCTTCCGTCTCAGCGCTCCGGACGAGGACATCAACGATATTTGCCTGACACTCAAGCTTCCTGCCGAACACATGCCGGAAAACCGCCTGCATCATGTGCTCTTGAGCCTCATCGAAGACAAGGAACGATTCTTCGCGCTCTTGCGCGCGCTGCTCGGCGGGCTCGACGAATTGGCTGAATGGTCGTTGTCAGACACCGGTGGATATCAGTCAACCTGGGGTATCGGACTCGATCAAAACGCCGTTCTTGAGAACCTTGTGCGCACGGCAACGCGCAGCCCTGATCGACTGCACACCTTGAATAACTTGATCGCCGAGATTCGTGCGACCGAGCAAGGCAAGAACATCGTACCGGATGACTTCTTTGATCTGTGGAAAGAAGTCATGCGTGCCGCCAACATCAAGGCCTCTAAATGAAACGCCCTGATACCGCGCGCGCTCTGGAGCCATTGAAGCCTTTCCAGCGAAGAACAGTGGATCACGCATTCGAACGGCTGTTCCTCGCGAAAGACAGCACGGCGCGGTTTCTGGTAGCGGATGAAGTTGGGCTTGGAAAGACGCTTGTCGCTCGGGGCATCGTCGCCAAAGCCATAGACCACCTTTGGAACGATGTCGAGCGAATCGACATTGTGTACATATGCAGTAACGGCAGCATTGCCCGCGCGAACCTGCCTAAGCTCCGTATGGGTGGCAGTATGGACCGTGAATTCGAACTCGCCACTCGGCTCACCCTGCTCGCACCACAACTGTCCGCCGCCAACCTGCTCGACAGCAAGCTGAACTTCGTCAGTTTCACACCCGGAACGTCATTTGAACTCGGCAATGCAGGCGGAGACCATCGCGAGCGGGAAGTGCTGTTTCAACTCCTTGCGCCGGAAGTCAAGCGCGAAATTCCGCTCATCAACCTATAGCAAGGTGGCGTCAAGAGAAAGAACGTTTGGAGGCAGCGCGCACGAGAACAGAAGTACGAAATCGACGAGCGCATACGCAGAGAGTTCCTGAAGGGATACCGGGCGCATCCTTGGCTAGCCAGGAATCTTGAGGAAGCCCTTGATACTTGGTTTTTCCGCCATCGAGAGTATTGGCCGGCGAAAGCGCGAGGCGCCCGAAACAAAGTGATTGGCACTTTGAGGCAAATCCTCGCAAACGTCTGCGTTCAAGCGCTCGAACCAGACCTTGTCATACTCGACGAATTCCAACGATTCAAGCCGCTATTAGAGACGCGACAGGCGCATCAGAGCCAAGCGGCGCGTCTGGCTCAATCGCTGTTCAACGCCAAGCTGCCAGAAGGCGGACCGGTACGCACGCTGCTGCTGTCTGCAACGCCATACAAGCTCTACACTTCGGATGCGGAGATTGAACAAGAAG
>JAPOTJ010000021.1 GCA_026709225.1 Gammaproteobacteria bacterium | reverse complement strand
CATGCCCTCTATTTTACTTGATTTGAGGGGGCTTGGTTGAGGTGGAGTCAAGTATGTAATCCCCAAATTATTCCTCTCTTGCGGCAAGCAAACGGTGTCGCTCCTGAATTCGAAGCCACCGAGGACTACGTGAGGCTAACAATGCCAAGGGAGGGTATTGCCGGAGAACTTTCCGATATTTTTTGAGCCCACACATAGTCAGTGCAACGAACGATGCCCGAGAACCTGATCGAACTGAGCAAGTCGCTCCGCTGACTACCCTTTTCGGCTATCCTCAACCCTCGTCTTTGAATCTATGCACGCCATGCCTTCCTTTTGCATCAAAAACGCCCGTATTGTCAATGATGGCCGCCTCACCGAAGGCGACCTGCTTGTTGAAGGCGCGCGTATTGCCGCCATCGGCTCCGGGTTTGCCGTACCAAGCACCGCCAAGGAAGTGGACTTTGCGGGCGACCTTCTGCTGCCTGGCGTTATTGACGATCAGGTGCATTTCCGCGAGCCGGGGCTTACGCACAAGGGCTGCATCGCCACTGAATCGCGGGCGGCCGTCGCTGGCGGCATCACGAGCTACATGGAGATGCCGAACACCAGGCCACAAACCATCACTATCGATGCGGTACACGATAAGCTCGCCATCGCCGAGCGTGACTCGATGGCCAACTACGCCTTCTACTTTGGTGCGACCAACGACAACCTCGAAACCATCAAGCGCGTAGATAACTCGCTCGTTTGTGGCGTCAAGGTGTTCATGGGCGCTTCGACCGGCAACATGCTCGTGAACGACCCGGTCACGCTCGAAGGCATCTTCGCAGGCACGCCGCTCATCATCACCACGCATTGCGAGGATACACCGATGATTCAGGCCGCCGAGGCCGAAGCGCACGAGAAGTATGGCGATGACATTCCCTTTGCAGAACACGCGCGCATTCGTTCCGCCGAAGCGTGCTATGCGTCCTCGTCGCTTGCCGTTGGGCTCGCCAAGCGGCATGGCTCGCGCCTACACGTGTTGCACTTGACGACGAAATGCGAACTTGAATTGTTCGAGCCCGGCCCAATCGAGAACAAGCACATCACGGCGGAAGTCTGCGGCCATCATCTCTTCTTCAACGAATCTTGGTATGAGACCAAGGGCTCGCTGATCAAGTGCAATCCATCGATCAAGCGTGCCGAGGATCAAGAGGCGCTCATCGATGCCCTCGCCGAAGACCGCATCGACATCATTGCCACCGACCATGCGCCACATACCTGGGAAGAGAAGCAGGGAACCTACGGTGAAACGCTCGCTGGCGTGCCGCTCGCGCAGCACAACCTGCTGATTGGCATGGAACTCGTGAGCGCAGGCCGGCTTGATCTGCCGAAGCTCGTGATGAAGATGTGCCATGCGCCAGCCATTCGCTTTGGCGTGCGCGAGCGCGGTTTCTTGCGCGAAGGCTACTTCGCGGACTTGGTGCGCGTCTCGACACGGATTCACACAGACATGGACGAGGCGCCCGTATATGCGCGCTGCGGCTGGACACCATTCGCTGGCACCTCATTTCGATCGTCGGTGCAAAGCACCTGGGTCAATGGGGAAGTTGCTTATGACGGGAATGGACTAGCCTCTCGAAGCCTCGGTGAGAGACTTGAGTTCGAGTAGCCGAAGGACACTGCCAGCGGGCTACTCTGCCGTCTTGCCTCGCTCCAGACACTGCCTGTGAGCGACCCCGAAAGCCCGCGTTGGAAGCGTCAGACATGGGCGAACGCGAACCGTATGCGTCTTCAAAAATAGTCCACGCTGACAACGCGCAGCACGTCACGCTGAAGGCGGCTCATGAGCATGACCTGCTGCACAGTATCCTGCGGGAAACGTATCCGTAGTGCAGAGGCCGGTGCTTGGTTCCATGTCGCGTCCACATCGAGCCAGTGACCATCGACCTTCACCTGATTCCAAGCATGCACGTAGAACCCCGGCGGCCGGCCTTTGTCGTTGTCGAGATAGGCGAGTCCGAGGATTTTGCGAGCCTCAATGTCCGACTTTTGCGCCATATGGTGGAAAAGATCGGTGAATTCGGTGCAGTCGCCGCGGCGGTTCGCCATAATCTCATTGATACTTGTGCTGTTAAATGCTTCATCGTAGACCAGACTGTGATGTACCAAGGCTACAAGGTTGCTGATGTGATCGGGGATGTCTTGGTGCCCACGCCTAAGCGTGAGCAGCTGGCCGTCGAGCGTCTGCAATGGTGCGTACATATTCGAGTCAGACCATGCGCTCGTGCTTGTGTCGATGCTGATATTGATGAGCGCAACCAACTCTGGCTGCTCGATCTTGGCGCCGAGCACAGGTACTGACCTGCGGGCATCGCGTGCTTCATTATGCGTACTTCCAGCAGGAAGAAGTTGATGGTAGGGCGTGAGCTGCGCTCGCTGTATTCGACCGGAGCGATCAAGGTCGATCCACCCGCCCTCCCGATGCACTGTCATACCACCTTCTCCTTGCCACTCCACTTCAAATTGAGTGAGAGCGATGGCAGCTTCTTGTCTGTCGAAGACCGGTGCTTTGAATAGCGCTCTGCCGTGACCGCCAATGTCTAAGATCTCAATGTCCTGCCGCGGTCGCTCAAGAAACGCTCTGCCTTCAACAGCAACGCGCTGCAAGATGAGATGTTGGGAGAGGCGCCAGGTTGGCAGATCGGCGGCGTGGAGCGTGACTTCATCGCCGCCTTGCTTCGCTCGTGCGGCGCGCAAGGCATAGAAAGGGAAGCCGGAGAACTCAAGACTTGAATCGCTGGTGATATTGAGGCCGCCGCTTTCGGCCATGTTGAAAGCGACCCGCGAGAGAAAACCACCGTCTGGCAACTGTTTGAACTCGGAAACATAGCTGCCCTCAACCCTGCCATTTGACACAAGGTCGAGCTGATGCTCCCCTTCAATCGCCTTGATTGTGGCACGCAGATGGCGCACATCTTCATGCCACCACCAGAGGCCGATCATCAGCACTACGACCAAAGCGATCAGCGTGGTGCGCATGTATCGGTCTCGTTTTCAGTCTCGTCTGCGAGTGTAAAGCAAATGTGAGCGGGTAGAATGGCGTGCTCTCGCCTTGAGCCACTGACCCCGGCACATGTCCGACGACTTCATTCGCAAAATCATTCGAGAAGACCTGCGAGGTCGCTTGGACGAGGTGGTGACGCGCTTTCCGCCCGAACCGAACGGCTACCTGCACATCGGTCACTCGAAGGCGATCTGCCTTAACTTTGGTATCGCGGAGGAGTTTGGCGGGCGCTGCGTGCTGCGCTACGACGATACCGATCCGGTCGGCGAGTCCGTGGAGTTTGTTGAAGCCATCAAGGAGGATGTCAACTGGCTTGGCTTTGAACCCGACGGCGTGAGCCACGCCGCCGACTACTTCGAAGCGATGTACGACTTCGGCGTGGAGCTGATCGAGCATGGCAAGGCGTTTGTCTGCTCCCTCGATTTTGAAACCATGCGCAAGATGCGCGGCACGCTCACGACGCGCGGCACGCCAAGTCCTGACCGCAATCGAAGCCGCGAAGAGAATCTGGAACTGTTTGCGGCCATGCGCCGAGGCGAAATCGAAGAGGGTTCGCTCGTGCTGCGTGCCAAGATCGACATGGCATCGCCAAACCTCAATATGCGCGACCCAGTGCTCTACCGCATCAAGCGCACGCCTCACCCACGACGCGGCGAAGACTGGTGCATCTATCCCACCTACGACTTCGCGCAAGGCTATGCCGACGCCTTGGATGGCGTCACCCATTCGCTGTGCACCCTGGAATTTGACGATCACCGGCCTTTGTACGACTGGCTGCTCGCGAATGTCTCGCTTGCGCATCGCCCGCGTCAGATCGAGTTTTCGCGCCTCAGTATCGAGTATTTCCTGCTTTCAAAACGCTTCTTGCAGCGGCTTGTGAATGAAGGCCATGCGGATGGCTGGGATGATCCGAGGATGCCGACCATTCGCGGACTGCGCGCGCGCGGCGTGACCGCCGAAGCCATCCGTGATCTCTGCGAGCGCGTTGGCGTGACTCGCCAAGAACAGCGCATCGAACTCAAGATGTTCAACTTCTGTGTGCGCGGCGCATTGGAGAAAACGTTGCGTCGCGCCATGGCCGTGGTCGATCCGCTCAAGGTTGTCATCACCAACTACGAGGGCGCGGGCGAAACCCTGCATGCCGACTGGCATCCGCAGCAGCCTGAACTTGGCGCACGCGAGATGCCTTTCGGCGCGGAAGTCTATATCGAGCGCGATGACTTCAGCGAGAATCCGCCGCCCAAATACAAGCGGCTCGTGCCGGGCGGCACGGTCCGACTTCGCTACGCCTACATTATTCGCTGCGATGAAGTGATCAAGGATGAGCAGGGCCGGGTCCAGGAACTGCGTTGCACCTACTTTCCCGAAACAAAGAGCGGATCAGACAATTCGGGCATGAAAGCGCGCGGCGTCGTGCATTGGGTGTCGGCGCACGACGGTGAACCCATCGAAGTCGCGCTGCTTGAGGAATTACTCGCAGCGCCGGACGCAAGTGGTCGAGACTTCGAATCGTCGATGAATCCAAACTCGCGCCAAATCTACAATGGCTATGCGGAGCGCGCCGTGCTCGCCATACCGGACACAGGATTCCAATTCGAACGGCTCGGGTATTTCAAGCGCGCGAAGCCTGGCGCACGTGAGTTTCATCGCACCGTGACACTGCGAGATTCGTTCACGGCGCGTTAAGGAAGGTCTGATCAAGTCTACTTCGCTCAGCGCTTCTCTTGTTGGCACATCGAAATCGACTCGTCTACACTACCGTGACCGAAAAAATCAACGAAATCGTCTCTACCACCACGCGAAGCGCCCTTCGGGAGGTCATGTGGGGCGCGCTGCCTGCGTCATTCCTCATCACGTGGGGCCTGCCACGCTTCTTCGTCATTCCTTGCCAGCGCACCCCACATTCTTGCAGGAGCAAGAATGCACTGCGCAGCCGCCCGCAGGGGTGGGCACACGGAGGTGCCCACTGACATGACCTCTGAGCTTTGCAGACTTAATCAGACCTTCCTTAAGGAAACAAAGGCATGACAAGCATGGTCGCCACGTCATCGAGCACGCTGATGGGTCACCCAAGGGGCTTGGCTGTGCTGTTCTTCGCAGAGATGTGGGAGCGATTCAGCTTCTACGGCATGCGCGCCCTGCTGATCTTCTATCTCACCGAGCACTGGCTGTTTGGCGATTCGGTCTCGACCGGCATCTACGCCGCCTACGGCTCCATGGTCTATCTCATGCCGGTGATCGGCGGCTATTTGGCGGACCGCCTGCTTGGATTCAGAAAAGCAGTCGTGTTCGGCGCGATTCTGCTCGTCTGCGGACACACGGGCATGGCGTTTGAAGGCGAGGCGGCGCGCCTTGTCGATGGCGAAGTTGTGCGAGACGAAGCAGCGCTGCAGGTCTTCTACTTCTCGCTTGCGTTTATCATCATGGGTGTCGGCTTCTTGAAGTCGTCGATCTCGAACATCGTCGGCCAGCTCTATGATCGAGACACAGACACCTCGCGCCGCGATGCCGGCTTCACGATCTTCTACATGGGCATCAATCTCGGCGCAGTGTCGGCGAGCCTGCTCTGCGGCTATCTCGGTCAGACCTACGGCTGGGCCTACGGATTTGGACTCGCTGGCATCGGCATGTTCATCGGCCTTGTCACCTTCATTTGGGGGCGTCCTTGGCTTGAAGGCGCGGGCGAACCCGCCAATCCGAAGTATCTCGCCGAGAAGGTCGTCTTCGGCCTCAACCGCGAGTGGCTGACCTATCTTGGCGGCCTTGGCGGCGTCATCGTTGCATGGTTCCTGATGCAGCGGATTGGCTTGGTCTCGGGCGCGCTGTATTTGACCGCGAGCATCGCCGCTGCTGGCGTCATCTACTACGCATGGAGCAAGTGCGATGTGCGCGAGCGCGGACGCCTGCTTGTGCTGCTCTTCTTGACGGCGGTGTCGGTGGTGTTCTGGGCACTTTTCGAGCAAGCGGGCAGTTCGCTCAATCTCTTCACCGAGCGCAACATTCTATTGCCGAGCGGCGTGCAAGCCTCACAGCTTCAATCACTCAACCCGGCATTCATCATCATGCTCGCGCCGCTGTTCTCAATGCTGTGGGTCGGGCTCGCGCGCCGAGGCTGGGAGCCAAGCCTGCCCGCCAAGTTCGGATTCGGCGTGTTGCAGGCGGGCCTTGGATTCGGCGCGCTGGTGATCGGCTGTTCACAAGCGGACTCCGCCGGACAGGTGGCCTTCATGTGGATTGCGCTGGCGTATCTACTGCACACGACCGGCGAGCTGTGCCTATCGCCCATCGGGCTGTCAGCAGTCACGAGCCTCTCGCCAGTGCGCATTGTCGGCTCGATGATGGGTATTTGGTTCCTGTCATCGGCGTTTGCGCATACGGTTGCGGGGCTGATTGCCCAGACCGCGAGCGTGAGCGAATCGCCGGGCGCCGAAATTGACGCTGTGCAGTCACTTGCGATCTATGGCGATACCTTCGAGTTCCTGCTGTATGTTGGCGCTGTAGTGGGGGTTGGTGTGCTTCTGCTCTCGCCGTGGCTGAAGCGGGCTATGGAGCGGTAGATGCAAGACATAGAATCCATCGGCGAAGACCTGCCGCTCTTGGAGGGTATTCGCACCTGCCGCCATATCCGTCGGCTGAAACCCGACCCGGTGCCCGATGCGCTCATCAGAAAAGTGTGCGAAGCGGGCACCTTTGCGCCGAGTGGCGGCAACAGGCAGCCGTGGATCTTTGTGGCGGTCACCGATGCCGAGCTGAGACGCTTTATTGGCGAGCGCTACCGAACGCATTTTCTTGAGTACATTGCGCCCGCTCAGGAAGCTGCCAAGGACCCCTCGTACCCTGAAGTCAAGCGCCGCAACATGCGGGCGGCGATTTATTTGGCTGAACACATGTCGGAAGTACCAGTGCAACTCTTCGTCGCGGGTTGGAAACGACGCGGCGCACCGCAAGTGCAGGCGCTCTTCCCAGCGATTCAGAACATCCTGCTTGCCTGCCGCGCGGTCGGGCTTGGCGCGAGTCTGACCACCTTGCACTTGCGCTTTGCGGATGAGGTGGACCCACGCTTAGGGCTAGCGCCCGACACGCCAAGTTGCGCGATGATCCCCATTGGCTGGCCACTCGGCCACTATGGACGACCGCCACGGCGGAGTGTTGATCAGGTGCTGTTCTTCAATCGCGTATCCTGAATGCGGCGGGCCAGTAGTCCTGCGCCGTAGGATGTCACGGCTGAGGGGTGGCATCTGGGCGTGTTTGGGAATGATGTATCGATTGCCACTGCGAAAACGCCAACACACCGGCTCATTTTTCGCTATCATAAGCGGTTCGGATGCGGGGTGGAGCAGTTCGGTAGCTCGTCGGGCTCATAACCCGAAGGTCGCAGGTTCAAATCCTGCCCCCGCTACCAGATTCTTACGAAAGCAGGAGTCCTGCCGTGAAGTCTTTGAACGCTGCCGTCCTTGTCCTCGTTTTTTCCGTGTTAGGTACCACCGCCCATGCGTTCGTCTCACCTGAAGTATTGTTCGCGGCGAATGAGTCCGCAGATGTCGGTGTCGGTGTCGATGTCGGTGTCGATGTTGATGCGTGCGCCTTTCCAGAACCGCCTGAGGTCCCAAGCGGCGAGAGTGCGCTTGAATCGGTGCTTGCAAATGCTGGTGCCGCCGTCCGTGACTACCAGGTCGCCATGCAAGACTCGCTTGCCTGCATTGAAAATGTCATCGACTCGCTTGGCGATGACATCACACCGGAGCAAGATTCCGGTCTCACCGCGCTCTACAACAACGGCGTCGAGCAACTCACTATGATTGCAGAAAGCTTCAATCAGCAGGTGCGCGCTTTCAGAGCACGGCAAGCCGCCGAATCCGCCGAGTAGCGCGGCCCATGCCGATCATTTCGCAACACCAGTAACGGGCGCAGCCGCCCACGCAATGCGCCTGCAACAGATACGACTCTCAGGGTTTAAGACATTTGTAGACCCTTCAGTTATCGACCTTCCCACTAACCGTACCGCTTTAGTGGGTCCAAACGGGGCTGGAAAATCCAACGTCATTGACGCAGTCCGCTGGGTCATCGGCGAGCGCTCCGCCAAGAATCTGCGCGGCCAAGTCTTGGAAGATGTCATTTTCAAAGGCTCGGATACGCGTGCGCCCACCGACCTCGCAAGCATCGAACTCATATTCGACGAAGTCAGCGGCCAGGTTGGACGCCTCAGTCAGGCAGGAAGCGAGCTTTCGGTCAGGCGTGAAATTTCGCGTGACGGGCAGTCCGTCTTTCGCTTGAACGGCACTCGATGTCGCCGGCGAGATGTCCTCGATGTGTTCTTGGACACCGGCTTCACGGCGCAAGGCTACGCCATCATTGAGCAAGGGCAGATCTCCGACCTCGTGCAGGCCAAGCCGGATGAGTTACGCGGCTATCTTGAGGAAGCCGCTGGCATCTCGCGCTACAAGGAGCGCCGAAGAGAAACTGAGCTCAGCATGGAGCAGACACGGCTCAACCTAGAGCGTGCGGGCGACCTCAGGCATGAGCGCGAGGAGCGTATCAACAACTTGCAGCGCCAAGCCAAGCGTGCCGAGCGCTATCGCAAGCTCGTGGAAAAGCAGCGCGACCTCGAAGCCTGCGAAGTCTATTCGCGTCGGCAGCTTGCCACATCCGAACTCGCGAAGATTGAGGAAAAGGTAGCCTCCATCGAAGCGGTGGTGGCTGACTGTGAAACCAAGCGTGCAGCGCAGGAATCGAAGCGCGACACGCTGTTCGTGAAGCGCGATGCGGCGAGCGCCAAGGTCAACCAGGAAAACGGTGCCTACTACGATGCTGGCGCCGAACTGTCGCGTATCGAGAGCGACATCAGCGCACTTGTACGCTCGCGCGAGCAGCACGCCCAAGATATTGACGCGGCGAAGGCTGAACGCGACGCCTTGCAGACCAGTGTCGCTGAGGGGCGCGAACGCCTCGCTGTGGCCAAGCTGTCTCTCGTCAAACACCGGAATGTCATCAGCGAGGCGAAGTCGGAGCGCGACCGCCATCGGGCCGCGCTTGAGGCGTTTGAAACGCGTCTACAGGCAGAGCGAGGCAAGCTCGATGCAGCCACATCCGAGGCTTCAAACTTGCAGCGCGAAGTCGCTTTGGTCGAGGCCGAGATTCGAAGCACTCGGGAGCGTATTGCCGACGGCGAGCAGCGTCTCGGACACCTTGCGACCCGCAACGATGTCTCTGAGTCGCAAGATGCGGAAACGATGCAAGCGATTGAAGACGAACACGCGCACGCCGAACGCGCACGCGCCAAACTCTTTGATGACAAGCAAGAAACGCTTTCGCAGCGTGCCGAGCTACGCGCCAAAGTCGCCCCACTCGAAGCCGACATCGAGACGAAACGTGCCAAGGAGCAAAGCTTGAGGCGCGAGTTGATCGCGATACAGGCACTTGTTGGTGAAGCTGGCGAGGAGGATGCCGAGGCCATTGACAACTGGCTTGAAACTCAAGGCGCAAAGCATTTGTCACGAGTGGGAGGGCGCGCCCAGCCGCAACCCGGTTGGGAGGCAGCCGCGCGAACACTGCTTTCGGGGAAAACCGCTGGCGTGCTCGCACCAAACCTTGAAGATTTGGCGAGGCACCTGACAAGGCTCAGCGCTGGCGAGCTGCTCATCGTCCAAGCGCCAACGTCAGAAGAACGCGAGGCTTCATCGCTTGAAGAGATTATTGGCATGAGCCTCGGCAGCCTCTTTGCTGGCGTGCGCGTCGCTTCGAACATCGCCGAGGCGCTTGAACTACGCAGCGGCCTTGCAAGCGGAGAATCGGTCATTTGTCCAGAAGGCGTCTGGCTCGGCAAGGACTGGGCGCGCATCAACCGTCGGCATCTTCCGGAGTCAGCGTTCGATGCCGCGCCAGATGTCGAAGAACTGAAATTCGAGTGCAAACAGGCCAGCGAGGCGGTAGACAGTGCTCGCGGACTACTTTGCAATGTGCGTGAGGCGCTTGAACAAACGCAATCCAAGCTCGACGAGATCGAGCGCGACATTGACCTCGCGCAGGCGGCAAGTGCGTCTGTGATGGCCAAGCGCGAGATCGAGCAAGCGAGACAGAAAGAAGTTCGCCGACGCTTTGAAGAAAATGCCCGTGCCCGAGAAAAGCTCGACCAGCTACGTCTGCATCTTGATGGTCGCTTGCCAATCCTTGATGCACTTGTGAAACGTAGCGACGCCGAGCGGCAGGCGCGCGAAGCGCTACAAAGTCATGTCCAAGGACTGGAGCGGCAACGAAGCGACCTTCGTCAAGCGACCTCGGAGAGCGAAGCCAACTTTTCGAATGCGCGCATCGAGCAAGAGCGGTTGGCGGCGGCTGAGCTTACATTAAGTCAGTCTCTACCCGAAATGACAGAGCGCTTGAAGCGTCTCGACGCACGAATCGCGGAGTTCGAGGAGCGACTCTCGGCCGCAAGTCAAAACACGCCGAAGCTTGAAATCGAGCGTGAGCACTGCCTCGCCAAGCGCCTAGAAATCGAGCAATCACTGCAACGCGCACGCCGCGAGCTTGAGTCGGTCGATACTGAGATTCGTCAAGCCGCGCAAACGCTGCGTGGCACCGAGTCCGAGCTTGAAAGCCTACGCGAGCAACGTGAGGATACGCGCGTGTCGGCTGGCGCGGCGAGGGCGCAAGTGGCAGAGCTTGAAGCGCGCTTCAATCGTCTCGATACAAGCCTTGACGAAGTGCCGGGAATGTTGACTTCGTTTGAAGATCAGTCGGTCGAAGCGCTCGAGGGCAAACGCTTGGAAGCGGAGCGCGCCATGGAGCGTATCGGGGAGGTGAACCTTGCCGCGGCCAGTGATTTGGAACGCGAGCGCGAGCAGTATGAAGCGCTGCAAGCGCAAATCGAGGACTTGGAGACATCGCTTGTCACCTTGTCGGATGCGCTTGAAAAGATTGACTCCGACATGGTGCAGAGATTTCGCAGCACCTTCGACCTGGCCAACGCTGGTCTTGCGGAGCTGTTCCCAAAGCTCTTTCGCGGTGGTTCGGCGAGGCTCGAAATGCACGGCGAGCGACTGCTTGAGACCGGCGTCACCTTCATGGCCAATCCGCCGGGCAAGCGCAACACGAGCGTCGCGCTGCTCTCTGGCGGCGAAAAAGCTATGTCTGCGATTGCGCTGGTGTTCTCGCTTTTTCGTCTGAATCCGAGTCCGGTATGCCTGCTTGATGAGGTCGATGCGCCGCTCGACGATGAAAACGTCAAGCGGTTTGTGGAATTGATACGGGACATGTCCGGTGAGGTGCAATTCGTCATCATTACCCACAACAAGCTGACGATGGAGATGGCGGATCACCTGGTCGGCGTGACCATGCGCGAGCCCGGCGTCTCGCGACTGGTGTCAGTCGATGTCACGGAAGCGGTATCGCTCGCGGCATCCTGAGGCAAACCAAGTTTCACAAGCCGACTCAAGCGTTCATAATGACAGGGTGATCAAAGGTTCGCGTCCATGGAGTTTCTCGGATTTGAAATTGGAGTGATTGCGGCAGGCCTCGTGCTGATTCTTGGCGTGATCGGCTTTGCGGTGGCCAATTCGCGAGGCAACAAGCGCAGGCAGCGGGCGCGGGAGCGCAACACGACCTTCAATCCAATAGATTTTATCGATTCGTTTGAGCCCGCTGACAAGCAGGCAAAGCACGGCCAAGGGCGGCGAGCAGCGGACACGCACACAGGCACGCTGTTTGGTGACAATGCGCCGGAAGCTAGCCGAGGCCTTGAGCAACAAAAGCAGCAGCAGCAAAAAGCACAAGATCAAGCGCCGCAGCGCCGCCCGACTGAATCCGTCGGGCAGATTATCGTGATCTACGTCATGGCGCGAGGCTCAGGCGAGTTTCGAGTCTCCGGCGTCAATCGTGTCCTCACGCGCGCTGAATGCGTGCTCGACGAGCGCGGCGTCTTTAGCCTCAAGAATGATGAACAGCAGGTGGTCTTTAGCGTGGTGGGCGCGCACGAGCCAGCAACCTTTGATGCAGCGAGCATGGACGTTTCAACGACGCGCGGGGTCGCCTTTTTCTTCGAGACCAAGGGGCAAGGTGACAAGCGGCGCTTCGACGCCATGCTGAGCAACGCGCGCAAACTCGCGCTTGAAATCGAAGGCGAACTTTTGGACGACAAGCGCGAACCCCTATCAAGCGTACGCGAGGCGTCTCTGAGGTCCGATCTCACCGACTAGTGCTCCACAGACTCACCTTCTTCTCTTCGTCTCGTGTCGGCCGGCACCCGCATCAAGCGTCTA
Organism: Gammaproteobacteria bacterium; assembly: GCA_026709225.1. GTDB lineage: Bacteria > Pseudomonadota > Gammaproteobacteria > Pseudomonadales > Azotimanducaceae > Azotimanducus > Azotimanducus chitobiosivorans. Next base: position 82,947 of record JAPOTJ010000021.1, on the reverse strand, counting down.
CAGCAAGATTTGCGGCGCTACGCACATGCCTACTACGTCCTTGATGAGCCGGAGATTCCGGACGTAGAATACGACCAGCTCTTTGACGAGCTTGAGCGTCTCGAAGCCGAGTATCCGGAATTCGCGAGCCTTGATTCGCCAACCATGCGTATCGGCGGTATCCCAGACGATGCCTTCGCGCCTGTTCAGCACCAACTGCCGATGCTGTCGCTCGGCAAGGCGCAGGAACTCGGGGAGCTTGAGTCGTGGTATCGGCGCTGCCAAGAGCTTCTTCAGGCGAGCGGCGAGGTAGCGCTCACCTGCGAGCCGAAGATAGACGGTGTCGCCGTCAGCCTGATCTACGAGGATGGTCTTTTGACGTGTGCCGCCACCCGCGGTGATGGTCAGACCGGAGAGACGATCACGGCCAATGTGCGAACGATTCAGAGCATTCCGCTGCGGCTTCATGGCGCGCCGCCGCCACTCGTGGAAGTACGCGGCGAAGTGTATCTGCGCGATGCAGACTTCCATGCCTTCAACGCCAAGGCCGAGGCGGCGGGCGAGCGGACGATGGTCAATCCGCGCAACGGCGCGGCTGGCAGCCTGCGTCAGAAAGATGCGAGCGTTACCGCGAAGCGCCCTTTACGATTTCTGTCCTACAGCATTGGTCAATTGAACATCGCGCGGCCTCCCGAAACGCAGTGGCAGGCGCTCGGGATGCTCAAGGACTGGGGCTTCCCCACGCACGACAACGCGCGCTGCGTGCCTTGTCTTGAAGACGCGAAGACCTACATTGATGAGATTCTTGCCATCCGCGAGAGCCTTGGGTTTGCCATTGACGGCATCGTCATCAAAGTCAACAGCCTTGCTTCGCAACACGTCCTCGGTGCGATGCTGCGGCGCCCGCGCTGGGCGATTGCCTGGAAGTATCCGGCGGAGGAAGCCACCACGCGCGTGCTCGATGTCGAGTTTTCTGTGGGCAGAACGGGCGCGGTGACGCCGGTGGCGCGCGTCGAGCCGGTGAGCGTTGGCGGCGTGACGGTGAGCAATGTCACCCTGCACAACATGGATGAGATCCACGAGCGGCTCGATCTTCGCATCGGCGATGCGGTTTGGCTGCTGCGCGCGGGCGATGTCATCCCAAAGATCGTGCGCGTGCAAAAGGACAGGCGCCCCGATGACGCCCGCCGTATCGTAGCGCCGAGCGTGTGCCCTGTCTGCGGCGGCCCGGTGGCGAGGCCCGAAGGCGAAGCTGTGCTGCGCTGCATGAACGGACTCACCTGCGCCGCGCAGCAGCGCGAAGCGCTCTTGCATTTTGCGTCGAGGCTTGCGCTCGATATCGAAGGTCTCGGCGCCAAGCGCGTCGATCAACTGCTTCAAGCCGGGCTGATTGACCGGCCTTCGAGCCTGTATACGCTTGAATTCGAGCAGCTTGAGGCGCTTGAGGGATTCGCCAAGGTCTCCGCCGAAAAATTGCTTGAGGCCATAAAAGCAAGCAAAGCGACGACCCTGCCGCGATTCTTGTATGCGCTCGGCATCCGCGAGGTCGGCGAGAATGCCGCGCTCAATCTGGCTCATCATTTTGGCGATTTGGACGCGCTCACGGATGCCGATATCGAAGCCCTGCAGACAGCGCCCGATATTGGCGAGATCAGCGCCAACTACATCGCCGCGTTCTTTCGCGAGCCGCGCAATTGCGACGAAATTCGTGCGCTTCGGGATGCCGGCGTGCATTGGGAAGCATTGGCTTCGACGCGCGAAGCCCAGCCGCTCGTGGATCAAACTTGGGTGCTGACCGGCACCTTGAATTCGATGACACGCGGCGAGGCCAAGGCGCGACTCGTCGCGCTCGGCGCGCGCGTGGCGGGGTCGGTCTCCAAGGAGACGCATCGGGTTGTGGCCGGGCCGGGCGCGGGCAGCAAACTCACCAAAGCCGAGTCACTCGGAGTGCCTGTCCTCGACGAAGCGGCGTTGATTGAGACCTTGGCAGCGCATGAATCGCCATAGTCGAGTGCAGGACCGCTTGGACGGTCTCTACCACGACTGGTTGCGTGGTGTGAGCGGCGAGGCGCGCAGAGGCCAGCGACACATGATGCGCGCCATTGCCGAGACGTTTCTGCATGAACCGGACGGCGAGCGGCTCGCCGTCATCGAAGCAGGGACAGGCACCGGCAAGACGCTCGCGTACTTGCTCGCAGGCAGCGTCTGTGCCGACGAGCTCGACAAGACGCTTGTCGTGGCGACCAGCACGGTGATGCTGCAAGAGCAGGTGCTGCGCGAACTCGGCAATATCGCGTCGCACACCGCGCTCGATATCAAGGCTGGGGTGGTCAAAGGGCGCGGACGCTACCTGTGTCCGCTCAAGCTCGATCAGAAGCGCGCCAGCGCGCAAGGCGAACTGAGCCTCGAAGAAGACGCGCCGGAAGGCCGAGACGCACACAGCGATTCGAGTGGTCTCGTGCTGGCGCTCGCGGAAGCTTGGCACGCCGGCACCTGGGACGGCGATCGCGACAATTGGGGCGAGGCGCTGCCCACGCAGCTATGGCGCGAGCTTACCAATAGTCGCGTTGGCTGCTTGAGAGATCGCTGCGCGCACTTCCGTGTGTGTCCTTTTTTTCTCGCGCGCGACGCGTCGCGCGAGTTCGACCTCATGGTGGTCAATCAAGATCTCTTGCTCGCCGACCTCTCGCTCGGCGGCGGCGTCATACTGCCAAAGCTCGAAGATGCCGTGATTGTCATCGACGAAGCGCATCACTTGGCTGAAAAGGCGCGCCGCTGGGCATCCTGCGCAGCCGACCCGGGCGGACTTGCCGCCTTTGTGCACGAGGTCGGCCAGACCTTGGGGGCGACGGCGGGACTGCTCGGCGAGGACCCTGCGCTACGCGAGTCGGTCGAGACCTTTGCGGAACGGCAACGGCTGCTCGCATCGCCCGAGGGACTGCTCATCGATGCGCTCTCGCGACTTCAATTCGAGACGGATCGCAAAGAGACCGGACTTTGTTATTTCGATGCTGGTCAACTGCCTGATGAATTGCGTGTGCTCTGCGAAGAGCTGAGCGCGCATTTGCGGGTGATGGCGGAGCAGGCGTGGAAGTTCGTCGAGGCCATGGAGAGCGAACTCGATGAGTTGCCTCAGAATGCCCCGCGTGCGCGCCACGAAGCCCTGTTGATCGAACTCCGTGAACAGGCGTCGAGCTTGGATGCGCAGTCGAGCGTGATGCTCGACTTCTCGCCGCCGCCCGAGCGTCCACAGGACGCGCCGCCAACCCTGCTTGAACAGCGCGTCCGCTGGTCGATCCGCAACGCGGAGAATGGGGGCGCGCACCGCTTTGGACTGCGCAGCGCCTCGCTTTTTCCGGGAGATCGCTTGCATGGCACGCTCTGGTCGCAAGCCTATGGCGTGGTCTGCACTTCCGCGACCCTGCGCGGCATGGGAAGCTTCGACACCTTCAAGCTTGAGACCGGCATCGGCGACGGCGCCCGTCTCGAACATATCGAGAGCAGCTTTCCCTACCGCGACATGGTGACGCTTCGCATCCCGCGGCGCGTGGCGAATCCGCGCGATGGGCGTGCGCACACGGGCGATATCGCTAAGGCGTTGCCCGATCTTATGCGTGAAGAGCGCTCGGGACTGATTCTGTTCACTTCGTGGCGGCAGCTATTCGAAGTCCAAAAACGCCTGCCTGCCAAGGTGCGAAAGCAACTGCTCGTGCAGGATTCCTTTGCGGCGGCGCGGCTTGTCGAGACGCACAAGCACGCCATCGACAGCGGCAAGCGCAGCTACCTGATGGGCGTGGCAAGTCTCGCCGAAGGCCTTGATCTGCCCGACGAATACTGCCGCCATGTGATCATCGCGCGCCTGCCGTTCATGGTGCCGACCGACCCAGTCGAGCGGGCACTGCGCGAATGGTACGAGGCGCAGAACGAAGACGCCTTCCGCGCCTTGTCGCTGCCCTATGCGTCGCTCAAGCTCCGCCAAGCCTGCGGCCGACTGATCCGCAACGAAAACGACTATGGACGCATCACCCTCCTTGACAGCCGCGCCGCCAACAGCGCCTGGGGACGCGAAATCGTCGATTCGCTGCCGGCGTATAGAGTGGAGTTTTGTTGATTGGGAGTCGAGGGGCGAACAGCACCCCAGTGTTGTCCAACGAGAACATGATGCTGAGCGGGGGCGAAGTCGGGGGCTGGAGCGCAGCGGATTGACTTGCCAGCCTATTTGGTGTTCCAAGTCAGGTTCTATCCACCCCGCGCTGTACCCGCTCCGTTCTGCATCATCACAGTCGTCTCGATGGTCCAAATGTTGAAGTTATGGGAAAGCTTCTCCGGCTCCTGCGAACTGCGGAAACGAGAATCTGAGATGTGAGGGTTTGTTTGATTCCATGATGCGAGGCGATATCAAGAATGCGAGTTGAGTCTGAATGTCGAATCGAACCTCGGCAGGCACTCTTCAGCCCTTTGGACTCTCAGCAGCTCGCCCAGTCGAAATGCTGTGAGATATACATCAAACCAACAACGACTTAATTCCATGGTTGAACATGTAATTGCTCCTATCGTTGTAGTTTTCATATATGCTACGGGTTATGTACCGAGCTGTTCAAAATCTCATTAACGACGGACACTTACCCGTCGTCGAACAATTCAAGTTGCCAGCCCGAGAGGCCAGTTACGCAAGTATCCCTCGCTTTCTATTTGACTCAAGAGTGGGGACTTTTCTTCACAAGCAGTTCAGGGAAGGGGATACTGGCAGCGCACGACTCTGGTCGCACCAAGCGAGAGCTCTCGACATGCTTGGCAATGAAGAAAACGTCGTGGTATCCACTGGCACAGCGTCGGGGAAGAGTCTCATTTTTCGATCCTTGGCGTTCCATAAAACTCTCCTTGATCCAAATACCCGTACTTTGGTGTTCTATCCCTTGAAAGCGCTAGCCGCAGATCAAATCCTTGGCTGGAAGCAAATGGCCAGTCAGCTTGGTCTGAGGGACGAATATGTTGGTCGTATTGATGGGACTGTCCCGGTTAGAGACAGAGAAGAAGTACTGAAGAACGCTCGCGTAGTCGCGATGACTCCGGATGTCTGCCATGCTTGGTTGATGTCACGGTTGTCGTTATCTCCCATTCGTGACTTTGTGAGCTCGTTATCAACGCTGGTCATGGACGAGGCACACGTACTCGAAGGAATCTTCGGCAGTAACTTCTCCTTTCTATTCCGGCGTTTGGTGTCCGCTAGGAATCACCTTCTGGGAAAATCACGGGCTCGCCCAGTGCAAATCGTTGCGGCGACAGCAACAATAGAGGAGCCACGCGAGCACCTGAAGCTACTCACTGGTGTGGACTTCTCTGTCGTGGATCACGATGAAGACGGAGCCCCCCAATATGAGCGTTTGGTTGCCCATGTCGAGTGTCCTGATGGTGAAGAAACCACTGTAGCCAAGCAACTTCATGAGCTGATGCTTGCGAATGGGACCGAAGGCGGTTTCATAACATTCTTAGATTCGAGAAAGGGCGTGGAAGGGCTAGCAATTTCTAGCCGCAGCGGTGCAGGGGATGGCATCGAAGATCTCATCGATAATGCGGACGTTCTTCCGTACCGTGCGGGATACGATGGAGCAGATCGTACAAGGATCGAACAACGCCTGAAGAAAGGCGGCCTTCGTGGAATCGTGTCTACTTCCGCACTTGAGTTGGGAGTAGACATCCCGCATCTGCAGGTTGGATTCAATATCCGCGTACCGAGTACCCGCAAAGCTTACCGGCAAAGACTAGGCCGGGTCGGGCGCGTGGCACCGGGTGCATTTGTGGTTATTGGACCACGGGATTGCTTCACGCGCTATGGGACAAGTTTCCATGAATATCACGAGATGTCGGTAGAACCCTCCTACTTATACTTGGACAACAGGTTTATGCAGTTTGCACATGGTCGGTGTCTTGTCGAAGAACTGGAATCGATCAACGCGCCACCAAAGACCCCAACGAGAGTGGGTTGGCCTAAAGGCTTCTCAGATATCCATGCCGCTGCTCGACCAGCAGGCAACCGTCCACCTGAATTTGACGCGATCGCCGCACTGGGAGGTGACTCACCGCAACACGGTTATCCGCTTCGTAATGTCGGCGAGACCAACTTCCAAATCAAAGCACATGCGAACGCCGACGCCATTGGCGAAGTCAGCCAGCAACAGGCGCTACGAGAATGTTATCCGGGAGCAACTTATCTCCACTTGACTAGGGCATATGAAATTATGGCTTGGCACGCGAGTTCCTTCGAGTCCTATATTCGGGTAAAGGCGGCCTCACCACATCGCCAGACAACCCCTCGAATCACAACATGGATCAATGCTGGGGCTACGGCATCGGACATTCAAGCGAACCATTTTGTTCGGAGCGACCACGGGTTTTTGGTCGAATGCCTGATGCAGGTCACCGAGAGAGTTGAAGGCTACATCGACAAGAAATCAGGAAAAATCCACACTTACAGGGAGCTTCAGCAAATAAATCCGAACCTGAAGCCTCGAATGCGGAACTTCCGAACTACCGGCGTTGTGCTATGTCTTCATGGTGGCGTGTTCAAACAAAACAAAACCAGACGAGCATTCGCTGACAGGCTGTGTGAGGTGTTTGTTCGCGAGTACAGCGTAGCTCCCCGCGATGTGAGCGCCGCAGCCTCGAATATATCTGTTCGGCTAGCTGAGGGTGGTGGAGTTGGTAGTGACTCGATTGCCATCTATGACGAAACCTACGGAAGTCTTCGATTAACAGAGCGACTTTTTCTCTACTTCTCCGAGATAGTCGAACGGCTCGCGAGAGCCATTCAGGACTCGAACAGCAAGGACGAAGAACTTGATATGCATACCGTTCAGGCAGTATCAAAAGCAGTTTCTGCTTTCTCGGCTCCGGGCTCGATTCCCCTTGCACCTGTGGAGTCGCATGATGCTGTGATGCAGGTCTTCACGCCCCGCTCGCGAGTTTGCTACCACCAAGCTGGACAAATGGCCACGGAGGTTCAGGTGCTTCAGCCAACCATTATGGATGATACCTTGATGTATCAGATCGAGACTCCGCCAAAGCCTGGCCAACGACCAGCCAAAAGATGGGTGTCAGCAAAGAGCATTGAACCCTCTGCGACAGAAGCAGGTGAATGGAGTTACGCCTTTTGGGATCCGAGCACGGAGGAGTATACTGAAGAGAACTCAGGGGAGTAATACCGATAGATGGTATTCGCATGGCAGGGCGATCAACATGAAAACGCTTTGCGATGAAGTCGGTTTACGAATCGATGACTTACGCCATAATCCAGAGTTCGGGTAAAGGCCACAGGAATACTTCAGTCTATTGAAGGATTACATGACCCGTCAGCAGGTATATAGCTTGGTGCACACTCGGGCGTATTTCTAAGATGTCTCAACCAAAAGATTCGAGAGCTTCTCGCTCCCAACTCCACGCAAAGAACCCGCACATTGACCGTGATACGGTCAACGCTTACGCAAGATTGGAGCAGCAACTTAACAAACTGGGGATCGAAGTGAAGCCTGAATATCGAATCGATCCTCCTTTGGGTACTTATCGTATTGCTTCTGAGGTTCGTAGGGGTTAGTGCTCGAGACGCAAATCTGAAGGACGCATATTGAATGCTACGGAGATTTAGAGCACTTGACCATAAAACTACTTAGCCGAATACACGAACGGAGTTAGCGTCAGGTTCAAACACACTGCCTCTTGACTTGTAGACCATGTATAGTTTCGATTCAATCTGATTCGTAGGCCCAGGACCCACATGCAGCAGATCAAATCAATCAGCTACTTGAAGTCAAACGCGGCGAACATCGTTCGTAGTGTTGGCGAGCAACCAGGCACCTACGTTGTTACGCAGTACGGCGAAGCCAAAGCTGTCTTGCAATCCTACGACGACTATGAACGAACGCAGGAAACACTTGCGCTTTTGAAGATCTTCGCGCTCGGCGATCAGCAGGTTAGCGCAGGTCGAGTATCGAGCGCAAAAGACGTGTTTGCGAGAATACGGGCGCGTCGCCAACTTTAGTGCTTGAGCAGCGGGTCTTGTTCGCCTAGAGAGGCACAGGCGCCTCGACCAAACAACCGAAGAACCGGCTCAGCGTATCCACCACGCACGCCGGTTGGTCTTGACCTTCAATCTCTACCCACACCCTGACGCATACCTGCATGCCTTGGCCGACGGCGTCCACGCTGACGATCTCGCCGCACGCACGAATTCTTGAACCGACGATGACTGGGCTCGGAAAGCGCACCTTCTCGCAGCCGTAGTTGACGCTCATCGATGTGCCAGTGACGGTGACAAGATCAGGTAGGAAACGATTGACGAGCGATAGCGTCAGGTAGCCGTGTGCGATGGTCGCGCCGAACGGGCCGTCTCGCGCGGCGTCCTCGTCCACGTGAATCCATTGATGGTCGCCGGTCGCATCGGCGAAGAGATTGATACGCGCTTGGTCAATCAGCATCCATTCGGTGGGGCCGAGCACCGCGCCGACATGATTCGCAAGTTCGGCATATTCGATGTCCATAGGTTCACGCCCTCTGACTCGACACGGCGACTGTCTCGCCGGTCATATAACTTGAATAATCGGATGCCAAGAAGACCATGACGTTGGCCACTTCCCAGACTTCTGCTGCGCGCCCGTAGGCTTCGCGGGCGCTCAGTTCGGCGAGCAGCGCATCGCTTGTCACCTTGGCGAGAAACGGGTGCATGGCGAGGCTTGGCGCGACGGCGTTGACGCGGACGCCAAGATCAACGCCTTCAAGTCCGGCGCATCGCGTGAGCGCCATGACGCCGGCTTTGGCGGCGGCGTAGTGCGCCTGTCCGATTTGCGCGCGCCAGCCGAGCACTGAAGCGTTGTTGACGATGACGCCGCCCGTGCCTGTCATCGCCTGCATGGCTGCGCGCGTCATGCGAAACGTGCCGTTCAGGGTCACGTCGAGCACCTTGAGCCAGGCTTCGTCGCTCATCTCGACAATGTTGGCGGTGCCGCCGAGCCCGGCATTGTTGATAACGAGGTCGGGCGCGCCGTAGACTTCACGCGCCTTGACGAACAGGGCGTCCACGTCGGATTGGCAAGTGACATCGCAGCGGCATAGCTCGACCTTGGCGCCTGTGTCGTTGACCAGCCGCTCGGCGGCCTGCTCGAGCCGCGCCTGATGGCTGTCGGAAATGAGAATCTCAGCGCCTTCTTCGGCGCAGCGCTTGGCGGTGGCGAAGCCGATGCCTGTGCCAGCGGCGGCGGTGATGACGGCCTTTCGACCCTGAAGAAGGTCGTGGGCGTCGGGATAGGGCGGTGCCTCGCGCAAATCCATTGTTCTAGCTTCCATAGACCGGCTGCGGCGGCTCGGCTTGCCCTAGGAGATCATTGACGGCATCGGTCAGTTCATCGGCGTCCCAGCGCGCCGCCTTGTCACGCATCGGACCTGAGCGCCAGCCATCGGCGATGGACAGCTTGCCGCCGAAGATCTCGAAGCATCTGCCAGTGACATGGCTCGATGCCTCGCTTGCGAGCCAGACGACCAAGGGCGCCGCGTTGTCCGGATGGTAGACATCGAAACTGCCATCGTCTGGCACCTTCATCATCTCCCCAAACACGTCTTCGGTCATGCCGGTTCGCGCTTGCGGTGCGAGCGCATTCGCGGTCACGCCGTAGCGAGCAAGCTCGGCGGCCTGCACGAGCGTTAGGCTCAAGATGCCGCCTTTGGCGGCTGAATAGTTGGACTGACCGACCGAGCCGAGCAGTCCGGCACCGGAACTCGTGTTGATAATGCGTCCCGACACGGCCTTGCCGTCCTTCGATTGACTGCGCCAGAGACGCGCGAGGTGGCTGCTGATGCAAAAGTGGCCTTTCAGATGCACGGACATGACTTGATCCCAGTCGTCGGGGCTCATGGACGCAAACATGCGGTCGCGGCAAATGCCGGCATTGTTGACGACGATCTGGCAGTCGCCGAAGGATTGAATCGCCTGCTGCACGATCCGGCCTGCGTCCTCATGGCTGGTGATGTCGTTCACGTTGAGCTCAGCGACACCGCCCGCATCGCGAATCTGCGTCACCGTCTCAGCGCCGGTCTCGGCATTGATGTCGTTGACGATGACATTCGCGCCAGCGGCTGCGAGCGCCCTCGCGTAGCTGCGGCCGAGCCCGCCGCCGGCACCAGTGACGATGGCGGTTCGGCCTTGGCAAAGACTAGTCATGTCGCTTCTCCTCCTGTCGATAGCTTGTCCCAGGTCCGATGGCTGCGCCGCCGTCAAACACGTGGGCGTCGAGCCGCTGCAAGTGAAACTCGCGGTCGCCCCAGAGACCTGCGAGCGCCCAGCTTCGCTTCATAAAATAATGCAGATCGGCTTCAAAGGTGTAGCCAAACGCGCCGAACACTTGAATGGCGTTCTCGGATGCGAGATTGGCGGTGTCGGTGGCGGCGAGCTTGGCGTGGGAAGCGAGCAGGTCTCGGCGTGGCAGATCTATCTGTGCGAGCGCGGCGGCGGCGCGGTAGACGACGGGACGCGCAAACTCAAGTCGCACACGGGCATCGGCGAGCAGATGCTGAACCGCCTGAAAGCTGCCGATAGGCACGCCAAACTGCTCGCGAGTGTTCGCATAGTCGGTAGCAAGTTCGATCATGCGATGCGCGAGACCGCAGAGCTCTGCGGCGGTGAATACAGCGCCGCGTGCGTTCAACCACTGACAGGCTTCGTGCGCCGCCTCATCAGAGGCAAGCACCTCGCCCACCGCCTCCAAATCGACGCGAGCGAGCTGTCGCCAGGGATCGATGCTTGAACGCGGCGGATTCAGACAATCCTTTGGCTCAGCAAGCGCCACTCGGCGAGGCGTGACGATCAGCACCTGCGCTTGCCTGCGCGCATGACCCGCAAATGGACACAGCGGCGATGCAATCCCCATGGCGCTGTGCCCTTGGGCAACAGATTGCGCGAGTTCGCCGCGACCGAGATGCACCAGCATGGGCACAAGCAGTCCGGCGATTTCAGTCAACGGTTCGGGCAAGGCGACATGTCCGGCCTCCTCGGCGATGGCCGCGCTCTCCACCGCTGTAAGACCGAGTCCGCCCAAGGTCTCTGGCGCTTCAATGCCAAGCAGTCCGAGCGATGCGATCTGCGGCATAAGTTCAAGGCCGCTGCTTTGCTCGGCTTGGCGCAGCCGTGCGACAGTGTTTTCTTGCGTGAGGAACGCACGCGCGCCTTCGGCGAGGCGCTTCGTATCTTCGGCCAAGCTGAAGTCCACGTTTCAGCCCCGTCGCAAGCCGAGTACGCGCGTCGCAATGATGTTGCGCTGAATCTCGTTGGAGCCGGCGTAGATCGGTCCTGCCAGCGAGAACATATAGCCGTCGAGCCAGTCGCTGTTCTCTTCGAGTTCGGCGCCGATGCCAAGAATCGACATGGCGAGGCGGTGCATGGTGCGGTCGAGCTCGGACCAGAAGATCTTGTTGCAGCTTGTTTCCGCGCCGAGCGTCTCGCCGCGCATGATGCGGCTCGCCGTCATGTAGGTGGCGTGGCAATAGGCCTCGGCGTCCATCCACGCTTGCAAGGCACCGGCGCGGGTCTCCGCGCTCAGCCGCGATGCATGTGTGTGGCACAGCTCGATGAGCCGCTTCGCCGTCTGCTGAAATCGAGCAGGTGAGCGCAGCATCAGGCCGCGCTCGAATCCCGCGGTTGCCATGGCCACCTGCCAGCCGCCGTGTTCCGGGCCGAGCAGATGATCTTCCGGCACATGCACATCGTCGAAGAAGATCTCGGCGAAGCCTGGGTCGCCGTCAAGCTGGCGGATGGGGCGAATGGTGATGCCCGCTGCGTTCAACGGCACCAGCAACATCGACAGACCGCGGTGGCGGCTGTTGTCCGGGTCGGTGCGAACAAGGCAGAAGCACCAGTCGGCGAACACGGCGCGTGACGACCAGATCTTCTGCCCGTCAATCACATAGCTTGCGTCGGTGCGCTTCGCTCGCGTGCGAATGGCGGCCATGTCGGAGCCTGCGCCCGGCTCGGACCAGGCTTGCGCCCAGATCTCATCGCCGCTCGCAATGGCCGGCAGGTAGCGCGCCTTTTGCGCCTCCGTGCCGTATTCCATCAAGGTCGGGCCAAGCAGAAACACGCCGTTCTGATTGACGCGCCCGGGCGCATTCGCCGCGTAGTATTCTTCTTCGAAGATCAGCCATTCGATCAGGCTGCAGCCGCGCCCGCCGTAGGCTGTTGGCCAAGTGACCATGCCGTAGTTGCCTTGCGCGAGGATTCGTTCCCACTCGCGGTGGGCATTGAAGCCCTCTTCAATATCGAACGATGCCAGCGGCGCTGTCGGCACATGCGCACGCAGCCAGTCACGCACTTCTTGGCGAAATTCAATCTGCGCGCTGGTGTACTCAAGTTCCATTACTTCTCGAACTTGGCTGCTTCGCCCGTCTCGACGAACGCATCGCGCGCCCTTTGGCTGTCGCTGTGCATGTACATCTCAAACGTGAAGCCCTGCTCCCATCGGTAGTTGCGGTCCACATCGAAGGCTTCGATGCCGTTGAGCGCCTGCTTGGCGATGCGCAAGGCGTCTCTTGATTTCGATGCGATCAGCGCCGCGAATTCACGCGCTTCTTGCAGGTGCGATTCGCGTGCCACCGCCCGCTCGATGCCGCCGAGGCTCGCGGCTTGTTCAGCGCTGATGCGTCCGCCGGTGAGAAAGGCGGCGCGCACCTTGGCGTGCGGAAACATGCGCTGCATATGCGCCGCGCCGCCCATGGCGCCGCGATCAATCTCAGGGAGTGCGAAATAGGCGTCGTCCGCGGCGATCACGGCGTCCGATGCGCCGCAAATGCCGATGCCGCCGCCGAGCACGAAGCCGTGCGGCGCGCTCACCACCGGAATTTCACATTCGTGGATGGATTTGAAGGTCAGGAAGTTGCCCTTGTTGACTTCGACGATCGCGCTTGCATCGGCGGCGAGTTCCTTGATGTCCACGCCCGCGCAGAAGCCGCGGCCTTCGGCGCGAATGAGTATGCAGGCGAGGTCTTGCCGCGCTCCAAGCTCGGCGATGAGTTCCGGCAACTGCAGCCACATGGCGCCCGTGAAGGCGTTGACCGGCGGGTGGTCGAAAATGAGTTCGGCGACCCGTCCCTTCACTTCGGTTCTAAACGGCATGATATGACTCTCCTTTGCGAAGGCAGGCCTCGGCTTCGCGCATTATCCCGTCAACGAGCGTCTCGCAGCTCGGCAGATCATCGATCAGCCCCGCGACCTGTCCGCTTGGCAGCACGCCGTCGTCTGGCTTGCCTTCGACCATCGCTTGCTGAATGATCATTGGCGCGTTGGCGGCAAGCAGCGTCTGCGCGAAGCTGAGATCCGAGTCCTTGGCCATGCGCCACGCGCTTTTGAGCATCTCGGCAGCGCTTTGCTGCATCGCCGCCTTGAAGCGCCAGCCGCTTGTGAGCGCAATGGCGAGGAGCGTGAGCCAGGATGCGCGCTCAAGCGCTTCAAGGCGGCGATTCATGATCATCCGCTGCGGCAGGCCGTCGAGGCGCGTGGAAACTTTGATCTCAGAGACTTGCGATTGCAGGTAGCGGGCTTTGGTGGCGTCGGGCGTCGGGCTTTCGGCGGTCAAGAGAAAGCGCGTGCCCATGGCGATACCGTCTGCGCCGAAGGTGAGCGCCGCCGCGAGTCCGCGCCCGTCCTTGAAGCCGCCGCACGCGACCACGGGCACGCCAAGGTCCATGTCGAGGACTTCGGCGAGCAGCAGCCAGGTTGGCGTGTCGCCCGTGTGACCGCCGCCTTCGCCGCCCTGACAGACGAGGATGTCGGCGCCGAGGTCAACGGCTTTTTTCGCATGTTTCGCGGCGCCGATGGTCGGCACGCATTTGATGCCGGCGGCCTTGACGCGCTCAATGAGCTTGGCAGAGGGCGCACGCCCATAGGAGATCGCGGCGACTTGGCGCTCAATGCAGGTGTCAACGATTGTCTCGACGTCGGGCTGGAAAGAATGCAGATTGACACCGAACGGCGCTTCGGTGCGCTGCTTGACCAGAGCGATCGCCGCTTCGCAAGACTTGGGCGTCATCACCGCAGCGGCGAGAAAGCCGAACGCGCCCGCGGACACCGACGCTGTGACCAACTCAGGCGTCGCCACCCAGCCCATCGCCGTTTGAATGACCGGGTAGCGGCATCCGAGGACGTCTGTCAGGCGCGTCTGCACTAACCTTTCTTCTTGTTGGACTTCGCCATGGTGTTCAAATTGTGTCCGGCGATGTAGTCGCCTTTGACGAGCGAATTTTGCGCATGCGCGAAATGATGCATGCCGAAGACCGCATCAATGCCAGTCGTTTTGCCCTGCAAATCCTCAATGTGATTGCACGCTTGCTTGGCGAGCACGAGACCTAAGCGCGGCTGCTTGGCAATACGTGACGCAACTTCGCGCACCTCGTCTTCAAGCCGGTCTCTCGGCACGACGCGGTTGATCATGCCGATCTCATAGGCGCGCGCCGCGCTCATGCGCTCGCCCAAAAACAAAAACTCCTTGGCGAGCCGCACGTTGAGCTCGTGTGCATGCGCGAAATATTCGACACCTGGAAATCCCATGGTCAGCACCGGATCCTGAAAGAAGGCGTCGTCCGATGCGATGATCAGATCGCACACCCATGCGAGCATGAGGCCACCGGCGATGCAGCCGCGATGCACCTGCGCAATGGTTGGCTTCGGGATCGCGCGCCAGCGCTTGCAAAAGCCAAGATAGACCTCCTGCTCGCGCGCGAAGGCTTTTTCCGCTTCCGGCTTGTTGCTGTGGTCGTACCACATGAGACGGCGTTCCTGCGCCTTGTCGAAGTCGCGCCCGGGTGTACCGATGTCGTGGCCTTGAGAGAAATGCTTGCCATTCGCGCAGAGCACAATCACCTTGACCGCATCATCGTCAACCGCGCGCGCAAAGGCATCGTCAAGCGCGTAGAGCATCTGACTGTTCTGCGCGTTGTAGACCTGTGGGCGGTTGAGCGTGAGATAGGCGACGTGCTCGGTCACCTCAAACAAGACCGGCTCGTCTTCCTCGTAATGAATATCGGCATCGACTCGTGGCGCGAGTTCCAAGTCCATGGGTTGGGTATCTTCACTCATGGAGATCTCCTAAGTGTTCGGAAACACCGACTTGCGAAGCCCGTGCGGATCGAGCCGTTCAATGACTTCGAGCTGACAATCGCTCGGCGGCGGCGTCTCGCCGAGGCCATCAATGCGTTCAAGCGCAAAGCCCGTGTTGTCCTGCACCTGGTCGAAGGTGACGCCCGGATGGACGCTGACCACGCGAATGGCATGATCCGCGCCGCCGAAGTCCATCACCGCAAGATTGGACACGATGCGTCGCAGGTCGAGATATTTGGGCTGCTGTCCGCCCGGCCAGCGCGCCGGGTTGTAGCCGATGCCGGCGACCATATCGACTTCGCCGCTGACAAAGGTGCGCGTATCATGGCTCGGCACGAACATCGAATTGGCGTTGCAGATGGTGTTGCCTGGGTAGCCGCGCACGCCAAGGAGCGCCGTCTTGGGCGTTTGATAATCACCAATCGCAGAAATATTCATTTGCCCGAAGCGGTCAATCTGCACCGGCGTTACAAGGG
This sequence comes from Gammaproteobacteria bacterium, assembly GCA_026709225.1. Lineage (GTDB taxonomy): Bacteria > Pseudomonadota > Gammaproteobacteria > Pseudomonadales > Azotimanducaceae > Azotimanducus > Azotimanducus chitobiosivorans. Next base: position 67,362 of record JAPOTJ010000021.1, on the reverse strand, counting down.
CGTGCCGCTTGCCTTTGTAGATGAGGTCGAAGACGCGCTCGTAAGTCATCAGCCCTTCGATCTTTGGGCGATAGTCGCTGCGCGGACCGACCGGAACTGGCTCGCTGACGAGATAGGCCTCGCCTTCGGTCATCATCAGGCCGGGCTCAAAGGTCGATTTCGCAAGCGATGCGGCAAGTCTCGGCACGAGGCCGATGCTGGTGATGAGGCGCTCGCCGTCACCGCGAAACGCTTCCGATGCGGCGGCGATGCAGAGTTCGACGAGTGAATGGGACACGGCGCTAGAAAACCGGCAGCGGCAAGGCATCGATGTGGTCTTTGCCGAGAAGCGCAATGTACTCGGACAAATCCTTGCCAGCGATGAACTCATCGAAGTATGACGACCAGCCGCCTTTGGCGGCGGCGCCATATTGCCGCAAGTGGGCGACATCAATGCCATAGCCGGGCGCGCATGAAGTCGGGTGGGCGCCGAATTCCGCGAGCGCGACACCCTGCACCAGATTGCGCTCGATCGGCATTTGCAAGGCGATCATGGGATCATCGAAAGCGCTCGTCGGGACGATGGCCTCGGTGGTGAGAAACGCCTTGTCAGCCGCGCGACAGAACCATTCGTCAAAGAAGGGGTCCGGGCCGCTCAAACGCGAGTTGCCAAGCACATCGGCCTGATTGACGTGACAGACAGCCATGTCGAGCGGTAGCGCAGGCACAGCGACGAGCGATTCGTCCGAATACGGCGAATCGATCATCTTGATCTCGGGATTATGGGCGAGCACATCCGAGCCGATGCCGACTCGTGTTGGCAGGAACGGCAGCCGCGCTGCCGCCGCCTTGAGGCCAAGCTGAAACATGCCTTCGTCGAGTTCCATCACCTCAAAGGCACCGGCTTGCCGCGCGATGCGAAAATGCGGCTCCAAGGGCAGGGTGTCCAGAGAAACAAAGCCAAAGACCAGTTTCTTGATCTTCCCAGCTGCGGCGAGCATGCCAACGTCGGGGCCGCCGTAGGACAGCAGCGTAAGGTCTTTCACTGGTCGATTGAGGAGCGCCCGGATAAACGCCATGGGTTTGCGGCGCGCGCCCCAGCCGCCAATGCCGATGGTCATGCCCGATTCGACTTGCGAAGCGATGTCGTCGATTGAAGCGGTCTTGTTCATTCGGGAAACTGGTACGCATGTCCCCAGATGTCGCCGACGGTACTGACCGTCGGCTCGAAATTAGACCAGTCGAACTGCTCGCCGTCGTAGCCGACTTCAATGGGAATGCCGCCCGGTGCGAGAAAGTAGAACGACACCATGCCATCGTTGAGATGCCGGCCAAGCGTGGCCGTGAGCGGGTGGCCAGCGGCATTGACGCGGTCAAGGCAGCATCCGACGGCATCAAGGCTCGTCATTTCCACCATGAGGTGAACGACGCCGGATGGCACCGGCGCATTGAAGAGGCCAAGACTGTGGTGGCGCGGGCTGCGCGCGTGCAGAAAATGCACAATCATTTCCGGCGCGCCTTCCGCGGGCGGTGGCAAGGTCAAGGCGTCGCTCATCGCGAAGCCGAGTAGGTCTTGGTAAAAGGTGCTCGTCGCCGCGTGTTCAGGCGCGGGCAGGACGGCATGTCCAAGGCCAATCTTGTCGGCGACGAACTGAACGCCGTCAATGGGCGACTCGAACGCATTGGTCGCGGCGTGTCGATCGTGAAATAGCTCGAAGCAGTTGCCCGAGGGGTCAGTACCAGAGACGAAGCGGTGCACGCTTCGCCGCTCGCAGGCATCGGAAGTGCCTTCTGTCAGTTCGACATCTGCCCGTTCAAGTCGTCCGGCGAGCACCTCAAAATCGTCTCGTTCGCACTCCCAGCCAGCCGCGATGAAACCTTCCTCCTCGGTAGGCTCAACGATAAATCGCGCGGGTGCCGAATCCATGCGCAGCTGCACGCTGCCATCGGTCGCAGGGCTTGCCCGCAAGCCGAGGATCGCCTCGCCGAAGTCAGCCCAGGCTTGCGGTTCGCGCACGCCGATGCGCACATAGCCGAGCGATAAAATAGGCAGTTGACTGGTCATGTTGTTCTTTCCTTTACAAGATCGAGCGCGACGTCGACGATCATGTCCTCCTGGCCGCCGACCATGCGTCGCTCGCCGAGTTCGACGAGGATTTCGCGCACATCGAGTCCATAGTCCTCGGCCGCTTTTTCAGCGTGACGCAGAAAAGACGAATACACGCCAGCATAGCCGAGTGACAGTGTTTCGCGATCAACGCGCACCGGACGATCCTGCAATGGGCGCACAAGCGTCTCAGCGGCATCCATGAGCTTGAAGAGATCGCAGCCGTGCTGCCAACCTTTGCGGTCAGCCGCCGCAATGAACACTTCCAAAGGCGCGTTGCCTGCCCCCGCGCCCATGCCGGCAAGCGACGCATCGACACGGCGCGCGCCTGTTTGCACGGCTTGAATCGAGTTCGCGACGCCGAGCGAGAGGTTGTGATGGGCATGAACGCCCCGCTCGGTGGCCTTGTCGAGGACGGCGTCGTAGGCTTCGAGTCGCTCGCGATAGCCGTCCATGTCGAGTGCGCCGCCGGAATCGGTGACATAGACGCACGTCGCTCCATACGATTCCATGAGCTTGGCTTGCCGCGCGAGCGCTTCCGGCTCGATCATATGGCTCATCATCAGAAAGCCAACCGTGTCCATGCCAAGTTCGCGCGCGATTTCGATATGCTGCTTGGCGACATCGGCCTCGGTGCAGTGCGTCGCCACGCGCACCGAGCGCACGCCTGCGTCGTAGGCGCGTTTCAGCTCTTTCTTGGTGGCAATGCCCGGCAGAATCAAGGTTGTCACGCATGCGTGCGTCACCGCATCGGCGACAGCCTCGATCCACTCCCAATCGGTGTGGGCGCCGAACCCGTAATTGAAGCTGCCGCCATTCAGCCCATCGCCATGCGCGATTTCGATGGCATCGACACCCGCTTCATCGAGCGCCTTGGCAATGTGCTGCACGTGCTCGACGCCGTACTGGTGGCGTATGGCGTGCATGCCGTCGCGAAGCGTGACATCCTGGACGTAGATCTTCTCGCGCGTGGGGTCGATCACGGGCCTATCCGTGCTTGGCCGAGTTCGGCGATGCGTGACCCGGTGGCGAGCGCCGCCGAGGTCATGATGTCGAGGTTGCCAGCGTATTTTGGCAAGGAATGGCCAGCGCCCTCGACTTCAAGAAAGATCGTTGATTTCAGCCCTTCGTACTCGCCCATGCCGGGAATGCGCAGCGGGTCGTTGCTGCCGAAGCGCTCGAACTGCACTGTCTGCTTGAGTCGGTAGCCGGGGACGTATTGCTGCACTTCGCGCACCATGTCTTCGACTGAACGTGAAATATCGTCTTGTTCCGCGCCAATCGACAGGGTGTAGACGGTATCGCGCATGATCATCGGCGGCTCGGCCGGATTGAGCACGATAATGGCCTTGCCGCGCTCGGCGCCGCCAACCACTTCGAGGCCTTTTGCCGTGGTTTCGGTGAACTCGTCGATATTGGCGCGCGTGCCCGGGCCAGCGCTTTTCGATGCCACCGACGCGACAATCTCAGCGTAGGGCACGCGCTCGGAGACGCGGCGCACGGCATGCACCATCGGAATCGTCGCTTGGCCGCCGCAACTCACCATGTTGACGTTGCCTGTCCCCAGATGCTCGCTCAGGTTGACCACGGGCACGCAATAGGGGCCGATCGCCGCGGGCGTTAAATCGACGAGTTGCTTGTTGTCTGCGCGGCAAAGCGCATCGTGGTGCGAGTGCGCGCCTGCCGAGGTCGCGTCAAAGACGATTCGCATGTCTGACCAGTTAGCGAGCTCGCGTGCGCCGTCAATGCCAGCCTCACAGGTCGTGATACCGAGTCCGCGCGCGCAGCGCAGACCTTCGGAATCCGCTTCGATGCCGACCATCAGGACGAGTTCCAATTCGTCGGATGTCTTGACAATCTTCATCATCAGATCGGTACCGATATTGCCCGAACCGAGAATGGCGCACTTGGTCGTCACGTGAATCGCACCTCGGCGCCGCCAAGTCCGGGAATGTCCATACGAAAGACATCACCTTGGACTGCATCTTCCAAGGGCACCAGCGAGCCGGAGAGGATGACCTCGCCAGCCCGAAACGGAATTCCGTATTGCCCGAGCGTGTTCGCAAGCCACGCAACCGCATTTTCCGGCGCGCCCTGCACCATTGATGCCGCTCCTTCGCTCAAGAACTCGCCGTTCTTGTGAACCGTCACGTGAAGGCGCTTCAGATCAAGGGATGCGGGCGGAGATTCGGCCGTGCCGAGAACAAAGAGTCCGCACGAAGCGTTGTCGGCAATAGTATCGCAAATGCCGATGCGCCAGTCGCGAATGCGCGAATCGACGATTTCGAAACAGGGCATGACGCATTCGGTGGCATCAAGGACATCGGCGGGCGTGATGCCAGGTCCCACGAGATCCTCGGCGAGGCGAAAAGCGATTTCAGCCTCGGCGCGCGGGGCGATGAGCGCGACCGTGTCCACAATACAATCGCGGCACCACATGGCGTCAGTAAGGAATCCGAAGTCGGGCCGGTCGATGCCGAGCATCTTTTGCACCACCGCACTCGTCACACCGATTTTCTTGCCTATGACGCGCTCGCCTTCGGCCTTGCGTCGATCAAGGAAGGCGCGGCTAATCCGATACGCATCGTCAATGTCAATCTCGGCGTGGGTCTTGCTGAAAGGCGCGATCGGCGATCTATCACGGAGTGCGCCATGCAGCGCGGCCGCGAGTCGATTGCACTCTCGTTCATCAAGCATTAATCGTGCTCAAGAAAGTCGAGGCAGGCGGCGTTAAACAGGCGCGTATGCTCGACCATGACCCAGTGACCGCACTCGGCGAGTTCGATGTGCCGGCTCGGCTTGCAGGCGCGTGTGATCTTGCCGCCGCCGCTTGCTGGCAGCAGTTCATCATCGACGCCCCAGAAGCTGAGGACCGGACATTGAATGCCCGAAAGCTCGGCCTCCATGTTCGGCACCTTCATGCGCGCGAGCACGTCTGGAGGCTGCTGCTCTAGGATTGCCCAGCGTTCGCTCACGAGCGCATCTGTCACGTGTCGAGGATCGTAGACCAAGGTCTCGAGCACGTGGCGCAATCCGTCGCGATCAAGCTTGCCGTCAACGAAGTTGTTGATCATTTTGGCCATGGCGGGCATGGCAAGGTAGGTTTCGAGTTCTTCAATGCCGCCGGGCGCCATGAGAATCAGTTTCGAGACGCGGTCGGGATGGTCGAGCGCAACGCGAATGCTGACTGCGCCGCCGAGGGAATTGCCAACAAGGGCGAACCGAGGCACCGAAATGGCGTCGAGCAGGCCGACAAGATGCGTACTGAAGAACTCGGTGGTGTAGTCGCGGTTCGTCGGCTTGGACGAGTAGCCGAAGCCGGGCAGGTCGGGAATGATGACGCGCTTACCGGCTGCGGTGAAGGCATCGATGTTCTTTTTGAAGTTGCTGTAGCCGCTCGCACCAGGTCCGCTGCCGTGGACGAACACGACCACATCGCCAGCTTCGGGTCCGTGGCTGTGAAAGTGGATGTCAAGATCGCCAACTTGTACTGTTTGGCCGCGTGGCGGTCCGCGGTCGCTCATCATTTCGCTATACGAACACGTCGCCATTTTCACCGCCGAGCGCCATGCCGCCAAAATTGCGCGCAAAGCTCGTGGGATTGTTGGCGACATGGGCGCGCGCGATATGAATGTCGCGCCAGATATTCTGAATGGCCGAGCCATCGAACACGCTGCGCCCGCCAGCGACCTCGAACAAGCGATCCACTGCCGCGGCCATGCGGTCGATGACCTTGCTTGCTTGATAGCGATAGCGGACCCGATCAATCAGCGCAATCTCGTCGCCAGCGCGCACCTGCGCGAGCATTCGGTCGAAGTTTCGGCACATGATCGTCTCGACTTCGTCGATGTCGTTGAGCGTTTCGGCGACTCGTCGCGTGATGTCCGCATCGGCGCGCAGTTTCGTTGGATCGGTGCTTGAATTCTCGGAATTGCCGACGAACGCTTGCACGGCATGCTTGGCGGCGCCGATTGCCGGCGTGCTGACGACGCGAATGAACATCTGCGCCCAAGGGATCGAATAGAGCGTGTTCGTTTGGCTGTGCTTGCAGTTGAATCCGTCCATCTGCTTGTGCGTGCGGTGATGCGGCACGAATACCGGGTTTTCGATGACGATGTCGTTCGACCCGGTCGCCTGCAGGCCGTAGACGAACCAAGTGTCCTCAATGCAATAGTCGGCGCGTGGCACGAGGAAAGTCCGATAGCCCTCGCCCGGCACGATGGCGCCGAGTAGCACCCAGTCGCAGTGGGCCGAACCCGAGCTCCACCCCCAGCGACCTGACAGCATGAGTCCGCCAGTCGCGGGCGCTACCTTGCCGCCGACAGGATTGTAGGAGCTTGAAATGAGCGTATTGGGGTCGTCGCCATAGACATCCGCTTGTGCCTTTTCGTCCATGATGGCAAGCTGATAGGCGTGTACGGCGATGATGCCGGCAATCCAGGCAGTGCTCATGTCCTGCTCGGCGATCTTCATGCTCGCTTGAAAAAATTCGTTCGGCGACACCTCAAGCCCGCCCCATTGCTTGGGCAGCAGGGCGCGCATGTAGCCTGATGTCTTGAGCGCCTCAATGACTTCGCCCGGTACTTGCCGCGCTGCTCGGCCTTCATCCGCACACGCCGCGATGAGTGCAGCACATTCCGAGACCGCCTGCACGAGTTTTGAAACTTCTGCCATGCCAAGGCTTGAGAAGAGAAGGGGTGGCTACTATTCCATAATTTCACCCATTTACGCAATTTGGCTCTGAAATTTCGCGAATTAAGAAACTTCCTCGCAGCTTTTCTTGCGAAATGATTGATTTGGCGCAAGAATGGACAGGCGCTCATCTGGAGTTCACATGTTCAGCGTTGAAGGGCAGACAGTTCTCGTCACCGGCGGTACGCGCGGTATCGGTCGAGGCATCGCGAGTGCATTTCTTGACGCCGGCGCGGAGGTCTATGCGTGCGCTCGCACGCCACCAGCTGACACCGAGGACCGAGCTGTGAGATTTATCGAGGCCGACGTGCGCGATTCGTCGGGTTGCGCGGCGCTCATTCGGACTATTCTCAATGAGTCGGGCAAGCTCGATACCTTGATCAACAATGCGGGCGGCGGGCCGGCCGTCGATGCGGCGAGCGTCTCGCCGAGATTCACTGAGTCCATTGTGCGTCTCAATCTGCTCGCGCCGCTCTTTATGAGCCAAGCGGCTCACGCGGCGCTGAAGACAACGAGAGGATCGATTGTCAACATCGCGAGCGTCTCGGCAACTCGGTCGTCGCCGGGCACAATGGCCTATGGCGCGGCGAAAGCCGGACTGTTGAGCGCCACCACGTCGCTTGCGCAGGAATGGGCGCCGCATGTGCGCGTGAATGCGATTATTGCCGGACTTATCAAAACTGAAGCGTCGCAGACGCATTACGGCGGCGAAGCTGGTATTGCGCGACTCGAGGCGCGACTGCCGAGCGGCCGAATGGGCACGCCGGCAGACATCGCGAGCGCCTGCCTGTACCTCGCCTCACGCGACGCGGCCTATGTGTCAGGGGCTGCCCTCGAGGTCTTCGGAGGCGGCGAGCCACCAAGTTTTTTGACGTTTATTGAAGATGAACGTTAGGCGGCTGCTTCCAAGCGTTGCAGAAATTCGGCTTCTGTCTGGCAGTCCATCAGCCAATTCCCAGCCTGCATTGCTCGTTCAGAATGGGGCGCTTCATCGAGAAACACGTTCAAGCGTTCGGCGGTGTGATCTCCGAACCTGCGCGCGGCAAGGCTCTGCAAAAGAACTCGCTGACCACGCCGTTCGCCTTCGGCTAGGCCTCTTTCGAGTCCTTGCTCACGACCCTGCTCAATTCCTCGTTCAATTCCTCGTTCAATTCCTTGCTCAAGCCCTTGCGCGCGTCCCTGTGCAAGCCATTCCGCGGAATCGGTCAAGAGTTCTAGCAGCGCTTGGTCGTCGCGGGCAGCCTCCATGCGCATGATGAACGAAGCTACATTGCTTTTGTTTGGGCTCTTGTCAACTAAGCCTTTCGCAACGAGTTGCCCCGCGTCAAGCGCAAGATAACACGGGCCACGCATGAAAGGCAACGCGTTTTGTCCGGCTGAATTTTACTTGTCGCGCCCGACGATGCGTCCCCAGCGGTAGTCATACTTGATGCCCTTGACGGCGAGCGTGGTGTCAGCGTGGCGAACGCCCGGCAGCGTCATGATCTCTTCGTTGACCAAGCGCACGAGCTCACTGCCGTCTTTGACAAGCGTGATGACCAGTATGTCGTAGCGGCCCAGCATGGTGGCGACAAAGCGAACGAAGCCCATCTTCGCGATGGCTTGCGCGGTCTCGGCGACATGCTGCAGGTCGGCGCGCACGCCAATGTAGGCCATGACTTGCGAGTCTTCCGCCAAAAAACTCGTCACTGCCATGATCTTGATGATGCCGCGCTCCTGCATGCGCTCGATGCGCCCGCGTACTGTCCCCTCACCGAGGCCGAGCACAGCGCCAATCTCGCGGTTGCTGCGGCGCGCGTTCTCGGACAGCAGCGCGAGTATCTTGCGGTCCACCTCGTCAATTCGAATGGGATTGTGATTCGGCACACTCATAGCTGCGGCACGATCTCGGACTGGTATTTGTAGACTTCAACGGTCAGCCCCGGCGACAAACGTCCGATGCCGTCGATATGCGCGACCTCCTCGTGCAAAAACGCAGCGAGCTCGTCAAAGCTGCGCGCGCCGACAAGAATCTCGAGGTCGTGGCTGCCGGTCGTAAGATTGACGGAGAACACATCGGGCAACGCGGCCAAGTCCTTGCCAACAGCCTCCGCGCTGCGGCTTTCAACTTCAACGCCAATGGCAAGCAGAAGATCGAAGCCCGCCGCGGCAAAATCGGTGACGGCGACGACACGCATCGTGCGAGTGTCCTCCAAGCGACGAATACGCTTGCGAATCGTGGATGGCGTCGCGCCGACCCTGGAGGCTACTTCTCGCGTGGACATGCGCCCGTCTTCTTGCAAGAGGGCGATGATCGCAAGGTCGAGCTCGTCCGGAATGTAGTTGGATTGTGCGTTCAAGGCGTTTTTGGACTCAATTGTCGCGGTAGTAGAATGCTGTGCGAATCGTGCATTATCCGGCAACCATCCAATACCGTGTCAACGCTTGCAGATCGCATCGACCGTCTTGAATCGCTCGATGAGATACGTCAGCTCGTCGCCAAGTACGCGCTATCACTCGACATGCGCGATCTCGATGCCCATGTCAATCTGTTTGCGCCTGATATTCGCGTCAGTCGCGACAGGGTCGGACGCGCTCACCTCAAGCGCTGGCTCGACGATACCTTGCGCCTGCAGTTCACCGGCACCTCGCACCACACCGGCAACCATATCATTGAATTCGACGATGCTGACCATGCGCACGGCATCCTCTACTCCAAAAACGAGCATGAGACCGGCGCCGAGTGGGTGATCATGCAAATGCTCTACTGGGACGACTACGAGCGCATTGAAGGTCGCTGGCTGTTCCGTCGTCGCCTGCCGTGCTACTGGTACGCGACCGACCTCAACAAGCCGCCGGTTGGCGAGCGCAAGATGCGCTGGCCGGGTCGAGAACGCTATGACGGCGCCTTTCACGACCTGTTTCCGTCTTGGCAGGCGTTTTGGCGCACGCCGCCGTCCGATGATGAGCCTGAAGTCGCCGTGCCGGCACCGCTCGATGCCTTCCTCTCCACGATGCGCCGTGGCGCGCCTGACCCTCGTATCCGAGTTCGCTAGTGGTTTCTGCGTCGTTCGAGGCTTTGCGCGAAGCGGCGGCAGCCTGGCCCGACAAGGCGGCGGTCGTCGAGAACGACGAGGTCGTTACATTCAAGGACTTGGAGGGTCGCGTGCTCGAATGCGCGCAGGCTTTCGTGCGAACAGGATTCGCGCATGGCGATCGCTTTGCCATCTGGGCGCCCAATTCGATTCGCTGGCAGGTTGTGGCGCTCGCAGGTCAAGCCGTTGGCTGCGCGCTGGTGCCGCTCAACACCCGGTTTCGGCGCGAGGAAGCAGAAGACATCCTCGGGCGATCAGGCGCGCGAGGCGTTTTTTATGTCCGCGATTTCCTTGGCGTCGATTACGGCAGCTTTGTCGATGCCATGTCGCTCGATGGCCTCGAACACAGAGTTGACTTGGAGAATCTCGACGACTGGACGTCCGGCGCAGCCAACGCCATCAATGATCGCATCATTGCTGTCAGCGGGGACGACCTTGCCGATGTGCTCTACACCTCGGGCACGACAGGGGCGCCAAAAGGCGTCATGTGTACCCATGCGCAGAACATTCGCGTGTTTCGCGCGTGGAGCGAGGGCGTGACGCTTGGATGCGACGACAAGTACCTGATCGTCAACCCCTACTTTCATTCCTTCGGCTACAAGGCTGGCTGGCTTGCGGCGCTGCTCACGGGTGCAACAGCGTTTCCTGTGCCGACGTTCGACGTGGAACACGCACTCGCACTCATTGACGAGGCACGAATCAGTTTTTTACCCGGTGCGCCGACTATTTTCTCGTCCCTGTTAGCGTCGCCGAAACGCAGCGAATTTGATACCGCCTCGCTCAGGTGCGCCGTGACCGGCGCGGCGAGCGTGCCCGTGCAGCTCGTCAAGGACATGAAATTCAAACTCGGTTTTCACGAGGTGTACACCGCCTACGGCCTGACTGAGTCCACAGGCGTGGTGTCCTTGTGCAGGCCCGGAGACGACTTCGAGACCATTGCGAACACCTGCGGACGCGCCATGGAAGGCGTCGAGCTGCAAATCACTGATGAGCAGGGACAGATGCTGCCGGCAGGCGAGGCTGGCGAAGTCTGGGTGCGCGGATTCAATGTGATGAAAGGCTATCTCGACGATGTCGAAGCTACGAGAGCCGCCATCACACCCGATGGCTGGCTGAAGACCGGCGATATCGGCGTCTTGGATGCGCGCGGGTACCTCAAAATCACCGACCGGCTCAAGGACATGTACATCTGCGGCGGGTTCAACTGTTATCCGGCTGAAATCGAGCAGCGCCTGCTCGCGCACCCCGACATTGTCGATGTGGCGGTGCGAGGTGAGCCTGATGCACGACTCGGTGAGGTCGGTCATGCCTTCGCGGTCGCAGCAGAAGGCGCATCGGAAGCGGATATTATGAAATGGGCGCGGGCGCACATGGCCAACTACAAGGCGCCGAGACGGGTCAGCTTTGTCGATGCGCTGCCAAGAAACCCATCCGGCAAGGTGCAAAAATTCCTGCTCGGCGGACAAGAGACGACATGAAGATGATCAGAATAGAGGTCACTGACCGCGATGGTCGGCAGCACACACTTGAAGCAAGTCCGGGCGCAAGCCTCATGGAAACATTGCGCGATGCGGACATGGGCATTGAAGCCATTTGCGGCGGCCAATGCGCGTGTGCGACCTGCCATTGCTACTTGGAAGCGAACTGGTTTCAGAAACTTGATCCCGCAGGCGAGGACGAACGCGACCTCATCGGCTATCTCGACGCGTTTGACGAGACGCGCTCGCGCTTGACCTGTCAGATCGAAGTGACTGATGCGCTCGACGGCCTCGAACTCGTGGTCGCACCTGAAGAATAGCGGCGACAACTGGCCGCCCGGTGAAGCGACGGTTGAGCGATAATGCCACGATGATTCGAGAAGAACATGTGCTGCGCGAGATTCACGCCTACCGGTATGCGGGAGACCGCCCGAAGTATGCGCTGCTGATCTCGCACGGAATTGCTTCGCACGGTGCCATCTACGATGTGTTCTGCTGCCATCATGCGGCGAAGGGCGTTGATGTCTGGTCGTTTGATGCCCCCGGGCACGGGAAGTCAACTACGAACCGCCCGCGCGGGCAATGGACATTAAGCGAATGGGTGGACGCATCCGTCATGTATGCCGAACACATCCGCGCAACGACCGGGCTACCCGTAATCGCCCTTGGTTCAAGCCTCGGCGTGGCCGCGGCCTATGCGTCGCTTCATTCAGATGCGATTTCGGGTGCTGTGCTCATGGGTTCGCCCGCTGTGCCAGGCGGCCCGGCGATTGCAATGGTGGCACCGGCTTGGCGCTCAGAACAGGTGCAGGCGGTGCTCGGCATGCTCGGACGCGCGGCGCGACTCGACTGCGGCATCCTCTTTAATTTCGACGAGGACTACGGCTATGCGGGCGCTGGCGAGCAGAAGCGGCTTGATCCGTGGAACACATGGAGCTATGACTTAAGCTCGTGGGCAACGCTGTTCACCTACGATCCTCCGGTGCCGGTGGCCGAAAACGCGAAGCCGATCTTGGTCGCTTGCGGGGAGAATGACCCGAGTTTTCCGAGCACGATGATGAAGGCGACGGCCGATTCCATTGCGGGCCCGGTCGAGTTCTATTGTCTGGAGGGCGGCACGCATCAGCTCATGCTGTTCCACACAGACATCTTCTCGGAGAAAGTCGATCAATGGGTCCACAAGGTGCTCGCGGATAATCTCTGACAGGGCGTCGTGTAGTACGAGGTAGCACATGAATAAAGTTGAAGGCCTGCATCATCTGGCAATCTGCACCGCCAATATCAAGGAACAGATTGCGTTCTTCACTGACCGCCTCGGCATGGAACTGCAAGCCCTCTATTGGATGCACGGCGTCGAGAACACGTGGCATGGCTTTTTGCGTCTTAATGACGAGAGTTCGATCGCGTTTGTGTGCAATCCCGACATTGCCGAGATCGCGCCCGTGCCCGGAACATCCTACGCCGGCAACGCCGGTGCGAATTGCGCTCCGGGCGCCACGCAGCACATCGCGCTCAAGGTCAAGAATCATGACGAGCTGCTGGCGATGCGCGACCGGCTTCGTTCCAAGGGCGTGCCGGTGCTCGGCCCTGTCGATCACGGCATGTGCTGCTCGGTGTACTTCGCAGGCCCGGAGAATCTCACCTTGGAGCTCAGCTATTCGACCGAGCCCATCAACAGCGAAGCATGGATCGACCCAGAAGTTGCGGCGCTCGCGGGCATCTCGCCGGAGGAACTCGCACGCTACAAGAAGCCCGAAGCGTTCATTGACAGCGGCGGAAGCGTGCCTCAACCACGATTGGATGCACGCGGACCTCATATGAGCGAGTATCCCGAGGGCGCCTACGAAGCAATGCTGTCCATCCCCGACGAAGCGATACTGAACGCCGTTCCCAATGAGCCGCCTGTCAAGGTGTAGCGCCAGTATCAGCACGCGCTGTAGAGCGAACACGCTAAGGAAGGTCTTGTCTGATAGCGATGTGGAAACCGTAGTGTTGAGAGCCGCTGGGCATGAGCGAGAGGATTGAGCGCATAGCCAATCTGCAAGACTCTGGGAACTCAAACTGGACGCTAATGTTTACGCACCCTTCGCGAGAAGGAGTCCAGATGATCGGAAGGCAACAAAATCAGCTTGATTGCAAGTTGCAAGCGGTGCATGTTCAGCGATCGCCGTTGCAGCGATCCTCTTCGGCGCCCTGCATCGTTGAACAAACTCGCGGCGAGGTCGCACATTTCCGAGCTGAACGGACGCAATTCGGAGATGATTGATCTCGCGAGAGTCATGTCCCTTTGTTCGAGTGGACCACATAAAAACTCGGTCCAAGCGATTGAACTCGTCAGAACGCGGCGACCACTGCGTAGCCAAGCCCGTAACATGTGAGCCTCATGGGATCTGGCAACGAGTGATCTGATCAAGAAGCTCGTATCGAAGTGAATCGGCTCACCACTCACCCGATACGTTTCCTTGTGGATGCGAGCCGCTCGTTGGCGATACTCTCACACCAAGTGCGAACATGGGTTTCATCAAGTGCGCAGAGCTTTTCCTGCGCTATTGGGGCAGCCCTCTCCGCCGCTTCATGAATCGCCCTTCTGAGCGCAGCAGACTTGGAAACACACCGCAGCTTGGTCAAGTCGTCCAACAGCGCCTTGGTTTGAGCGTCAAAGGTATAGGTTGATTTGATAGTCTGGCTCACCATGATGCAGTGGTATGGTCATACCTTCGCTTGGTCAAGGCAACATTGACGGGGTGTTGGCAACAAACCAATCGACTATTGTTGACTTCCACACGCTCAGATGGCGACAATATAGAATCGAAAATTCCATATTACGTCGAAAAATGGAAACTATAAGACGATTTTTCGATCTCACGCCTCAGAGTTGCTTTGTGCTTGGTCCGCGAGGCACGGGAAAGACCACTTGGCTGCGCGCCCTGTTGCCCGAGGCGCTTTATCTCGACCTGCTTGACCCTAGGTTGCATCGGCGGCTTTCGGGTCGTCCCGAACGTTTGAGGGAGATTCTTGATGCCGCGCCACGCGCCACGCATGTAGTGATCGACGAAATCCAGAGGGTGCCGGAACTCTTGAGCGTGATTCATGCCGTGCTTGAAGCGCCTTCGCCGCCGACATTCGTGATGACTGGTTCGAGCGCGCGTAAATTGCGGCGCGGCGCGGCCAACCTGCTCGGCGGGCGAGCGGCAAACAGAACCCTGCACCCGTTCATGGCTGCGGAACTGCCGGAGTTCGGCTTGACCAAATCGCTCGAGTTCGGCCTGTTGCCACTGGTCTGCGCAAGCGATGAACCAAGCGCGAGTCTTCATGCCTATGCGAGCCTTTACCTGGAGCAGGAGGTACAGGCCGAAGGCCTGACAAGGAATCTTGGCGCGTTCGCTCGCTTTCTTGAGGCAGTCAGCATGACGCATGCGGGGCAGCTGAATGTTGCGGCGCTTGCACGCGAATGCGAAGTCGAGCGCAAGACGGTCGAGGCCTATCTCGAAATCCTTGAAGATCTGCTACTCGCGTTTCGCTTGCCTGTGTTTCAGAAACGCGCGAAGCGGCGAGTCGCCGTGCACCCGAAACTCTACCTCTTTGATGCCGGCGTGTTTCGCTCGCTCCGGCCGCGCGGACCGCTCGATAGCCCGAACGAGATGGCGGGACAGGCGCTCGAAGGGCTCGTGGCGCAGCACCTGCGCGCCTGGGCTGGCTATTCGCGGCAGCGGGCGGACATCTTCTATTGGCGCACACGGGCTGGCAGCGAGGTCGATTTCGTTGTCTACGGAGATTTTGGATTGCAAGCGATCGAAGTGAAGAATGCAGAGCGCGCGCATGCACGCGACCTGCGCGGTTTGAAGAGCTTCTGCGATGACTATCCCGAGGCGATGTGCGCGCTGCTCTATCGCGGCGAGCACAGGGTGCGTATCGACAACATCTGGTGCCTGCCAGTCGATGACTTCTTGAGACATCTGATGCCAGGCGAAGCGCCGCTGGCGTTCGTGCACGAATAAGCTCGCCTCACAAGAAATAACTCCCGCCATTGGCGACGAGCACCGAGCCGGTACACATGATCGAAGCGTCGCTTGCCAGCCAGCATACGGCCTCGGCGATCTCCTCCGGCTCGGCCATGCGTCCGAGCGGAATGGCGCTCTCCATGCTTTTGATCCACTCGTCGGGTATACCGTCCATGATCGGCGTGTTCGTTGGGCCGGGCGCAACGGCATTGACGCGAATTCGCCGTGAGCCAAGCTCGCGCGCGAGTCCGCGCGTGAATCCGATGATCGCTGCTTTGCTCGTGACGTAGTGCAACGGCCCTTCGCCGGACTGCGCCGCCGTTGACGCCATGCTGATGATCGACCCCGAAATGCCGGCCTTCGCCATCGAGCGCACAGCCGCGCGGCTGCAATAGAAGGCGCCGTCAAGATTGACGCCGAGCACGCCTCTCCAGCCGGCATCTTCCATGAAAACGATGTGATCGACGTGCGTCTCGGCGCGCCCGTGCTCGGCGATCTCCGCGTCGCGCTTCGCCATCAACTCGTACATCTGGTCGCTGCCGTCGCTAGGCGCGCGCCCGATGCCCGCATTGTTGACGAGGACGCTGATTGGCCCAAGCGCCGCTTCTATTTCGGCGAAGGCGGCATCGACTGCCGCGCTGCTTGCGACATCGCACGCACGCGCCAAGGCGGGGCCGTTCAACCCTTCAATCGACGCCTCCGCGCCCTCTAAGTTCAAATCGAGCGCGGCAACGGATGCGCCGCGTTCGCTCAGCAAGCGCGCGCTCGCGCGACCCATGCCTTGCCCGGCGCCGGTCACGACAGCGACCTTTCCTTGCAATGCCAGTTCGTTCATCGTGTGCTCCTTGGTCTTCAAACTCGCAAATGCGCAGAATTTGGCTAGTGTAATGGTGAAAATGCGATACTTGCACACGCCTTTTGTTTTCTTTTGCGCAGAATGACCGACACATCGATTGCGGGCTTTGAGGTTCAGGAGCGAATCCGCGACGGCTATCGTACCCGCGTCTTCAAGGAGAACCATACTTGGCTCGGCGAGGTGTTCGCCGCCTTCGAGACGTTCGCCGCGGACGAATGCCTCGTGTGCGGTGATGTGCGCATGAGCTACGCGGAATGTCGGTCAAAGGCGGCGCGCCTCGCCGAGCATTTGCACCATGTGCATGATGTCAAGCCGGGGACGCGCATCGGGCTCGCGCTGCCTAATTCACCAGAGTGGATTGTCAGCTTCGTGGCGATTGTTGCTTTGGGCGCGGTGCCCGCGCTCATCAATCCTCGTGCTGGGCGCGATGAGTTTGCGCATTGCCTCGAAATAGCTGGCTGCCGCCTGTGCATTGATTCGCGCATGGAGATATTGCCGTCGCTGATTGCCGAGCAAGGTGATCACTTGCTACCGCTCGCGTCCCGCCGCAGCGAAGACGAGGCGCTGCTCATGTTCACGAGCGGCACCACTGGCCTGCCGAAAGCGGCGTCCTTCAGCCATGACGCGGTGCTGACGGCGCTCAAGACCCTGCAATATTCAAGCGCGCTCATTGCCAAGCAAATGGCGGATGCTTATGGCATTGATTTTGAGACGCTCCTTGCCATGCGTCCGCGGCCGGTGAATTTGCTGGTATTCCCGCTCTTTCATGTCAGCGGCTGTCAGGCGACATTCCTGAACGGCCTCATGCAGGGCGGCAAGCTCGTGCTCTTGCCGCGCTGGAATGCAGAGGAAGCCCTTGCCCTCATCGAGCGCGAGAAGGTGACCGGCTTTCCGGCGGTGCCGACCATGTATCGCGACCTGCTTCGCATCGAGCGCGACAAGTACGACCTCTCGAGCCTCGTCAACATGTCGGTTGGCGGGCAGGCAACGCCGCCCGCGCTGCTCGCAGAGATTCATCAAGCCTTCCCGAACGCCGTGCTTGGCAGCGGCTACGGCATGACCGAAGCCGGCGGCACGGTCACGCTTAGCGTCGGGCAGGCATTTGTTGACAATCCGCGTTCGGTCGGTCGCCCGGTGGCGACGTTCGATGTCGAAATCCGAGACGCCGAAGGCGCTCCCGTGCCAGCGAACAACCAAGGCGAGATCTGCATTCGCGGCGCGGCGATGATGAGCGGCTACGTGGGCGAGGGCGATCCTGCGCTTGATCGGAATGGCTGGTTCGCAACCGGCGATCTTGGCTATCTCGACGAAGAAGGGTGCGTCTACATCGTTGACCGCAAGACCGAAATGGTGATCTCCGGCGGCGAGAACATCTACTGCGCCGAGGTCGAGCGCGTCCTTGAGCTGCACGAGGCCGTGCGCGAATGCGCGGCCTATTCCATGCCAGATGAGCGCTTGGGCGAGAAGCTCGCGGCGGCTGTCGTGCTGCATCCGGAGCATGACGAGGCGAGCGATGAACTGCTCGCACATTGCCTCGCGCATCTTGCCAAGCACAAGGTGCCGAAAGACATCCACTTGCGCCGTGAACCGCTGCCGCGCAACGCCGCCGGCAAGGTCATCAAACAAGCACTGCAACGAGAGAACACCGAATGAGCGCTGAAATCATCCGCAACATCCCCATTGTCGATCTGATGATGGGCATTCCGGTCAGCGAGACCAACAAGGAGTGGTACGAGAGCTTTCTGCCGCTCCTCAAGGACAAGGAAAGCATCGATCAATTCAAGATGCCTGCTGAATACATGTTCCGCGATGTGCCAGTGCTCGACAAAACTGACGACTATGTGGCATTTCTCGTCGGCAAGATGGATGAGCACGGCATCGACATCGCGCTTGTCGGCTATTTCGAAGGCTCTGAAGCGGCGCACAGCGCCAAGCAACATTACCCACAGCGGTTCATATTCGATTGTCCCGTCGATCCGAATGATGGCGTGGACGCCGTGCGCGCGATTCGCCGGGCACACGATGAGTTCGGCATTCATTCCGTCTCGGTGTTTCCTTGCGGATGCAATCCGCAGGTGCCGATTGACGATCGCCGCATGTGGCTCGTCTATGGCGTCTGCTGCGAGCTTGACCTGCCGGTGCTCGTCAATGTCGGTGTGCCAGGGCCGCGTGTGCCGACCGCGCCGCAAAAAGTCGAACTGGTCGACGAGGTCTGCTACCACTTCCCAGAGCTCAAGTTCGTGATGCGTCATGGCGGCGAGCCGTGGCAGGATCTCGCCATCAAACTGATGCTGAAATGGCCGAACCTCTACTATTCGACCTCGGCGTTCGCACCAAAATACTACCCTCAATCCATCATTGACTATGCCAACACGCGCGGCGCCGATAAGATCTTGTACGCGGGCTACTATCCGGCCGGGCTCAGCCTTGAGCGAATCTTTGGTGAACTGCCCGAAGTCGCCTTCAAAAACGAGACTGTGTGGCGCAAGTTCTTGAGTGACAATGCCCGCCGCGTATTCAAATTGCCGCACGCTGCGTAAGGGAGTGATCGTGAACCAAGCCACCAACCAAGCGACTAATACTGCAGACACTATTCGAGACACGCGCGCCGCGCCGGTGCTGGTCTGGGATCAATTGAAGCGCCTTGACAAGGCTGCGCTCGCGCGCTGGCGCATGGACCCGGTGGTCAACGGGCGCAGCATGGAAGAGCGCGGCATCACCGTGCCGATGCCGTTCGGCTGGTATGTCATGTGCTACAGCGATGAACTCGAAGTCGGCGAAGTCAAGCCGCTGCACTACTTTGAGCGCGATTTGGTGGCGTGGCGCGGCGAGGATGGCAAGGCACGGGTGCTCGACGCCTACTGTGCGCATCTTGGCGCCCACATGGGCTACGGCGGCAAGGTCGATGGCAATTGCCTGCAGTGCCCGCTGCATTCCTGGCGCTGGGACGGCGACGGCGCGTGTACCGGCATTCCTTATTCGAAATCGATTCCACCTGCCATGAAGAAGCCTTCAATGACACGCGCCTACGAGACCCGGGAAGCCAACGGCTTTGTCTGGGCGTGGTATCACCCTGAGAACGCACCGCCGAAATACGATGTCGCCACCTTCGAGGAGGTCGGACATCCTGACTGGACCGACTATGAGAAGCATGAATGGATTGTCTACGGCCCGATGCAAACCATCGCCGAGAACGGTGCCGACAGCGCGCATTTCAAGTACATCCATGGGGTGGCCAACTACCCCAACTATGACATCAGCTTTGACGGCCACCAGCGCACCGCCAAGGTGCACGTGGATATGGGCACGCCGCAAGGCACGGTCAGCGGCACCATCGCCTATGGGGTGGACGGCGCGGGACAGCCGTGGACGCGCTTCACCGGCATGTGCGAGACGCTGCTCGTCACCGGCGTGACGCCCATTGCGCGAGACGCGACGCATCTTCGATTTGCCTTCACGCAGCTTAAAGCTGACCGCGACGGGCCGCGCGGCGGGCTTGCGCGCGCCATGATCAAGGACATCTGCAAGCAGCTTGATCAGGACAAGGTCGTCTGGGACCGGCAGAAGTACATCGAATCACCGCCGCTTTGCGCTGGCGATGGGCCGATCAACGACTTCCGCAACTTCTTTCGGCAGTTTTATGCCGGGCCGGAGTGGGAGAAGTATCAAGGCGGCATCACGCGCAGTGTGAGCCGGTAGCTCGGATGTCTACTTGCAAGGCTAGCATTCCGCGGGAAGACGACCCGATGTATCGCTTCACCGACATCGCGGCCTCCGAAGGTGAATCCCTCACCAACTCGGAGATTGATGAAATCGTTTACGGACAATGGGATTCTCATCGACGCGAGTGGATTCTATTCGCTCGTGGCGCGCAGCGAAAAAGGACACGAACAGGCATCCAATCTACTCGTGGACGCGGTGAGTAAGCCACTTATTTCACGCAACGTCACGCCTGTCCTCTTGGCTCTTTCGGCAGGCCGAGCGCACGCTCGGCAATGAGGTTGCGCTGAATTTGGTTGGTGCCCGCATAAATCGTGTCGCTGCGGGAGAACAGATACATGCCCGGCAGGTCTCGGAAAAAGCCATCGCTTGATTCGATTTCGCCTTCTTGTCCAAGCACATCCATCGCCAGTTCCCCAAGCGCCCGGTGCCAGCTCGCCCAATAGATCTTGTAGGTGAATTGCGGTCCGGCGAGCGCGCCAGTCTCGGCGCCGGAAAGCATACGAAGGGCACTCGCACGCATGGTCTCAAGGCCGCGCCACGCCTTGGCGATGCGCGCGCGTATCAACGGATCTTTGGCCGAACCGTTCGATTTCGCCGCGGCGATGATCTCGTCAAGCTCATTGCGAAAGTGCATCTGCTGCGCGAGCGTTGAGACGCCGCGTTCAAAGGCGAGTGTGCCCATGGCGACTTGCCAGCCTTGCCCCGGCTGGCCGACGAGATTCTCGGCGCACGTGCGCGCGCCGTCGAAGAACACTTCATTGAAATCGGACTCGCCCGTCATCTGCTTGATCGGCTTGATGTCGATGCCGGGCTGGCGCATTGGCACCAGCAGATAGGACAGGCCATCGCGCCCTTTTGAACCTTCCTGCGTGCGGCAGATGAGAAAGCACCAGTCGGCAAACTGCGCAAGCGATGTCCAGATCTTCTGCCCTTCGATGATCCACTGGCCTGCTTCAAGGGAAGCGCGTGTGCGCACATTGGAGAGGTCCGAACCCGCGCCCGGCTCCGAGTAGCCTTGACACCACATCTCTTCGCCGGACGAGATCTTTGGCAGGAACCGGTCCTTCTGCGCTTGGCTGCCGAATCGCAGGATTGTCGGGCCGGCGAGTTCAACACCCATATGACCGAGCCGCCCGGGCGCGCGTGCGCGCGCATATTCTTCGGCAAAGATCACCTGCTCTGCGAGGCTTGCATCGCGCCCACCGTACTCGCACGGCCAGCCGATGGCACTCCAACCCGCTGCGCCGAGAACTTTTTCCCATTCTCGGCGTCGCTCGGCGGCCTGCGTTTGCGAAGTGATGCCGCGGATATCGGCAAAAAGGCCGGAAAGCTGCGCTTCAAGCCAGTTCGCCGCTTCGCGCCGAAACGCTTCCTGCGCTGCTGTGAAGGTCAGTTTCATGCGGCGTCATCAAGTCCGATATGGCGTGCGATGCGCTCGTCAAGCGCGGCATTGGTACCGAACAGCGTCGCCATGCCGCGCGCGCGCTTGAAATACAGATGCGCATCGTGCTCCCAGGTAAAGCCGATGCCGCCGTGCAGTTGAATCATGCGACCAGCAGCGTGGGTGAGCGCTTCGCTTGCTTCAAGTTTGGCGAGCGCCGCCATCGCCGGCAAGCGCAGCGGATGATCGTTCGCCGATGCCGCCGCGTAATAGACCGCGGAGCGCGCCGCCTCGACGCCTACCATCATGTCGGCAAGCTGATGCTTGACAGCTTGGAAACTGCCGATGGCGCGTCCGAACTGCACACGCTGCTGCACGTACTCGACGGTGCGCGTCAAGCATTCTTGCGCGGCCCCGACGGCTTCGGCGGCGATCGCAAGACGCCCCATGTCAAAGGCATGATCGAATGCCCGCGTCACCGAATCGCCCTCGGCAAGCACTTCGCTTTTCGCCGCACACTCGTGATCAAGTCCGAGATGCGAGAGTACGCGGCTTTGATCCATCATCTTGAGGCGCGTCACCCGAACGCCTGCGAACTCGCCTGGCGCTTGCGCTTCGATCAAACGGCACCTGCCATCCTGTTCGATGAGCAGGTAGTCCGCAATATGCGCATCAAGTACAAAGCGCGCGCTTCTGTTCTCAATTCTTGCGACGGCGCCACGACGATTGCTCGACGCGATCAATGCCGCCACTTCGCGTGCCATTGAATGTTGCAAGCTCGCGAGCACGGAGGCGCTCAGCACACCTGTCGCGAGCAGCGGGCTTGGCAAAAGCTTCGCGCCCAAGGCTTCAAAGACCAAAGCCATTTCCACCGCGCCGAGACCTTGTCCGCCAACATTGGTCGGCAGCAAGGTCACAGGGAAGCCGATCTCGCCGAGCGAAGCCCACGTCTTTTCATCGAAACCCAGAGGGCTCGCCATGGCAGCGCGCACCTGCCCGCTCGAGCCGTGGTCGCGAGCAAAGGCCTCAGCTGCCTGCTGAATCAAGCCTTGCTCCTCTGTCAAGTTGAATCGCACGAGAACTCTCCCCGGCCAAGCATGTCGCGCGATTCCGATTTGCGCGAAACTCGATAAGACATTTCGCGAATCATGGTATCTTTCGCAGCCGAAATTGTCTAAACCCTCACCTTGAGAGGCAAACTTGGAAGCAGCGCAAGCGCATACATCACCCTATTCACTCTCTGGAAAGGTGGCCATTGTCACCGGCGCTGCGCGTGGCATCGGGCGCGCGATCATCGAGGCGTTTGTTGAAGCCGATATCGCGCATGTGGTATGCGCCGATGTGCTTGCCGATCAGCTCGCCGAGATTGAGCAAGGTGAGCAGATCAGCACCTCGGTACTTGATGTGACCGATGAAGCGGACTGGGAGTCAACCGTCGATGCCACGCTCAAGACGCATGGACAGATCGATATATTGGTCAACAACGCTGGCGTTATCGCGTTTGGCCGCATCGAAAGCACTGAGCTCGCCGATTTTCGGCGCATGATGGACGTGAACGTGCAAGGCGTGTTTCTTGGCATGCGTGCCGTCACACCCCATATGAAGGCCAATCGGCGCGGTGTGATTGTCAATGCGTCGTCTTCGTCGGGCTTTCTCGGCAGCAACTTCATCGCCGCCTACAGTGCGAGCAAATCTGCGGTTCGCGGCCTCACGCGGTGCGGTGCCATGGAACTCGGCCTGCACGGCATTCGTGTCAATTCGATTCACCCGGCCAGCGTCGATACCGGCATGACCAATCCCCTTGGCGTCGATTTTGAGACGATGAACGAGCAGATGGGATGGATGCCAGCTCAACGCTTTTCGCGTCCATCTGAGATCGCGCGGGGCTTTGTGTTTCTCGCATCCGATGCCGCATCCTACTGCAATGGCGCTGAATTGCAGATCGACGGCGGCCTGACAGCAGGGTTCTATTTCCCCGGCCTGCCTGGTTCGCCGGAAAATCCTTAACTGACGAGCGCGTAGAGGGCGCCGAAGCCTCCAAGGATGCCTGCGGCCACAAGCGCGGTGAGCGTGCTGACGACCCAGCGCTGCATACTTTCAACGGATGTGCGCAAGCTTGTCACGGAGGCTTCAATGCGTTCGAATCTTGCACCGTCTTCTTCGCGCATCCTCATGCGCTCCAGCTTGTCCTCGTTTCGGACTCGCTCCAAGTCCTGCCTTGCCTCCATGCGGAACCGTTCCCAATCCTCCCTATCCTCCTTGCGGGTCCGCTCGCGCTCTTGCTTGTCCTCTTGACGCATCTTCTCGAGATCGGAACGAAAATCCTCTCGAAACTTGGTGAAGATGGCCTCTTGACGTTCCAAAAGCTTGCCGAGAACGCTCGTCAGGGTGCCTGACTGCGTTTCGTTGAATCCCCCTTCGAGAAATTCGTTGGTCATGTCGTGCTGTTCTTGAACGTCCAGACGCATGGCTGAGTATACCTCTATTGTGTTGGTGAGAAACGTTCAATTGAACATGTGGATACTGTCTGTGGCGCGAGAGCGCAGCGCGGACATTCACACCATGCGAGCATACGCAATTTAGCTTTATGACTATGTGCGATATGTCAGTCTATTCTTGTGCGACATCGACCATTTCGGCGATTCTCGTCAGTGTCACAATTCGCACTCAGCAATATGGTTTCTGCGCTTTTCGACAAAAATGCCCCTGCGAATTTGCATTATTCGCAATTTTTCATTAGTTTAGGCGCTACTTTGGTGTGGGACGGGCATGTCATCGGCCAATCCATCGACTGTTGCATTGGTGACCGGGGCCACGCGCGGCGCAGGCAAGGGCATTGCTGCTGGTCTCGCGGGCGTGTGCAAGCGCGTCTATGTGACCGGCCGTTCGCAAAGTGAGGCAACCGCCACCCTCAAAGGCGAAGTGTTGCGAGGCACGCTTGATGAAACGGTCGCGGCGATCAATGCGGCGGGTGGCGAAGGGGTCGGCATTCAATGCGATCATGCCGACGATCAGTCAACCAAGGCGGTCTTCGAGCGAATCGAATCGGAATCTGGTCAGCTCGACATACTGGTCAACAACGCGGCCTCCATCCACGATGCCCTCATCGATGCAGGCGGATTCTGGGAAAAGCCGCTCGAACTCGCGGACATCCTTGATGTCGGGCTGCGCTCGGCTTACGTCGCAAGCTACTATGCGGCGCCCATCATGATCCGGCAAGGTTCAGGGCTCATCGTCTTCACATCGTCCTTCGGCGGTGTCTGCTACATGCACGGCCCTGCCTACGGTGCGCAAAAGGCAGGCTACGACAAGTTTGCGGCGGACATGGCGGTTGACTTGGAGAATACCGGTGTTGCCGTCGCCTCGCTGTGGCTCGGACCGCAACGCACCGAACGCACCGAGATTGTCCTCCGGCACCGGGGCGAGCAGTATGACGACTTCATGGCGCTCGCCGAAACGCCGCAATTCAATGGCCGCGTGATCCATGCGCTACATCGCGACCCGAAGCGCAACGAGAAGTCTGGCCAAACGCTGATTACTGCGGAGCTCGCGCTTGAGTACGGCATTCAGGACGAAGACGGCAGGCAGCCGCCGTCCTATCGCGAGCAGCTCGGTGCGCCCCGCGTTCCACATCCTGCACGAGTGATCTGACATGAGCGAGCATCGATCCATCGACCCTTTCGCCCCTTGGACTTTGCGCGGCCTCGAACTCAAGAACCGCTTTATCAAGGCCGCCACCTTTGAAGGCCATTGCCCCGGCGGACGCCCAGACCGCGAAGGGCTCGCCGCCTTTCATGAAGCCTTCGCCAAAGGCGGCGTCGGACTGTGCACCGTGTCCTATGGTTCGGTTGAACCAGGCGGGCGCACCTTTGACGACCAGATGTGCCTGCAAGACGACATCCTCGATGATCTGAAATGTGTCACCGATGCGATTCATCGGCACGATGCGAAGGCCGCCATTCAGCTTGCGCACTGCGGCGGACTCTCGAAGTGGAGCGGCTGGACGGGCCGCAGGGCGCGCGGCCCGAGCGCCGGATTCAACGGCATGGGGGCCTTTATCGGCTCGCCCTTGATCCGCGCGTTTCGCGTGGACGAACTGAAAACGCTCGCCGAGCAATACGGACAGGCTTCGCAGCGCGCCGTGAGCGCTGGCTTCGATGTGCTTGAACTGCATATGGGACACGGCTATCTGCTGAGTCAATTCCTCTGCCCGCGACTCAACAAGCGCGACGATGACTACGGCGGCAGCCAAGAGAATCGCGCGCGCTTCCCGATCGAGGTCTTGCGCGCCGTGCGCCAAGCGGTCGGCGATTCGGTGCCGATCATCGTCAAGCTGAATCTGCGCGACGGCTTTCGCGGCGGCGTTGAACTTGAGGACAGCGTGCCTTTCGCATGTCAGCTTGAAGCGGCAGATGCTGATGCGCTTGTCTTGAGCGGCGGCTTTTCAGGCAGGAACGCCATGTATCTCTTTCGCGGACCAACGTTTGTCGAGGCGCTCATCAAGGTGCAGCGCCGCTGGATTGATCGCGTCATCTACCGCATGGCGAGACCGAGCCTGCGTTCCATGCCGTTTGAAGAACTCTACTTCATGAAGCACGCAAGGCAAGTTCGCAAGGCGGTGGGACTGCCGCTCATTTGCGTCGGCGGCGTGCAGAGCTTGGCATCTGTGCATCGCGCCTTGGAACACACCTACGATGCCGTGCAGCTTGGCCGCGCGCTGATTCACGACCCGGCCCTTGTGAATCACTACCGCGACGGCGAGAAGACAGAGTCAGGCTGCACGGTCTGTAATTTATGCGTTGCGGAAATGGATCGCGATGGTGTCAAGTGCGTCTTGAACGACGCGCTGCCCGCGCGTGTGCGAATCGCCGCCTAATTTTTTCCGGAGGAATTGAAAATGAATAAAACCTGGCTCGCGCCGCTCGCTTTGGTGGCGGCACTTCAAACCGGGATCGCGCAAGAGCCGATCGAAGAAATCGTCGTCACCGCGCAAAAGCGCGAACAGAACATCTTGGAAGTGCCGTTCAGCATCACCGCGATCAGCGAAGCCGATGTCGAGAACCGCGACATCACCAATATCGGCGAGATCGATCGCCTCGTGCCGAACTTGCAGGTCACCTAGGCGCCCGGCAACTCCACCGCGGCGCAAATCGCCATTCGCGGCGGTGTGACCATCAACCCGGCGCTCACATGGGAGACGACTGTTGGTCTCTATCTCGACGGCGTCTACATCGGCAAGACGCAAGGCTCGGTGTTCGATGTCGTCGAAGTCGAGCGAATTGAAGTGTTGCGCGGTCCGCAAGGGACGCTCTACGGTCGCAACACCCTCGCCGGCGGCATCAACATCGTCAGCAAAGCGCCGAGCGGTGAGCTTGGCGGCTATGCGAAGGCGGGCGTGGGCAACTACGGCGCTAAGACGCTCGCGGCATCTTTAAGCCTGCCCGCAATCGGCAACGTGCGCGTCAATCTTGCAGCCCGCAGCGAAACGCGAGATGGCTGGGTGGATGTCAACGCCGGGTCCATCGCAACATCTTCGGTGGACGCGCTCGGCGACATAGACCGGACCGCATTTCGCGCGGCAGTGGATGTGGACTTGAGCGATCGATTGACGCTCGCCTACCGATTTGATTTCAGCGAAGCCGATCAAGCTGCGACCCATTCGCAACTCCACCGCCTCGACGCAGACTTCATGCTGCCGATCTTGGGGTTCGTCTCCACCGAGCGAGAGGACAGCGCTTCGGTTGATGGCCCTTCTTTCGAGAAATCCGAAGTCAGCGGACACTCGCTGACGTTTGATCTTGATCTCTCCGAAACATTGAGCTTCAAGTCGATCACCGCGTTTCGCGACCTTACCTGGTCCGACGGCCTCGATCTCGACGGCACCCCGCTCGATGTCGCGCACACGCAAAGATACTCAGATTACGAGTCTTTCTCACAGGAGCTTCAAATTCTCGGCGGCAGCGGCAATCTCAATTTCGTGGCGGGTGCGTATCTCTTCAATGACGATGGCTTCACCGACAATCCGCAGCGCTTTTTCGGTGTGTTCGGTCCATTTGGTTCGATCTTCGTATCCCGCTATGGCTTTGAAACGCAAGCGGTGGCGCTGTTCGCGCAAATCGACTACGACCTCAGCGAGGCCCTCACCCTCACCGCCGGCCTTCGCTACACGGATGAGCAGAAGGAAATCGAGCGCGAACTCGGCAACGCAGGTCAGCCGAGAACCATTTCCGCAGGCACCCAAGCCGACACCAGTTTCGATGACCTGACACCGACGTTGAGCCTGAGTTACGACCTCAGCGATTCGGTAAGCGCGTACCTGCGCTACGCCGAAGGCTTCAAGAGCGGTGGCTTCAATGGCGAGGCGCAGACGTTGGCGGAAACGCTCAGGCCCTATAGCTCGGAGTCAGTGCGCTCGATTGAGGCCGGCGTCAAGGGCCTGTGGTTCGACAATCGCCTGCGCGCCTCCGCCGCCGTGTTCCGCAACGAGCACTCGGACATGCAGCTCTCCGTGTTCACCGCCGAAGGCGCGGCTGGCTCGTCCGTGCGCAACGCCGGCGAAGCGGTGATTCAAGGCATTGAGGTCGAAGGCATGCTGAACGTCACCGAGGATATTCGCGTGCGCGCGAGCTACGGCTACCTTGACAGCGAATACGACAAGTTCCTCGATTGCGGTGGCGCCGCGGATGTCGCGAACAACCGCGCCTTTCCGCACGCGCCCGAAAGCAGCCTGAGCCTGAGCTTGGAAGCCGCGCTCTTCAGGGGTTCGTGGGGGCAGCTCGATGTCATCATCGATCATAGCCACATCTCCGACTACTACCTCTACCCCTATCCGATTGTTGCTGACACCAATCCGGCATGCGCAGCGTCCGCCTTGGCACCCGCCACCGAAGTCGGCGACTACGGCCTCACTGATCTACGCCTGCTCTTGAGCGATGTGCGCTTTGGCGAGAACACAAGTTTCAGCGCAAGCCTGTGGGTGCAGAACCTCGGCGATGAGGAATACCGCGCCAACATGATCGACTTCGGACCTGCGTTCGCGAGCTTGACACCTGCGTACTATGGGCTGCCGAGGACCTATGGGGTGGATTTGGTGGTGCGCTGGTAAGATCTGTGGCCTGTACGTTGGATACAGCTTGAGGTTATCGTGGCTAGACCCAAGAAGATCGAAATTTGCGTTTGCTATGACTTTGACGGAACGTTGATCTGGGGCAACATGCAGGAGAACAGTTTTATTCCTGACATTGGAATGTCTTTAGATGAGTTCTGGAACGACGTGAAGAAAGAGGCCGAGTCCCAAGACATGGACGAAGTGCTGGCGTACATGCAGCTAATGATCGAAAAAGCTCGTAACAAAAACATTGCGTTCACTCGCCAGCACTTAATGGCACATGGTCAAGGGCTTGAGTATTTCCCCGGAGTTGAGGGTTGGTTTAAGTCTATAAATGATTACGGCACGGAAACTGGATCGACAATCAAGCACTTCGTTATTTCATCCGGCTTACTGGAAATGATAGAAGGTTCAACGATAGCGGATAACTTCGACCGCATCTTCGCCTCCGGTTTCAGCTATGATGCGAACAAAGTTCCGAAATTTGCCGCTCGTTCAGTCAATTTCACAACGAAGACTCAGTACCTGTACCGAATCAACAAGAAAGTATTGAATAGCTGGAATAGCGAGGCTGTCAATAGGTTTATGCCTGACGCGGAGAGACCAAATCCTTTTTCGAGGATGATCTATATCGGTGATGGTGAAACCGATGTCCCCGCTATGAAAACTCTCAATTATCAAGGTGGTTATTCAATAGCGGTCTACCCACCCAAGAAAGGGGCGCGGAGAACCAAAGCCGAGCAGGAAAAGAAGGAAACGGCAGAGAAACTTGTAACTCAAAACAGGGCGAAGTTCGTTGCGGAGGCCGACTTCCGCAAAGATAAACAGTTGTACAAGATAGTCAAGGGTCTCATTCGGAGAATCGTTGACGAGAGTGTTCTCGAAATGAATCTGAACGCAAAATGAGTTCTCACCGAAGGTGATTGAACTACACTTGGAAGCAAAATCTATGCACCCTTTGCTTCCCACCCCTCCGACAACGCCTCCGCCTGCTCCAACACCGTCCGCGTCGCCCCTTCTTGCTTATCCGGCGGATACCCGTGCTTGCGCAAAACCCGCTTCACCAACCTCCGCAGATTCGCCCGAACACTTTCGCGCAGCGTCCAGTCAATCGTGACGTTCTCCCGCACCGTGCTGACCAACTCACGCGCGATCACGCACAGCGTCTCGTCGCCGAGCACCTGCACCGCGCTATCGTTGGTTTCAAGCGCGTCATAAAACGCTTTTTCGTCGCGAGACAATCCGAGCGCCTCGCCGCGCGCATCGGCTTCGCGAATTTCGCGCGCGAGTTCGATCAGTTCCTCGATCACTTGCGCCGCTGCGACTGATCGGTTCTGATAGCGGCGGATTGTCGTTTCGAGCATTTCCGCAAATGAGCGTGCTTGCACGATATTCTTGCGCCGCCTGCTCGCAAGTTCACCTTTCAAGAGCTTTTGCAGCAGCTCAACCGCCAAGTTGCGGTGCGGCATGCCGCGCACTTCGGCCAAAAACTCATCTGACAGAATCGAGATGTCGGGTTTCGGCAATCCAGCGGCGGCGAATATATCGATGACGCCTTCGGGCGCAACCGCACGCGAGATGATGCTGCGCACCGCCTTGTCGAGTTCTTCTTCCGGCTTGGCTTCGGCCGGTGCGCGTTTGGCCAAGACCGCTTGAACGTGCTGCATGAATTCAACATCGTCACGGATGCGCACGGTCTCCTCGCTCGGCACCGCCAACGCGAACGCCCGCGACAAGTCCCTCACCGCCGCGACGAATCGCTCCTTGCCTTCTTCCTGCGCAAGGATGTGCTCTTGCGCCGCAGGCAGGAGTCCAAGGCGCTCAGCAGGTGTACCAGTTGCCCATTTCGAATAGTCAAACCCGTACAAGATCGCAACGCACACCTCGTGCTTTTCCAACATGACCGCCACAGCTTCATCCTTGTTCACCGCTGTCTCGCCTGTCCCTCCGCTTTCGGTATAGGTGGCAAGCGCCTGCTTGAGTTCGTTGGAAAGCCCAAGGTAATCCACCACGAGGCCGCCCGGCTTGTCCCTGAACACGCGATTCACACGGGCAATGGCCTGCATGAGCCCGTGCCCGCGCATCGGCTTGTCCACATACATGGTGTGCAGGCTCGGCGCATCGAATCCGGTGAGCCACATGTCGCGAACAAGCACCATGTGGAACGGGTCTTGCGCATCCCGGAAGCGTTTGGCGAGCGCCTCACGCTTCCCCTTGTTGCGGATATGACTCTGCCATTCAAGCGGATCTGAAGCCGATCCCGTCATGACGATCTTGATCTGCCCCCGCGCATCGTCATCGCTATGCCATTTCGGTCGCAGCAAGACGAGTTCCTCGTACAAATCAACACAGATGCGGCGACTCATGCACACCACCATTGCCTTGCCGCTCATGGCTTCAGCGCGACCATCGAAATGCCGGACGATGTCTTTCGCGACAAGACGCAGGCGCTGCCTCGTGCCAACCACCGCTTCAAGCTGCGCCCACTTTGATTTCAGGCGTTCCTTGCGTTCGACTTCCTCGCCTTCTGTCGCCTCTTCAAAATCTGGGTCAATGCTTGGGCGGGCGCTCTCGTCGAGCGCGAGCTTCGCGAGTCGGCTCTCGTAGTAGATAGGGACAGTCGCACCGTCTTGAACGGCACGCGCAATGTCGTAGACGCTGATGTAGTCGCCAAACACGGCGCGGGTGTTTGCGTCGATGAGTTCGATTGGCGTGCCAGTGAAGCCAATGAACGATGCGTTCGGCAGGGCATCGCGCATGTGCCGCGCATAGCCATCGATGAAATCGTACTGGCTACGGTGTGCCTCATCTGCGATCACAACGATGTTGCGGCGGTCAGAGAGCAGCGGATGTCGGTCTCCCCGTTCTTCTGGGAAGAACTTTTGAATGGTGGTGAAGACGACACCGCCCGATTCGACGGCAAGTTTGGCCCGCAGGTCGGCGCGGCTCAGCGCTTGCGTCGGAGGCTGGCGCAGAAGGTCGGCGCAGTGCGAAAACGTGCCGAAGAGTTGATCGTCCAAATCGTTCCGGTCTGTCAACACAACAACCGTCGGATTCGCCATTGCGTGCTCACGAATAATCCGGCCTGCGTAGAAAGCCATCGTCAGGCTTTTGCCCGCGCCTTGGGTGTGCCAGACGACACCGATGCGCCGGTCGCCGGATTCACCGCCAGCTCGCCTGCCCGCCTCGTAGCGACCCGGCTGCTCCCCAATCGATGAAGCGTCCTTAAGTTCGGCTGCCCGAAGCGTCTCTTTGACGGCGGTTTGCACCGCATGGAACTGGTGATAACCAGCCATTTTTTTCGTCAGTACGCCGCTGCCATCGTCTTCAAATACAAGGAAGTCTCGAAACAGCGACAGGAATCGGCGCGGATGAAACGCGCCTTCGATGAGCACCTGCAGTTCTGAGTAGAAGACGGGCGCGAGTTCTTCGCCATCAATGGTTCGCCAAGGCTTGAACCATTCAGGCCCAGCCGTCAAAGTGCCAATGCGTGCGCTGGTGCCATCGGATGTTGCCAGTGCTGCGTTGAACTGAAAGAGCGACGGAATTTGCGTTTTGTAGGTCTGTAGTTGACGGTACGCCGACGTAATGGTGGCCTGCTCATCGCCGGGGCGCTTGAGTTCAATGACCACGAGGGGCAATCCGTTGACAAGCAATACGATGTCCGGGCGGCGCCGGTGCCCGCTCTCTTCAACCGTGAACTGATTGACGGCAATCCAGTCATTATTGGCGGGGTCGTCAAAGTCGAATACTCTAACCTGCGCACCGCGAATGTCGCCGTTGGGATGTCGGTATTCGACCGCGACACCGTCGACAGCTGCTTGATGAAACGTTCTGTTTTTGGCTTCAATGGTTGCGCCCGATGGCGTGACGAGTTTGTGCACAGCTTCGTCGAGTACCGCTTCGGGTAGCGCTGGATTAAGCCTCGCGATGGAGCTATTTAGAGCCGACGGAAGCCATACCTCGCGGTGACTCTTCCGAAGAGAGTGCGATGCCGGTTGCAGCTCCGGTCCACTGAAAACGGTGTACCCAGCCTTGCGCAGCCAATCGAGCGCCGCTGCCTCTACGAGGGACTCAGAGATTAGGGGCACGGGCTAGCTTCCTTGTTCTAGTGGCTCCAGATTTTCTATGCGCGACAACCATGCGTCGAAATGCTGACACTCAGAGCGAATCTTGCCAAGTCCGATGGCCTCCGCCACGAGGAGGCCATCCGATACCTTCTTGTAGCCGGGTAGGCGTTTCAACCGTGCGGAGGGATGCGTGTTGTCACCGTCGTTGATTTCTTCCGGAGTGCTCGCCGAGCGTCGAGCTGACCGTAAATCTGCGGCGAAAGACCGCCACTCGGGATTCACCTCAGCCAAGCAATCTGTGTCAGAGAACAAGAGGGATTCAAACTCGTACGGCTGAATATGGGGCAGAAACCGCTCCGGTAGGCAGTCAGCCTGTTCGAGCACAGCTTGGTGCAAAGATTGTTCTACTTTTTGAGCTTGTGTGATTGAACTGATGCCTTGAGGTCGGGGCGAGTATCCGGGAAACTCGGAGCAAAGGCGATATAGGTCGAAGAAAGTCGAGACATACGTGTCATGGCGTTCCCGAAGCGTGTTGCGGAGATTTCGCAGCACCCTGTCCGGGTTAAGCGCACCGCCTTTTCCAGTCCTGGATGTCGGAATCAGACGAGAATACAGGTAGACCCCTCGTTCAGAAAGCGGTTCGCAGAGCACTCTCCGAACAAACGTCTCTTCGGTCCGCCCCTCGCACACTACTATCACTTCGGTCATGGTGTCGGCCCTGATCCAACAACATGCGCCCGCCACAGGTCACCGAGGCTGTAGTCTTCCAGCCATTCTCGCAAGTTGTCTGCTTCAAGCCTCTCAAATAGCGATTCTCCGTCTTTTCGACTGACTGTCACCACATCCTCCGGTGCAAATTCGCTCACCAAGTCTGCCGACTGCGTAGACACTACAATTTGCCGCGATTCTGATGCGCTTTCGAGCATCTCGGCCAAAAGTGTAAGCGCGAAGGGATGCAGGCCAAGTTCGGGTTCGTCAATGAAAATTGGGTTTGGCTTGAGATGCTCCGGCTGATGCAGCAGCGTCGCTAAGCAGATGAATCGAAGCGTGCCGTCTGAGAGCTGGCGAGGACCAAACGGTGTCCGATCCCCGTTATGGCGGTGGAACCACTCCAATTCCAAGCTTTCCCCAACCTCCTCCCGATAACTGAAATCCCCAAAGAAGGGAGCGGCGAGGCGTACCGCGTCCGCGATACGGCGATAGTTGGCAGGATACCTCTCGCGGATATGGCGCAAAAAGGATGCGAGGTTTCCGCCGTTTGAGCGAAGAACTATATTGTCGCGGGTGGGCACGGGACGTCTTAGCGGTGAATCGCGGCTTGTGTCTTGGAAGTGGTAGACCTGCCATCCATGCATTGCTTGGTGAGGAAAGGATAAGGAATCGACGGCGCCGAGCTCAGACAACGCTGATTCGAGACCAGTTATGGGTTGTTCTGATCGGTTCGGGGCGGACGGAGGCAGTCCGTCAAGAGTCGGCACCGTATAGGTTTGTACGGCAAACTCAAGTGCGCTGCCAGCAGGCACGATAATTGCGTTGTACCGATAGCGGCCAAGGTCGAACGTGATCGCCACCTGCAATTCATGGGTACGCTTTCTTCCCCCGTGAAGCAGCGAATCCGCACCGTCTTCCTCACTGACGAACGACTGAAAGCACTGTTCAGCAATCGCCCGCAGCATTCGAAATACGGCCATGAGATTACTCTTCCCGGATCCATTAGGACCGATGAGAATGTTCAGCGGCCTGATTTCAAAATCCTGAAGCTCTCGAATGGACTTGAAGCCTCGAACGGTGATTGTATCTATTGGAGCCATCGGAACTTCAACGCCTATTCGGCGGCCACAAATCCATCATGCGGCCAAGCGCTCTCGTACCTCGTCGCGGTCAGACCACGGAACTGGAGACAGCCCATAGCTGCGCATTGCATCAACGACACCACCTCCAATGGACTGTTCGGCATCATTGAGGATGGCGAACGCTTGGGTGCCGGGCTCCCGAGATTCACCAACGTCGATCCACGAGAACACTAGATTCTGGGCTGTTTCCCTCGTCGGCTTATTCACTGTGCGGACTATTCTTTCTGGTTCGCTCGGTGATTTGGGAATCACAAAATCAAAGCGATGATCAAATCCGCTCTTACCGCTGAATTTGACATTTGGCGCATAGCGGACTGCGCAAAGATCCAGCCACGCGGTAACGTCTTCCAAGAACAGGCTGGTGACGGAAGGAGAAGCTAGGAAAAAGAGGTCGTTGACAGCAAGCATCGCCTGAACAAGATTGTGTTTGGACAAAGGAAAATTCGCGGTCGATGCGCTGACTTGGAGCGCATTGCCTTCCAAGGTGACTCCAAAGCCATTCAGCATCGTCTTCAAAATGGATTGCCGCTTGGGGCTATCCAACGAGCAGCCGGACAGCACAAGGTCATCGTAGGTGTATCCATCGTCCGTCAGCAAAAGACCGCTGTTTTGCCTTTTGACATAGATTTGGATGCAGTCGTTGTGTCTGTCCAAGTATGGCGTGGTAATTTCGATCCAGTCACCCATGTCTTGAAGACCGGTCCGATCCCGAAGCCAGCCCCAATATCGGTCCAATTGTTCGTCCAACTCTTGAATCATGTAAACACACCCTTGACTATGGTTGGCGACTCTACAATATTGCAATAACTCAAGAAGTCCTCAAGCAGTCGTCGAGCACCGCCTACATCGGCGAATTGGTCCACGGGCACAGGATACATTTGGTCTTGCTCTGCTGGTTTACTACAGGCCCTTAAAGAACATTCGTCATTGGTTGGTATCAAAGATCTCATGACACAATTTATATCGTCGGAACCATAACGCCCATTAGACCACTTCCCCAGAGAGCACTCCCCAAATGCGCTTGTACCCACTACCGGAAAGTGCGGCATCGCCAGGGCAGGTGCCTTGCCAGTCTTGACTGCTCATGTTTTTCAGGAATTGGCGAACATGTCCAACTGAATGCTGATTATCACCTTCAGTGGCCGATGCACCATATAGCTCGCCAAGGTTTTCCGCGATGCTGCGCGGTGCGTTGTTCATCCGCATCAAAACCGCATCCTCTGTGCGCACCCCGTGATAAATCATTGCGGGAAGCGCATTGATCCTGCGACGCTCGGCCTCAGGCAGGCTATCAAAGTCGATGCCGGAGACATGGCTAAGGGCTGAAATTCCCCAAGTGCCACTATTGACAATCGTGCGATATATTGCTCGGCAGGCATCCGTGATCGCCGCTGTGCCTGCTTCGTCACCCTTCTCACGGCGAAAGTACTTCTCGGCGATGGCGTCAATACCTTTGCCATTGACCCAGTCGCGCGTGATGTCGGAAATCCGGGACTGCTCAAACCCCTTGCCGCCGATCTCGTCAAGCTGCCTCTTGAGCTGCGGCACATTTAACATCACGCCATACAAGTCGGCGATTTTGCCGCCGTTCCCAAAAAGGCTTTCCGGAGCCCAGTCCGATGGCGATAGCTTGGCTTCAAGGGCGTTTAGCCCTCTTATCGCATGGCTTACGCCTTCCGGCGAGAACCCCGTTGAGTCGGCAAGCTCAGCTACGCCTTGGGACATATTTGACAGCTTGCGTGCATAGTCTCGCGTTGCGTCCAGTAATGCTTGCGCTTTATCGTTCTGGGCGGGGTCGGTCTTCAACGACGTGTAACCAAAAGTCCGTCGAAGAAGTTGCTCCGAATCCGACAAAACAGCATCGAGGTTCTTTTTCTCCGCCCACAGATGCGCGATGTAGCAGCGGAAATCCTCCCATTGATCTTTCCACAAAACCCCGGACAGGTTCGCCAACTCACCCTGAGCGTTGAGCTCATTCAGCAAGGTGACAAGTCGGGAAACCAAAGCACCTGTATTGCGGCTCACAAACTCAATAAGGGCATTCCGGTCGGAACCTTGCGCGAGGCCGATGACACCAACGCTATCGTGACCGATACGACCTGCACGACCAGCAAGATTCCAGAATTCGCGCGGTGACATTTCCTGCCCATAGGGGTATTTGGTTGTTTGCAGGAAAACCGAGGAAACCGGAAAGTTGATTCCTTGTGCAATGGTGGTCGTTGCGCAGAGCACCCGCAGGCGTCCAATCTCAGCCAGCCACTCCATGAGGGCGCGAACATCGTCGGATAGCCCGGCATGATGTACCCCGACACCTTTTTCCAGCAAGGCGACGAGCTGGAAGTCAGAACTGATTTCGGTGCGCAAGAAGTCTTGAACAAGCTTGATTTCAGTCGGCACCTCGCCAAAATCAGGTAATTTTTGCGCCGCCTTGGCTGCCATGTTCCACACGGAGCGAATTTGATTAGCGATGGCAATACTCGTCCCACGGGTAGACATGACGGATGCCATCGCGGCCGTCTGAAGAGCTAGTCCTTTCTGCTGCCCTTTTACGAGAACCTCACTTTTGGGAACATTGATTGGCTTCACGCCGCCCACTTGGTGGGTGCCGTGAAGTGGCATCGCCTTTTTCGTCGCGGTCAAGGTCTCAAAACTGAGCCGCCAGCCGCCGTGCTGGCTGCCATCCGCAGCTGCGCTGTATAGGCCGATAATCCGTTCATTCGGCTTCCATGGTGCTGTTCCAAGGCTAATTGCCCGCCCAGCGTTTACGTCCTGTGCCAGCCACCGTGCCACTGAGTCGGCACCCTCAACGTAAGGCATGAGTAGGAGAAAGTTCGCGTGTGGACAATCCCCTTTGATCGTCGCGAGCAACAGCTCGATGCGCAGCCCCCGACCCTCCGTTTCGAGACTATGCGCTTCGTCCATGACTACAAGCGCAAGCGGACGGTTCTCGATCTTTTTGTTGCGGATGACGAGGGACAGCTTTTCTGGTGTCGCCACGAGCACGCGGAATGGCTTCTCTTTCTCCCTCAATAATTCTTCTTCAAAAGAGTCCACCTCAACTGCCGCCGTCAGTTGTTCGACCCGAATACCGATCGGTTCAAAATCCTTTCGCAGCCGCCGCATGAGCTGCGCACATAGAGCGCGTGTGGGCGCGACGTAGGCTACCCAACCGTCATCGGCATCGAACTGGTTCAACGCTTGGAGAATACGGAATTGCGCGAGCAGAGTCTTTCCGCCCGAAGTCGGCATATCGACCACGATCGCTGTCTTGGCCTGATCCAAAAGCCCTTGCTCCAGCAACGCTGAACGCTGCGGTGGCAATAGCTCGAACATGGCATGGTGTTCGCGGTGCGTCAAAGAGCGAACAAAATCCGTTGTCCGAGAGTTAACCGTCCGTGTTGCCCACCAGAGCGAATTGGTCATCATAATTCGAGCGGCTGCATGCAGCCAGCGTAGTATCACTTCATGTTGCGCGTCTCCAGAAGCAATCGCGGCTTTGATGGCACCCTCGAAATGCTTATCAATTGCGCCGAACGGGCTCGCTGGTTGGCCTTGAAGCATGAAATTGGCAACAAGCTCTGTCGCCTTCGCCCAGTGGTAAAGTGCGGCAAGACGCAAGGCGATCAATCCGTTGGTGGACCGATCTCCGTTCTGAAGTCGCTCCTCCTCATACCTGCTTTGATCGTCGCGCAATCCAGCGATCACCTCTCGTATTCGGTCAAGGTCATCCCAACCGTCTTTACGGAATAGTCGCACCCAGCAATGGAAAAGGCGATAGAGGAGGCGGCGGTCCCAAGGGCTGTCCACGACGCTCGGGGCATTGAGGGATTCTATGTTCTCCCGGTACCAGCGACGAAGATCAGCGGAGCGATCTCCGCAATAGGCAAGGGCAGAAAGTTGCAAAATGAAGAATATCCGGTCATGTGTTTCGGTTGGAACTGGCAGTAGGCGACGAATATCAAAAGCCCGGAATGAAGCGGCGGTAGCCTGATCGCTCAGTGCGTCGTTCTCGCCGGAGGGACGGCTCAACTCGTCTAGCCCTTCAATTGCGGCCACTTCGAGAGCGAGCGCGGCGCGTTCCAAAATGGACTCGTCCTTCTCATCTGCTGTGAACGAGAATGCTATCTGCTCACCAACCGCGCCTTGAGCCAGACGCTCGTTAGAGAGCTTCTCGGCACGCGATAGATCCTTCTCGCCGATGGCGCTTACTGCCCAATGGTTTTTTAGCTCGTCAAGGCACGTTGTGGACAAGGTCATGATGCGCCTCGTGTCCTAGCCGCATTGGTGGCTTCACCGATGCCCTTGATACTACCTATTGGAAGGTATAGCGCAAGGATTTCAATTCCTGTCGCGAGAGGTCGTTCTTGAGCGAGCCTTTTCACACTGGCTCGCAGATCGTTTTGGTGCGGTTCAACGTCGCGGATGAGGACACCCAAAAGCTGAATGTCCGACTTGTTTCTCAGATAGCGCCGGCCAGCCTGCTGGAATCTAACATTCCAGTCGGCGCTCTTGGCGCGATAAGCGAGATACCTGACGAGATCATTGCGTATGGAGACGTTATCCCGTAGGTTTTTCAATTGATGTGTGAGGCCTTTCTGACCATGGATGACGCTTGGCGGATGTTTGGTCTCCGATGAGGTCTTCACTTCGCTAAAGGCGAAGCGATCTCCCTGGTTGTCAATCCCGAAACCAACGAGGTCTGCGCCGGGAAGGCTTGATCCCCGCTTACGCATGTCACGCGCGCCCGGCCATGGGAAACAGCAGTCACGATGGTCGGTGAGATAGGCCTCAGCAAGCGCCTCGCCGACTCGCCAATGCTCGATTGGACCGAAATCTGAGAGAACGCGACGCAGCCCCTCCTGTTGAAACTCAGTTTCGGCGAGGCCCGCCAAAATATCCTTGATCTCATTCTTGCCCGCATCATCAAATAAGATTGCAGCAACTGGTCTCTTGATCGCCGCTTCGAGCTCATCGGCCGTCCATCTCAGACCAAGGCCAGAGCATGGATCGACACCAAGCGTGTAGGCCGTTTCTCCTACAGCGACTTTCATGCTGCTGACTCTACGATCTTTTCCGCATCCTGAAGATGTATTTCGCCAGACACGAGTTTCGGCAGGAGTACGTCGCGGGTCTTGACGAGTTCGCTGGACTCTCGCCGGTTGGAGAGGAGTCGATTCATCATTGGACTGACTTTCCTATCGAACATGTCAAGCAGTGTTGGGTTTGCCACGAGCACTTCGCAGGCGAGAAGCGACTTTGGTGGAACGCGCTGATGGCTCTTTGATGTGCCCGTAACCCTTGCGGTCATTTGTGCTCTGAAATATGAACTTCTGAAAAGGCAGTAGAGAACACTGCTTGTTGCGGGTGCCAGCGGTGTCAGGGCCAAAAATTCCGTAGAGGCGATTCGAGGTGCTCCTGAATTGGTGTTCGGCAGCCATACCCGTTCAATCTCAGGATTAATTTTAGATAGCAGAACCGCGCCCTGCGGCACTATCGTCTTGTTGCTCTTAATCGAATCACCCAAGTCAATAGCTGGCTCATTTCCAGCATCGTAGGCAGGGATGCTGTAATGCTCATAAATGCAATCTGGATGGGCGCTTGGCGATAGCGTAGCGCGGTGATGATGCACCAAGTCGCTTAGTGTATACATTTGCCATCCAGTCGGCTTGCCCTCATTGTCAAACGCAGCGGGAAACAATTCCCAGAGTTCTGGGGGCAGGTATGGTGCACGACCTTCGGCCTTGGCGCGAGTGGGGCCGAAATCGACAAACCAGTCCTTGAAGATCCCGTGCGCTATCGTCTCCAATGTCTCATTCATGCGCCGGTTGAGTTCGATCTTGTCGTCTAGGGTGCCTAGAATTTCCGCGATCGCGTGTTGCTCCTCAAGTTCTAAGCTGGGCCAAGGAATCATTCCAAGCTGTTCTGCAGACACGTTTGGGAAAGTAGATCCTGTGGCTTGCACTAGGAGACTTGGCAAGTTTTGTTCTACTACGCCTCGGAGGAATTGTTGAAGGTAGCAGTGGTCGCTGTGCCGAATCGCAGCGATTCCGCGGCCGATCGCATAATCTTGATCTGCCCAGTTCATTCGCCCTGTAGTAGAGCCGCGCACACAGAATAGGACATCTCCAGAACGCGCTCTTTTTTTCGGTTCGGTCGTGAACTGAATAGGCGTAGGATGATGGGGGCCGAATTCGGTCGGGCCATTTAGAAGTGGCACTCCGTCACCCAGCGCGTTACAAGTGCTGCCGGAAGGAGATTGACCCATCACAATTTCGGCGTGGTCGCGAAGCAATCTGCCGGACCGATGATCGTGCTCAGAGTCATCACCTGCCACAAATAGAAAATGCTCTCGCTCAATCTCCCGATGAAACGACTCAGGTAGTCTTGCCCAATCTCGTGCCTCAACAAGAAACGGGATGCTTGATTCTCGCAAAGCCTCCTCGAAATCGGTCAACTGCTCAGCCGGAATCTTTTCCAGTTCCGTTCCTCTCAACACCAAATCAAGGTCACTTCCATCATGGCTGCGTCCATTCACTCGACTGCCGTAGGCCCAAACCTCGACATTGGGCAGATGCTGCCGGATAAGCTCCAAGAGGTTGCCGCGATGCCGTTCGGAAAGATGAAGACCGTCAGCCATCGCTCCCCGCCTCAAGCATCTCAACGAGCGCCTTGGCATCTTCGATAAACATAGGCAGTAGCCGCAAGGTGGTCTCGGCGAAATCCTCGCCGTAATCGTGAGCGGTGTCGTTTCGGCTGTTGCGGTAGCTTAACCATCTTTCCACCGCATCGCAGGCCAAGAGATCATGATGGGCGGCATGGCGAAAAAGATCCTTAAACTTCAGTCGATCAGCTTGGCGATTGCTGGCAAAAAAGGCCGCCAAGCGCTTTCGTAGCAGTTTGCCACTTTGCTCCAGCACAAGCTCGAACTCCTTGACGCAAGCTGCACGATAAATGTCATACATGACCTCTCCGTCGGTTTTTTCGTGCCGCTGCAAACCTGAAAGTGCCTGTTCAAGCGAGGTGATACAGCGTCGAACAAAACTGGTATCAATGCGCACGAATTCGAGCCTCCTTGTGCTTCACCCGTTTGTTACATGAAAGGTTCTCGTTTCCTCCGGGCATGTACATCTTTATTTCGTCCACCAACACCGGAGGCTATGCCCTTAGACGCGATTAATTCGTTCACGACTGGACGCTCTGAACTGCTCAGGCTGGTGAGGAACAAGTTCGAGTCGATACCTTCGTCGGTCGAGCACTTCCAAGAATCCCATTTCGCTACCAGATTTAACGACAATTTTCCCACTCACGTCCGTGATGTTCACATCGGTGCTCTCGCAGAGCTTGGCTAGTGCATTTTGATCCATTCCTTGTATTGACTGTGAACGAATTGATGCAAGATAGCGCGCTGCACGGGGATGCGATTTGGCGTAATTCTCAATCCCACTCAAATCAATGAAAGGCAAATCGGAAGCAATCGCATGAACATTGTCGGTTACAGCATCCATAACTGCATCATTTAGTCCACACAGAACTTCGAATGCGGTCGGCCTAAAAATAAGTGTGCGCATGGAATCCAAAATCAAATCGAAATCGTTGTCCAGTTTGAATACATCGTCCTTGACGATCTGAAGAGTGTCATCGACGAAGTGGAGTACTTTTTTCTTGAGCAAACCTTTAAATTGCACGGCGCGCTTTATAGCTGTCAATCGTCGATTTTCGTCATCGATAAATCTAGCAAAATAAAAATCGATGGCTTCAGGAATTGATTGATCGAGGCTAGTGAAAGCTAGGTTCTCTGCGTCGTGAAGTTCGCGAATCTTTGTATCGAACTTACCACGAGGGACAAATAGACATTCTGTACTGCCATGCTTTTCAGCAGGCTCATACAAAACGGGACCAGACCCGGATTCGTCTAGCTTTTCTATCGTTGCTTCGACCATCAACGTAAGTGCTGATTTCACGTCCTTGTC
Source organism: Gammaproteobacteria bacterium (assembly GCA_026709225.1). Lineage (GTDB taxonomy): Bacteria > Pseudomonadota > Gammaproteobacteria > Pseudomonadales > Azotimanducaceae > Azotimanducus > Azotimanducus chitobiosivorans. The sequence continues at coordinate 25,070 of JAPOTJ010000021.1, read as the reverse complement.
CACTGGCACCACCCGAAAGTCAATATCAGCGTCAACTCTAGCCTTTCGTCCGACACCAAATTCCGTGGTCTTCACCGAACTTATATTGAATTCTATGCTCATCCTTATTCCTCAAAATAGACAGTATCGCTTAAGCGAAAGGCCGTGATGTGCTCGTGTTGCTCCAATCGCCGTCTACGCGTGATTAGTACGAAGTCCCCCAATCCACCGTTGCGGCGGTCGGTCCCGCTTGGCGAGGATATGGTATATATTTGATAGCCTCGAAATGCAAAATACACATTGATGTAGTGCAAGTTCAGTCGCCAAAACAGAAACACAACAAATGCGAGCGCAGCAAGCATAGCCGCTAAATCGCGGCATGTCCCAATATCTTCCCTGTAAAACGGCAATAGTGTCGCAAAGAGGTATACCAAAATGTGGCTGCGGTGATCTTCAATTCTGCCTACCACTAGATGCCGGGTATCATCTGTTTTTCGGACTACGCAAAGGCGCCAACAAAGAAACAGCGTTGGCAAGATCGCGAGTGCGAAGCATGTCAGCAAGAAGTACTTCTCTGGGAATAAGCTATTGCCCTGAATCGCCATCAGGAGAAATAACGGAGCGAAGCCACTAAGAACCATTAGCAAGCGCATGGGTCCCAGTCCTTCTTTATAGTTCTGGCGGTCTTTCGGCATGACGGTTGTCAACGAATATCTCGTAATGTCCCGTTGCTCATCTGGATTTCCGGTAAAACGAGGCTAGGCAACATAGTCTAATCCGTCTGTGAACTAGATGTCACTCCATCGGGTCACGTCGGACTGGATCACGAAATAGGTATTTGAAGTTGATTATTTCGGCTTTTCGATTACTCTCGCAAAGGGCGACGAGTGGTTTACGCAGTAACTGACCGCTTTGTTTGAATGCAAGCTCGAACTCCTTGACGCGGGCGGCACGATACATTGGCGCAGTTAGATCGTATCGATATTCATTTGTAGACAAGCGTGATATAATTAAGTATATTTATACATGAGAGGGGACTTCCGTCCAAATCCGGCGCACGCCGAAGTTGCGGGCCGCAGCTATTTCGAAGCAACTTAGAAGGTCTGGCAGGTATGCGGAACGGTTATGCAGTATCCGCTCAATCACGATCAAGTGTCAGCCGACTTCAACCTCAAGATGCCTCATCGTCACGTAAAGGAAACCCAAGACTCTCAAGATTCTTCTCAATCGCTGCATCCAATCGCGACCCCTCGGCTTGTTGGTCTCGCAACTCCGCCACAAGACGCTGCATCTTCTCGGCGAACGGCTCGTCATCGTCGGCGACTGGAGGCGCACCAACATAGCGTCCGGGCGTCAACACACAATCATGCGAACACAATTCCTCAAGACCGACGCTTCGGCAGAATCCCGGCTCGTCTTTGTATTCTTCCAATCCAATCCGCCACTGACGATAGGTACCGGCAATTCGTGAGATGTCTTCCTCAGTCAGGTCGCGGTGCGTTCGATCCACCATGCTACCGAGCTGACGTGCGTCAATGAAGAGGGTTTCGCCTCGTCGCGCTCGGTCTTTGCCACGCCCCATAAACCACAGGCACGCCGGAATCTGCGTGGAGTAGAAAAGCTGCCCCGGCAGCGCGACCATGCAGTCCACCAAGCCCGCCTTAACAAGGCTCTTGCGAATCTCGCCCTCGCCCGACTGGCTCGACGACATAGAGCCGTTCGCCAGCACGAAACCTGCCCTGCCCTCAGGTGCCAAATGATGGACGATATGCTGCACCCACGCGAAGTTGGCGTTCCCCTTGGGCGGCACGCCGTACTGCCAGCGCTTGTCGTCCACAAGGCGCTCACCGCCCCAGTTCTTCACGTTGAACGGCGGATTGGCAAGAATGAAGTCCGCCTTGAGGTCTGGATGACGATCATTGTGGAAACTGTCTCCCTGCGCGACTTGTCCCTCAATACCGCGGATTGCAAGATTCATGCGCGCGAGACGCCATGTCGTGTAGTTGGATTCCTGACCATAGATTGAAATATCACCGTGCGCCTTACCGCCGTTGCCGTTGCCGCTCGCGTGCGCATCAATGAAGGCGACCGACTGCACAAACATGCCGGACGAGCCGCAGCACGGGTCGTAGACGCGCCCGGCATAAGGCTCAAGCATCTCGACAAGCAGTTGAACGACGCAGCGCGGCGTGTAGAACTCGCCGCCTTTCTTGCCTTCGGTGCCGGCGAACTGCCCGAGGAAGTATTCGTACACTCGCCCGAGCACATCGTTGGCGCGGGCCTCATCAGTGCCGACAGGGATGTTGCTCACCATGTCGATCAGTTGCCCGAGGCGGACCTTGTCAAGGGCAGGACGAGCATAGTCCTTTGGCAGCACATCCTTGAGCGCAGGGTTGTCACGCTCGACATGAGCCATAGCCTCGTCCACGGTCTGGCCGATCGTGGGTTGACGTGCATCCGCTTGCAGATATGCCCATCGCGCTTCTGGCGGCACCCAAAAGATATTTTCGGCTGTGTATTCATCAGGGTCTTCGGCGGCTTCTTCGCCCCATGCTTGAGCCACGGCCCCGTGGCGTGCTTCGAATGCATCCGAGATGTACTTGAGGAAAATCAGACCAAGCACGACATGCTTGTATTCGGCGGCATCCATTGAACCGCGCAGGGCATTGGCTGTTGCCCAGAGTTCGGATTCGTTGATGCCGAGCGGTGATGTGGAGTTCTTGCGTTTTTTTGTCATACAGTCTTGAACCTCCTATCAAGGAGAGCCTAGCAATTTTCGCAACCGACGAATTGAGTGCCCGCCAACATTCCTATTTATCTCACGAGCCAGCTTTCTAGATGAGTTTCTGCTCTATCAGATCAAGCATCATGACGACATCAGGGTGAACTTCATCCGCCTTCATCTGCCCGGCGATTCGGTAGTACTCCGATTCCCCCATATCCAAACCAGCAGCCGCAAGAATCATGGCAATTGTGACTTTCCCCTTAGTTTGGTCCGCTGGCGTTTGTTCAAATGGTTCGTCAAAGAGACCGCCTGGCAGATTCCGCCGCATGTATTCATCCGCCCTTCGTGCGGCTTCTTCGCCTAATGTCTCCAGCACAAGCCTTGAAACTGCGTTCGGATGAATCATGTAGTTTTCAATTTCATAGCGCTTCCACTGAACAACATCCAGTCCCGTGGGCGATTTCCTTTTACTCCCTATGCTTCGTTCCCTAGTCCCTCCGTTCAGGTCGCGAATCTCCAGCCCCACCAGATTTGGCACCAGCGACCGGAGCGTACGGAAGTGCCTGTCACCATAGTTCTTGCCCTTCTCTTGGGCTGTTGTCACGCAAAGCACCCGGTCCAAGAGACCGACTGTCGGATGACCTAGGACTTTCGCCCACTCTCGCAATATGTCTACATCTGACTTGCCTTCCACATACAAGACGCGGCGGCAAGTTTCAGCCAATACGATCTGGTCTCCAGGAATTTGCAACAAATGCTTAGCCTCTTGCCGCCGGACAGGATTAAGACCCTCCGTAGTCACAATAAAGAGCTTCTCCCCACGTTCCCTAGCAGCTTCATCAATTAGCCGACCGGAATGAGTAGCAATGACGGCCTGTCGACCACGGACTTCGCAATATTCCCTGAGAAGCCGGTACATTTTTTCCTTCAGTAACGCGTGCAGGTGCGCATCCGGCTCGTCCAAAAGAAAAATTGATGCATCGGAATGCAGTAACGCCGATTGAAGTAACACTGTCTGCAAGAAGCCTGCAGATCCACTAGTCAAGTCGTACCAATGTTCCCCTAACGACTGTCTGTAACGCACTCTAATCGGGTCCGCTCCACTCGGCATCGATAGTTCGTATCCAAAAAAAGTACGCACGGTACCCTGCAGAGCCTCCCATCGTTCCTTGTCCCTGCTTACTGCTTGAACTAAATTCCTGACCACAGTGCCACCTTTCCCATGTGCCAGCCTCGCCGCAAGCACCTGCTCCCCGTACTCCGGTTCATGAATGTCAAGTCCTGATAGCGACGGGACATAGAGTGCTTTCAGCGGCTGTTCTGCATAGGCCTCCAAATCATTCTCAGCAATCGTGGTCGAAGGGCGAACCTTCGCTACAGTTGGGTCAATGTAGTGAAGTTCAAAGCCTACCTTCCACCGATCTGTGGTTACTTCAATTGAAGCAGGCGCGACTGTTGTCTGGTTGTGCCAAAGCTCGGAGAATCTCGAGAGCGCAAGAGTCTTCAAGCTCGCCGGGTCTATTTCCACCTGACGAAATGCTCCGTGCGCACCGAGAACAAGATCAGCAGAGTTAGCCAACCAGACCTCTCCCAATTCGGACCAGATAGCAATCGCTTGAAGAAGCGTAGTCTTTCCAGAATTGTTGGGGCCCGCGATAACTGCGCGTTCCGGGAGTTCAAACGTGAGTTCGCCGAACTTCTTGAAGTTTTTAACGTGTATGCTACGGATCACGCTTGTTCTCTTTCGGCACTCGTAGTTTCGGAGTCTCACTCCAACGTATTCTGCCCTGCCGCAGCCCGTCGTGACAATTGCAATTGAAGCCGCCAGCGTGAATGGACGGATGCAATGAGACATTCATCTCCACTCCCCCTTATCGCGTTCGAACAATCTTTGTGGCGTTCCACTTGTCTGGTTCGGCCTCGCAGCAATCGTGAACAAGCCGGAATCTTTGCGTTGCGAACTCTGAGTCTCGGTCTAATCGATGATGAGTTGAATTATCGCACACAAGATGAGAAAACACCTTGTCGTCATCATACAGCGCCTGCTTTTGTTCTTTGCTGAAAAGCCAGCTCGACTTGGCAAGCGCAACCTCTTGCGCGGGCTTGCGACACCACGTTGCTCGCGGACGTTCGAGCCGACTCGGTGATTGTTCGGGCGTGGCTACACGCCTCTTCAAAGGCGCTCACGTTCCATGTGTTTCTATGACTAAAGGTGGCTGAAGCGAGCCTTTGCTATATGTTGATTGTGCCCGCACGCCGTAAGCTCTCCTTCGGAGCCGTTGATGCCGCAGATAACGTATTTGAATTGACGTATGCGTCAATAAAAATCCATAATACATACATGAACTACTCACACCGACAGCTACGGGAAGTCTTCCACCTGATCTTCCTCGGGCAGCTTCTCAGAGTGTCCGATCCCACTCTGTACGTTTTGAAGGGCGGGACGAATCTACGGTTCTTCTTTCACAGTCCGCGATATTCCGAAGACATGGATATTGACGTGCTCGGCGGCTCGAACAACTCTTGTCACTCGAATTTGACGACTACCGCGGTCAGGTGCTGCCATTTCTTGAGCGCAATGCGCTAGACCAATTTGGTAGCCGCGAGAGTTGGGGACAGATGCGCGAGTTCGCACTCGGCCTGCTGGACACCTCAACATGAACCAAATCCGATTCCTCCAAGACCATCCGGCATTCTCAACGCGGGAATTTGCCTTTCTCTGTGGGCTTTCGATAAGCGCGGCATCGCGAAAACTCGCGCGTCTCGAAGCGGAAGATGCAATCACCAAAGTGACTCGCGGCGTCTGGTGCCAGCTTGTCCACGCTCGGTTCTCGCCCAATCAGGCGGTGCGCCTTTTGCTCGGCAATGAGCGAGGGTATGTCTCTTTCTTGTCTGCCTTGCACATGCAGGGTGCGCTCTCGCAGATTCCAGCCGCGGTTCAGGTGGCAACCACAGGGCACGGGAGAATGCTCGAAACACCAATCGGACGCTACGAGTTTCATCAAATCAAGCCCGAGATGATGCGCTCCGGCATCGAGGTGTCCGAGACGAACCCGCCCTACCTGCGCGCATCGGCGGAGAAAGCCCTGCTCGATACGCTCTACCTCGGCACGCGCAAAGGCAGGCGGTATTCGAGCTTGCCGGAACTCGACGGTTCGGTGTTTGACTTGGCCAAGCTCGAGTGCCTAGCTGACGCGCTTTGCTATCCAAGCGCCATCGCAAGCGCCATCAGCGCCCGCCTAGCGCGGCACCTCCCGGACCTTCGCGCGGATGCACTTCGAGCGTTCCGAACAGCCAGTCGAACAGTAGCGTGATGGTGGCGTAGTTGCCGTGGCTCATGCTCAGGTGGTGGGCATCGTGTTTCATGGCGACCCAGTTGAGGGCTTTCCACGGAAACCGATCAAGATCAACGCGGCAGTGGTTGATGATATTAAGCTGGGTGTAGACCGCATAGCCGAGCGCGAGCGTCGTCACTTGCAGGCGCTCACCAGTCGCGAGGACAAGTCCAGTGGTCACCAAGTAGTAGAGCGCAAGCCCCATGAGCATCTCAATGGGATGCAGAAGATAGGCGTCCACCGAACTGACGCGGCTGCGCGCCATATGATGCACGCCATGCACCTTCCGAAAGAAACCGATGCCGTGAAAGACAAACCTGTGCATCAGGTAGTAGAGGAAGTCGTAGACGAGGAGAATGAGCAGCATGTCAAGCACGACCTTGCCAACTGACTGCGGAGTGAGCGTCGCAATGAATGGCAATACCAGCACCGCAAAGGCAAGGTTCAGCCAGATGCCGATACTCCGGGTTGTTCGCACGCGCCCACGATAAAACTTGTCCTTGTGGGTTTGCTTTTCGTGATTCTGCTCGGCATCCTTTCGCACGGCGTCACGGATGGCGGGAACTCGAAAGAAGAACGCCCTGCCGATGCCGATGATGCCGAGGGTGACGGCCACGGTCGCCAGCGCGGCGAGCCAGTCGTAGTATTCGATCCATTGCGTCATGGTTGGCTTTTTGGCGCACGAGTGTCTTTTGGGAGCGATAAACTAAGGGCTGATGGTTGTTTCGTCAATTCCTGCGCGAGATGTTGAAGGGAGATGTTTGAGGTGGATCGATGAGGGTCTTCGTGACCGGAGCGACAGGGCTGGTGGGCGGGCACACCGCGCTCGCGCTGCTTCTCGCGGGCCACGATGTTCGGCTGCTGGTGCGAAGCGAAGCCAAGGCGCGGCATTATTTCGACCCGCACGGGTTCGCATCGCTTGACTGCGTGGTCGCTGACATGACCGACACACAAGCTGTCGCGTCGGCACTTGAAGGTTGCGATGCCGTGGTTCATGCCGCAGTGCGCTTGGAACTCTCACCGATCCTTGCGAAAGAGGTCTACACAGACAACACGCGGAGCATTGATGCGGTCATCGGCACGGCGGTCAAGGCTGGCATCCGGAATATCCTATGGGTTTCCAGCACGAGCATTTTCTTCAATCGCATTTCTATCAATGCGAGGGCGGACGAGACTGACGAGACGTCGCCGCTCGGCAGCTTGACGAGCGCCTACGTGCGCTCGAAGCGCGACGGCGAGTTGCAGGTGCGCCGCCTTCAGGCGCAAGGCGCGCCCGTTCGAATCAGTTACCCGGGCGTCGTCGTCGGCCCTGACGATCCGGGCTTGAGTGAGAGCAACAGGGCACTGAGAGCCTGGGTGAAGTCAGTGCCGCGCACGAGTTCGGGCATTCAAGTGGTCGATGCTCGCGACCTCGCCTTGATTCATTGTCATCTGTTGGAGAATCCCCACTTGGGCGATCCTGAAGATGCGCGCTACATCGTTGCCGGACACTATCACGAATGGAGTCAATTTCACGCCTTGCTGCAAACAGTATGCGGTCACAAGATCGCACATCCGAGGCTGCCGGGGCCGTTCATGCGAGGGCTTGGCCGCGTTCTTGACGTTTACAGGCGCGTGCATCCCTTCGAGACGGCCATATCGGCGGAGGCCATGGCGGTCATGACTCAAGCGAACCGTGCGTCGTCAAATCGTGTCTTGGACAGAACAGGGATCGAGTTTCGCAGCAGCGCGGAGACTTTGCGGGATACTGTTCGCTGGCTCATGGTCATGAGAGCAGAATGAACATGCCGAATAGTCATGTCGGCTACATTGGCCTTGGCATGATCGGCAAGCCATGCGCGCTTCGGCTTGTGAGTGCCGGCTTAGCCGCACATGTCTACGATCTGCATCGGCCTGCAATGGACGAGCTTGCAGACGCAGGCGCCTTCCCGCGCGACAGTGCGGCGGAAATTGCACGCGCTTGCTCCCACATCGGGGTGTGCGTCCGCGACCGCACTGAGGTGGAGGCTGTGCTCAGCGGCGAGGACGGACTCTTCGAGAATGCTTCTCCGGACACGGTTGTGGCGATTCACAGCACGGTCTCGCAAGCGGACATCGTGCGTTGGGCGAAGGCGGCGAACGAGCGGGGCCTCTACTTGATCGATGCGCCGATCACGGGCGGCGCACACAAGGCCGCAGCGGGAACGCTCTGTTACATGGTCGGCGCCGATACCGACATTTTGGAACGCTGCCGCCCGGTATTCGAAACCTCCGCCGAGAAGATTGTCCACGCAGGGCCCGTCGGCACCGGCATCGCGCTGAAACTCGCCAACAACTTCATGCAGTACGGCGAGTTTGTGCTCATGGCGGAAGCGACGCGACTTGCTGAAGCCTGCGGGCTGAGCATGGAGACCTTGCGCGAGGTCGGCCTCTCAAACGGCGTGGTCAACGAGCAGATGCACATGTTCGCATCCGGACGAAACGCCATGGCGCGAACAGCGAGCGAAGCCGAGTTGCGTGCCTTTTTCGGCCCCTTGGGGCAATTGGCGAAGAAGGATCTCGCATGTGCCTTGGCGACGGCAGGCGATAGAAACGTGCGGCTGCCAACGGCGGAATTCTTGATCGAGCGCATCGAGCGCGTCTTTCTCGCGACCGACGAGTCGAGTCCCTAATCACGAATGAGCGACGGCAGCAGGAAATGCCGCAAGGCGTCGCGCAGCTTGAAGTCATCCTGTGAGAAGGGCGCATCGACCACCTGCAAGGATGTGGCGACGAACGCCACCCAATCCACATAGGTCTCGACGGTCACGCCCTCCCGGATGCGGCCTTCTTTTCTGGCGCGCTCAAAAATTGGCAGGACGTAGATCTGCGCGGCCTTGCGAAACTCGTTGAGCGTGGCGTTGATACGCGGCAGGAACTGATCGCGCTGCCGTCCAAAAATCAGCGACAGCGCGGGCTTCGCTTGCAGTTGGCGCAGGAACCAGGCCACATCGTCAATTATCTGCGTTTCGAGTGTTCGGTGGTCGAAACGCTGCGCTTCAAAAGCATCCAACATGGACTCGAAATCTCGCTTCAGTGCTTGGTTGAGCACATCGTCCTGGTCTGCGAAGTGTCGATAGAAGGTGGCGCGCCCAACGCCTGATGCAGCAATGATCGCGCTTGCCGTGGTTTGCGCGACGCCTTGCGCGTGGTACAGGCTGACAGCCGCATCCAAGATGGCGTGGCGGGTGTTCTCCGACCTTTGCGGGGTTTCTGCAGTGCTCGAAAACGCCATGTTGAAACAATATAAAAAAAACTATCTCAAAACTATAGACAAATGGAACAACTAGGCATAGTATGTCTCTATCAAAATGATTCGAGGGGCTTCCATGTCAGCAACTCCACCGCAGGGCAATCCAGGCGACATTGTAAACGTACCCATGCTCAAGATTACCTACCGGACAGACAGCGATGCAATTGCGAAGCTCCTGCCGCCGGGTTTGACGCCGGGCGCGGACCCCAAGGTGTTTCTCACCTTCTACTCCTTTCCGGTGATGAACGAGCCCGAGTTCGGGCTTGTCATGACTGCCGCTGCCGATTACCAAGGCATGGCGGGCGAGTATGCGCTCGGCTACGCCATCGATCAGGAATCAGCCGTCTATGTCAGCCGCGAGCATTGGGGGCAGCCCAAGTATCTCGCGGATATCCGCTACTTCCGCATGATGGATCATGTCGAAGCGAGCGTGCGCCACGCCGGTCACACCTTCGCCGAGTTCAGCGGCGATGTCAGCGGCGAAGGGCCTTCCGGCGAGACCTTCGAGGTCAACGAATGGTGGGTGAAGGTCGCGCGCAGCGTGACCATGATGCCGAACAGCTACGACTTCCCGCCGCACGTGGTGCGCGTGCGCGCGAAGTACCGCACCGCCTATCGCCAAGACCTCGCCGGCAGCCTTGTGCTGCGCGATTCTGCGACCGACCCGCTCGCCGAGCGCCTGCCGCTGCGCGAGCAGGTCGAAGCCTACCTGTGGACGCCTGAGCATCTCGAACGCGAGATCAACTTTGCTGGCGAACTCGACGGCGAAGGCTTCTGGCCGTTCGCCAGTACCATCGGCGGCACACGATTCCCGATAGCCGCGTAAGAGACGCAAGCCCATGCAAGACTTCACAGGCAAGCTCGCGGTCATCACCGGCGGCGCAAGCGGTGTCGGTCGCTCGCTTGCTTTCGCCTTGGGCGCGCAAGGCGCGCGCGTTCTGGTCGCCGATGTCGATGCGGACGGACTTGAGCGCGTCCAAACAGATCTTGGCGAACAGCACATCGACAGCCACACGCAGTATTGCGATGTGTCCAAGCCAGAGAGCGTCGAAGCGCTCGCATCAAGGGCGTTCGATGAGCTCGGCGGTGCGCATCTGGTGTTTGCGAACGCCGGCGTCTCGGCGGGCGAAGCGGGCAATCTCTGGGACTACTCGCCGCACGACTGGCAGTGGACCTTCGGCGTCAACTTTTGGGGTCCGCTCAACGCGATCAACGCCTTCATGCCGCGACTCACGGCGCAAGGCGAAGAAGCGCATTTCATTGCCACGAGTTCCGGCAACGGCGCCTTCATCGTCTATCCCGAACAGCCGATCTACTCTGCGACCAAAGCGGCGGTGGCGGTGGTGACCGAAGCGCTGCACATTCAGACGCGCACGCAGCAAAGCCCGGTCAAGGTCCATCTGCTCTTTCCGGGACCGCACATCGTCGATACCGGCATCTTCGATTCCGATCGCGTGCGCCCCGAGGAGTTCGAGAAGCCTGAAGGCGCACCGGACACAGGTATTCGCACAGCCGAAGACCTGCGCAAGATCATGGAATTCATGGGGCACGAACTGCGCTTGACGCATCCCGACGAAGTCGCGCAAAGCGCGATTGACGGTGTGCGCAACGACCAGTTCTGGATCGCGCCCATGAACCCGGACACGAAAGAAAAAATCAAAGCACGGTTTGATTCGATTCTGAATCAGAGCGAATTCCCGATTCCCACGCTCGGGTAGTCAGCACGAGGAGAAACTGCCATGCAAGAAGTCAATCTGCCCATCCCGTTCGGCTGGTTTCCTGTCGCCTACAGCAAGGAACTTGAAGTCGGCGATGTGAAACCCATTTCCCTGTTTGACGACCATCAGGTGCTGTTTCGCACGGAAAGCGGCGAGGCCAAGTTCTTGGAGGCCTTCTGTCCGCACCTTGGTGCGCACCTCGGGCACGGCGGCGAGGTCGTTGGCGAACACATTGCGTGTCCGTTCCACGCATGGCAACTCGACGGCGAAGGCGTCGTCAAGGACATCCCGTATGCCAAGGCCATTCCGCCGAAGGCGCGCGGGCGCGCCTGCCTGCACAGCTATCCGGTGCAGGAGCGCAATCAGATGATTTTCGCCTGGTATCACCCGAGGCGCATCGCGCCCACCTTTGATCTCGAAGACATCCCTGAGTTCTCGGACCCGGATTGGAGCGAGCTTGAAACCTACGAATGGGAAGTCAACTCGCCCATTCAGGAGATGGGCGAAAATGCCGTGGACATTGCGCACTTCGTCTATGTCCACAGCGCCAAGCACATGCCGAACGCGAAGATCGAACTCGCAGGTCAAAAGCGCATCACCGAAATGGTCACCAAGATGACGAAAATCGACGACCAAGGCAACATCGATATGGAGAAAACCGAAGAGTCCCATATGATCAGTTGCAACTGGGGGCCGGGCGTGAGCTCGCAGGTCTTTGATCGCGCCTTCAAGACAGTGTTGATGGGAACAATGGCACCCATCACCGCATCGCGCATGAAGCTGCGCTTTGCCTTCACCAAGCCGAGAGACCTCAAACCGCCGTTTGATGTCCTCACCAACGCCCTCATCACCGAGATAGTGCGCCAAGTCGGGCACGACATGGTGATCTGGGAGAACAAGACCTATCGCGATACGCCAATACTATGCGACGGCGACGGCCCGATCGCCAAGTACCGCCGCTGGTTCTCGCAGTTTTATGATGACGGTCAAGATACTGTACCGTTGCGTCTCGCAAGCTAGAAATACACGTCATGGAACGCTTTACCGTTATTTCCTCCGATTGTCACGCCGGTCTGCCGGCGGCGGATTATCGCGACTATGTGGATGGCAAGTTCCGCGACGCCTTCGACATGGCGCTGCCCATTCAAAAGCAGATGACCGACAAGGCCGAACAGACCTTCCTTATCAAAGAGATCAACGATCAATGGCGCGCCGGCAATGAAGACCGGCTGTCCGGCGCGTGGGACTACGAGCAGCGACTGCGCGTGTTGAACGGCGACGGCATCGCTGGCGAGATCATCTTTGTCGATGGCATCACCGAGCAGAACGCGCCGCCGTTTGGTGCCGGCCTGTCGCTGCCAACCAAGAACATCATGCCGGAGCTGCAATGGGCAGGGGCGCGCGCGCACAACCGCTGGCTCTCAGAACTGTGCGCAAGAAACCCGGCGCGCCACTTCGGTGTCGGCGTCTGCCCGCTGCTCTGGGACATTGACGAGGCTGTTCGGGAAGTTCGCTGGGCAGCGGAAAACGGCGTCGGCGGGCTCTTGATTCCGCTCTTCACGGGCGAGTTTCCGAGCTATCACCACAAGCGCTACGACCCCTTCTGGCAAGCGTGCGAAGACACCGGCACGATCGTCTGCCTGCATTCGGGCGCCGGGCCAATGGAGCAGATCTTCGGCGAAGACTTTCCGATGAGCGACTTGTCCGAATACCCGGGCGCAATGGGCATCTACGTTTCGGAAGTGTTCTTCTGGACCTACCGACCGCTCATTTTCATGCTCTGGGGCGGCGTGTTCGAGCGTTTTCCGCGCTTAAAGTGCAGCATCACCGAGACCGGCCAAGGCTGGCTCTTGCCGCCGATGTTTCGGATGCTCGATCATCACTACTACGACACGCAGTTCAGCGCCAAGCTCGGTGACTATCGCAGTCATCTATCGATGTCGCCGGTCGAGTATTTTCGGCGCAATTGCGCGATTGGCGCTTCGTGCATGCCGAGGAGCGATGCTGAGATGCGCGATCAGATCGGCATCGAGCAAATGATGTGGGGCAGCGACTATCCGCACCCCGAAGGCTCTTGGCCGTTCACAGCCGATCAGATGATCAGCACCTTCAAAGGCTTGCCCGAAGACGAGATCGCCGCTATGCTCGGCGGCAATGCGATTGAATTCTATGGATTCGATCAAGGAGCGCTCGACACGGTGGCCGCGGAGGTCGGGCCGCTCCGCAGCGATTTCGTGGCCTAAAAGCCTGAAGGCTTGGAAACACGAGAGCGATCAACATGGCAAAAACGGCGGAGTACGACCTAGGGCCGTTCACCTTCCCGCGCGGCTGGTTCATGGTCGCCGATGCGACGGAACTAGGCGACGATGTGCTGCCGCTTCGCTTCTTTGGGCGCGAACTTGCGCTCTATCGCGGCAAGTCCGGTCAGCTCGTATTGCTCGACGCCATCTGTCCGCACATGGGCACCAACATCGCGCGCAACACGACATCCTATGTCGTGCTCGACGGGCAGATTGAAGGGGATTCGGTGCGCTGTCCATATCATGGCTGGCGTTACGGGCCGGACGGAAAATGCAATGACATCCCCTATCACGACGGGCCGATTCCGCCGCGCGCCTGCGTCAAGTCGTGGCGCGTCGAAGAGCGCTACGGCTGCATCTGGGCGTGGCACGACCCGGAGGATGACGAGCCGAACTTCCCACTGCCGGAGATGCCTGAATGGAATCATCCGGCGTGGGTGAATTGGACGATCGATCAGATGGGCGAGATCGATGTCCACCCGCAGGAAGTGCTCGACAACATGGCGGATTCGCCGCACCTCGGGCCGATTCACGGCTCCACCCTCGAATATTTCGAGAACGAGATCCGCGACCACATTGTCATCCAGCGTCAAGGCGGCGGTCACAAAACGCTTGCCGCCGACAACACCCTGCTCGAGACCGACACCTTCTACACCGGCCCGGGCATCCTCCTGTCGCGGCTCACCGGATTCTACGATGCGCTCATGCTGATCACGCATACGCCGGTGGACGACGGCCGCCTCAAGGTCTGGCACGCCCTGCAAGTCAAAAGCGAGCATCCGCAAGCGACCGAGGACGACATCGCGCAAGCGCGCGAATTTCAGGAGTCGAGCCGGCTCGCGTTCTTGCAGGATTTCGAGGTCTGGCAATCGAAAGCGCCGGTGTTCAACATCATGCAGATCAAGAGCGACGGACCGTTCAACAAGGTTCGCGACTGGTACCGGCAGTTCTACAATCCGCGCGAACAATTGACCGACCGGCAAGCCAAGGCCAACGGCACCTATTACACTTCGTGGCTCAAGCCCGCGCCGCAAGAAGTCATTGATCGCGGCCGCTATTGATCGTTCGCAGTGCACCTCGCTTTCAGTTCCATGAACACGCCGTCGGATCCGCATCCGGCAGTTCTCGCGCGCGCACTTGAAGAGCGCGGCTTCGAATCGCTCTGGTACGGCGAGCACAGCCACTTCCCGACATCCCAAAAGACGCCCTATCCGCTCGGCGGCGAATTGCCGGCACCCTATCGGCAGATGATGGATCCCTACCTGTCGCTGATGACGGCGGCCAATGCCACCAAGACCCTGCGGATCGGCACTGGCATCGCGCTGATGATGGAGCGCGAGATCATCTCGCAAGCGAAAACCATCGCCACGCTTGATCGCCTCTCGAATGGTCGCGTGATCGTCGGCGCTGGCGTCGGCTGGAACCGAGAAGCCTTTGAGAACGCCTGTCCGCATCCGTTCAACAAGCGCTACGCCGTGCTGCGCGAGACTGTGGCGGCAACGCGCGCCCTGTGGCGCGACGAGGCAGCGAGTTTTGACGGGGAGTATGTGCGCTTCGACCCTGTCTGGTGCGACCCCAAGCCCGTGCAGCCGGGCGGCCCCAAGGTCTTTTTCGCTGCCTTCGGGCCACTCGGCAGAAAGCACGCCGCCGCGTGGTCTGACGGCTGGTATCCCGTGGATATTGCAATGGGCGATGTCGCTGCGACCATCGCCGAATTCAAGCAGCAAGTGGAAGATGCAGGGCGCGACCCGGCAAGCGTCGAGATCAACCTGCAAGTTATGGACACCAAGAACCTCGACAAATTGAAGCACTACCGCGACCTCGGCGTCGAGCGAGCGATGATCGGCGTGTCGATCGACCTGTGGGACAAGCCGGAAGCGGTGATGCCGATGATCGATGCCTACGCCGAGGTCATTCCGAGCATCCGCTGAGTCACACGGAGACCGCACGCACATGGGGCAGTATGTCGTCACAGGCGCCGCGAGCGGCATTGGCCGCGCCATCAAGTCGGCACTTGAAGCCGAGGGACACATGGTCGTCGGTGTCGATTTGCGCGATGCCGACATGTGCGCGGATCTCTCGCGCAAAGATGAAGTAGAGGCCACGATTCGCGAGATTCATGCGCGTTGCCCGCAAGGTCTCAACGGATTCGTGCCCTGCGCGGGCGCAGGTGTTGAGAACCCGAACAAGAAACTCATTCCGCTAGTCAACTACTTTGCTGTGGTGCAGATGGTGGAAGGGCTCATGCCAAGCCTGGAGTCAAGGCGTGGCGCGGCGGTGCTCATGTGCTCGAACTCGGCGACCATGCAAGGCCACGACGAAGGCTACGTGCAATCCCTCCTTGACAATGACCGCGACAAGGCGCTCGAACTGGCCGAGTCGCTCATGGGATTTCAGCTCTACGGCGGCGGCAAGCTTGCGCTCGGGCGCTGGATGCGAAAGCGCAGCACATCCGCGGCGCAAGCGGGCGTGCGGCTGAACGCGCTTGCGCCCGGCTTCACGCATACAGCGATGACCGAGGCCGGCATGAAGGATCCGGTCGTCGGCCCATCGATGAAAGCATTCGTCAAATCCATTCCCTTGGGCCGAGGTGCGCAGCCGGAAGACCAAGCCAACGCGGCGCTCTTCTTGCTCTCAGACAAGGCATCGCAGATCGCAGGTTCGATCCTCTTTGTCGATGGCGGCCACGATGCCATGTTTCGCCCGGACGCCTTTTGAAATCATGAAGATTCTCGCGATAGGCCTCGCGGCGGTTCTTGCTGCCATCGCCGCGCTCTACCTCGCTTTCTGGCATCAGCCGCAAAGCGAGGCACAGATGTCAATGAATGCGGCGTGGAACGAATTTGCCGCCGAAATTGGCGAGATGGGCGCGCTCGTCGAGAACGCGCCGTTCAATGACGACGAGCAGTCCGCGGCTGAGGGCTATCGACATATGGCGCGCTTTCTCGCGACCTTTCTGGCGAGTCAAACGGATTATCGAGACCCCGATTATCCGCAATTCACGCGCTTTCCGAATAGCGTCGCGCGTATTGGCTGGGACAACCCCGACAACCCTTATCTGTCGTTCCATGTACGCGGCGACCATGTCTACAGGCTGCGAGGCAACATCGCCAACTTCGACCTTGTGACCATCAACGTCTACAGCGGCATGCTCGGACTCACGCCGGTCGCCGACATACGCACCATTTCAAGCCTTGCCTCGGACGACCTCGAGGTGGACGAGCACGGCGACTTCGTGCTGACCTTGAGCGAAGCAGCGCCAAGCGCAGGCAATTGGCTGGCGCTGGCGCCCGATGCGTTCATTGTCGTGGTGCGGCGGGTGGTGTCAGATTGGCAGAAGAAGGAAACCGGCGTGTGGGAGGTGCTCAATCTCACGACGCTAGGCACGGGCGCACCGCGCGTAGCGCCGCAATCGGTCAAGCACATGATCAAGGATGCCGCTCACCAGGCGCGACGCTTGCGGGAAATGCTCACGCTTGTCCACCGGCTTGACTTTCAGCTCAAGCTCGATGCGAACGAAATCTCCGTGCCAGAAACGGGCGATCCGGAACTGCCGATGGCGGATCCCTTTCAAGCGACTTCGCGCGGCGCATTCAAGCTTGAGGGCGGCGAAGCGCTCATCGTTGAAGCGCCTGTCCCGAATTGCGTCTACACCAACATCCAGCTTGCCAACCCGTGGATGGAATCGCTTGACTATGCGAGCCATCAATCGAGCCTCAATCATCATACTGCGCAGGTCAACGCTGATGGACTCGTTCGCTATGTGGTCAGTCTTGAGGATCCGGGCGTGCAGAACTGGCTCGATACCGCCGGGCACCGCGAAGGCTCGCTGTTCATGCGCTGGACACGCTGCGAGGCGTACCCCGAAGCTGTTTCAACCAAGCTGATCAAGTTAGAGACGCTACGCGAGCATCTGCCGGCAGACACGAATTTCGTCAGCCCGAGCGAGCGCAAGAGAATCATCGGCGAGCGACAAGCCGCGATCAGCCGACGGTTCTGAACAAGTCCAAGGCTGGACAACTCTGAGAATGTGCGGGCTCAGAGACATCTCGGAATTTCCTCCCCGGAGGCTAGTTCCATGAACTGACCGGATGGGGAGGGCGCCGCCGGTTCGGGCATGCTGGTTTACCAACTGAACAAGGAACCCGAACATGAGACTGTTGCACGCCTGCCCCCCGTCCTGCAAGCGCCCGCCTGTGGACGACACCGAATGCGAACAGGCCCTGGCGCGCCGCCGCGGCGACGCCCTGAAGGCCGTCGGCCTCGCCAGAAGCACCTACTACGACTGGCACCGCCGGCAACGCCGCCCGCTTCCTCCACGCCATGGCCGACGCCATGCCGTTCCCAGTCGAATCCATCCAGGTCGACGGCGGCTCCGAGTTCATGGCCGACTTCGAGCGCGCCAACCGCTCCGCCCGCATCGAGTTCTGGAACCGGTACGACGGCCCACCCGCCGTCGCCGGCGTCGCGCCGAGGCTCGCCGAGCACGAATGCTTCCACAACTACCAGCGGCCGCACTGGGCTCTGGACTGCCGAACGCCCAACGAGTATCTTGTCCACCTCGAAAGCATTTCCGAAACGACGGCCAAAAATTCCGAAATGTCCTGAGCCGTTACAGAGAATTGATTTTTTCGCTTCCCGCGGTCACAATAGTCATCAAGGATTGGGGATTCCCGGTCGACAACTGGCCTCGGTGGAACACCGGGGCCTTTTGTTATTTGGGGAAGCGTTTCAGACCCCGCCCTTCTATCTGACCTTTGTCGTCCCGATAGAACTTCTCCTTTAAGATTTGAAAAGCCCGATTCGACTGCTTTGGCCGCAGCACCGACAATCCGACCGGTCTCGCCACCAGGTCTGCTAGCTGTAGCCCACAGGAGTTGCTCTTCTTGTCTGCGAAAATGATTTCGAATGGAAACTGTTGCAACCTATAGTTGTCACCCTTGACTGCCCTTCGAAACGCCAGCTCCAAATCATCGTCTTCGCTCTCATCTCGCTTCTCTACAACCACATGGGTCACGCGCTCGCCCTGCTCCATTTCTTTGAGATAGAAATACAACCGCTCAAGCCCGTATTGAAGCGCGATGTGATAGGGGTTTTTCGAATCGCCAGAACGCTTTTTCAGTAACCGCTTGTCGATCACCATACAGACCAGTGTGAACGGAGCATCAGCCACGATATCCGACAATTCGTTAAGAAACGCCTCTTTCAACTCCTCCGATTTCAGAAACTGAAAATCGCCCTTGTCCTTGCGGATATCCGCCTAATACAAAATCACCATGTCGTGGCCGAAGTGGCGAAACTTAAACTTCTGTATGGATGGAGCGACAGACTCCAAGTAGGTTTCTTTCTGGAACACGCAGAACGCGAGCACGAAAATCGGATAATTGGGGTCAATGGTTTCGAGTCCATGATCTCCGCTTTCGTCGACATACACGATATAGTCACTGAAGGAGTTGTTCATGCCAATCCGAATCTAGTGCTCCGTCAAGCTAAAAATGCGCTCTATTACTGCATCTGATACGCGACCGTTAGTCCCCAAGTGCGGCCACGGTTGTAGCCGCCCAAGATGAAGTTGCTGACGTTGAAGGTGTTCTCAAGCACGCGCTTGTCCGACAGGTTCTTGCCTTCCAAGGTCACGCGCCAGCGATTGTCGGTCGTGTTGAACGACACGAACGCATTGGTGAGCGTTCGCGCTTTTGACATGGCGCTCGCAAAGAAGGGATTGTTGATCTCGACCGGCGAGTCGGTGTACATCTCGTCTCGATAGTCCGCATCAAGGCCGAAGGTGAGCGCGCCGAAGCGGCTCACTGGCATGGTGTACTGAACCCTCGCCTGCGCGGTCAGTTCTGGCGCGTAGCCGAGGCGGTTGCAGCTCGCGACATTTCCTTGCCAGCGTTCGTCACCAATCTGCGTGACGGATTCGATACAGCCTGCGACAGTCCCCAATTCTGCCGGAGTGACATCGTCGAAAATCTCGATCAACTCGTCGATTTGCGTATCCAAGATGCCAACATTGAAGTTGATTGCCAAGCCTTCGACGGGCGGTAGCCATAGGATTTCGATCTCGGCGCCGCTCGATTCGGCCTCGCCCACATTGTCGTTTTGCTGCACAAGCCGCCCTTGATCGCCGTCAAGGACGATGACCGTGAACTGCTTGTCTTCATAGACGTTGAGGAAGGCTTCGAAATTCACTCTCAGCGTGCCGTCAAGCAGTGTTGACTTGGCGCCAACCGAATATGTCGTGACAACCTCTGGCTCATAGATGGGCGCTTGATAGTCGTCGCCTGAGAAAGTGAAACCGCCGGACTTGAAGCCAGTTGACCAGCCGCCGTAGATCAGCGTGTCCTCCGACAGGCGGTAGCTCAGACGTGCGCTCGGCGTAAATTCATCCCATTCGTCTTCACCTATCTTGTTTTCAGGATAGGTGATGGTGGTGGGCGCGCTGCCAGGCGCGATGACGGCGCCCAGCTGATTCCGATGAGGCAAGAAGAACTGGAAGAATGGCAGGTTGGGTACGATTCTCGCGCCTGTCGGTGACAGCACAACCGGCACGAAAAAGTTCGTCTGCGGATCGCACGCAAGCCCCGGGAGGCTGAAGCAAGCCGCCACATGGTTTGTCAGCTCGACATCGGCTATCTGACTGATCGACTTCTTGTCGGTGGTGATGCGCCCTCCCAAGGAAAGCTGCATTCGCTCAGTAATATCCCAGTCCACATTGGCATAGAAGGATGTCGATTCAAGCGGCCGCTCATCAACGTGCGTCGTCTTGTCGTGGCTCGTCACAAGGCGCAGGAACGGCGTCTGCTCGGTAAAGGAAGTGACGCTGTAATCGCCTTCAAGATAGTAGTAGCCGAGCACCGCGTTCAGGCGGTCGCCCGTGTAATTGAGCTGCAGTTCTTGAGAGAAGTCGTCTGCCTTCCAAAATTGCAGCGTGTTGATGAATACTTGGTCGCTGCCATCAAAGTCAAAGGGCGATGTGCGGTCCACTTGGCGAACGCCCGTCACCGATTTGAGCGACCACGCGTCGTTGAAGTCGTAGGTCGCGGTCAAGGACAGGCCGTCTGTGTCGATGAAGTACTCGTCGAACCCATCTTTCAAATGCGCCGTGTTGACGCTGTCGATGTCTGTCGGCAGGCTCGTGTCGAGCGACTGCCCGGGTGCTAGAAAGGCCGCGCCCGGGACGAAGTTGTTGGCGGTGGAAAGCAGCGCGTTAAACGCGCCGAGCCCCGCGCTGCCGCCGAGATTCACCGCCACGCGATTCGGGATGTAGGGGTCGGACCGATCTCGCATCACGTCCGCAACGAGTTTGACGCGCAGACGCTCGGAGAGCTGCGCAACCAAGGTGCCGCGCGCCGACAGCACATCGGGGCTTGCGTATTCGCCGCCATCAAAGCGGTTGGTTTGATAGCCGTCATGCCCGGTCTGCGAGACCGCAAGCGAACCCCATACGGAACCTGAGGCGAGCGGACCGGAAATGCCGGCTCTGAACTTGCGCAGATCATCGGCACCGACCTTCGCCGAGAAACGCACGCGCATCTCGTCGTCGGGTTCGGCGCTCACGTATTTGACGGCGCCGCCAATGGTATTGCGACCGTAGAGGTTGCCTTGCGGCCCTTTGAGGACCTCGATGCGATCAATATCATAGACATCAAGGAGCGCACCTGATGTGCGGTTCAGATAGACATCGTCCACATAGACGCCGACACCTTGGTCAAAGCCGGGGTCGTTGCCGATGCCGCGGATGAAAATCTGCAATGCGCCAGCAATGAGCCCGCTTGTTTCGTTGACCGTGATATTCGGCGTCAAGCGCGCAATTTCGACGAGATTGTCGATACCGCGTTCTTCGAGCTCCTCGGCGTTGAACGCGGCAACGGCTGCTGGCACGTCCTGCAGATTCTCGCTGCGCTTGCGGGCGGTGACAACGATTTCCTCAATGATCTGCTGCCCAAGGGCGGGCACCGGCACCATCGGAATCGCGACAACAAGCGCAAGCAGACACGCGCACAATGTCGCGTGACGAAAAGTGAAGTGTGAGTTCATGTGAGTCCCTCCTTTATGTGTCTTTTATGTAGAAGGGCATTGACACGAAAAAGTGCCAATGCCCTTGCGACAGATTTTCGCGCATTCTAGCGCGCAATGTCGCAAGCGACACGCTTTGCGCCTGTTTCAAGCGGTTTTTTTCGGTCTTGAGTGTCCGTCTAGCCGAGGCTCACTGCATCTGATACGCGACGCTTAAGCCCCAAGTGCGGCCACGGTTGTAGCCGCCGAGCATGAAATTGCTGATGGTGAAGGTGTTGCCAAGCACTCGTTTGTCGGACAGGTTTTTGCCTTCCAAGCTCACGCGCCAGCGATCATCCGCGGTGTTGAAGGATACGAACGCATTGGTGAGTGTCCGTGCCTCGGACTTCGATTGGACCTCCAACGCATTACTGAGATCGACAGGCGAGTCGGTGAACATTTCGTCTCGGTAGTCCGCGTCAAGCCCGAAGGTGAGCGCGCCAAAACGGCTGATTGGCATGGTGTATTCGATGCGCGCCTGGGCGGTCACTTTCGGTGAATGGCCTACTTGGCTGCGGTCCGCGATGTTGCCAACCACGCCCGGCGACACCTCGCCGATCAACTCATTGAGGTCGGTGTCCAAGAGTCCAAGGTTGAAGTTGATGGCCAAGCCTTCCACTGGCGGCAGCCAGAGGATTTCGACCTCCACACCGCTCGACTCGACATCAGCAACGTTACCTAGGTACTGAATCAGACTTCCCCCCCCGCCTTCATCAAGCCTCACGGACGTGAACTGCCTGTCCTCGTAGGCGTTGAGGAACGCTTCGAAGTTGAGCCTCAAGGTGCCGTCAAGCAGCGTTGACTTAGTGCCGATCGACCAGGTGGTGACGAGCTCTGGTTCCCACGTATCCGCTATAGGGTCAGCGCTGGTATAGTCTAAGCCGCCCGACTTGAAGCCTGTTGACCGGCCAGCGTAGATGAGCATCTCTTCCGAAAGACGGTAGCTCAACTTGACGGTCGGCGTGAACTCGTCCCACTCGTCTTCGCCGGTCCTGTTCTCAGGATAGGTGATGCCTTCCCTGTATGCGTCGAACATCACACCGCTGCCCGGCGGCGAGAAAAAGCCGAGGAAAAGGCCGGGTGGCAGGTTGGGCGCTATTAGCGGCCATGCTTGTGCGCCAGCAGGCGACAACACAAAAGGCACAGGACCCATCCCCGGTAGGTTAAAGACAGGCACCATATACTGCGTCAGTTCCACTTCCGCGATTTGATTGATCCACTTCTTATCAGTTGTCAATCGACCGCCCAGTGACAGCTGTATTTTGTCGGTGATGTCCCAGTCAACATTGGCGTAGAAGGCTGTGGATTCGAGCGGGCGCTCGTCGAAAGACGTTGTTTTGTCATGGTCATTGAAAAACCTCAGGATGGCTCTTTGCTCGGTAAACGAAGTGGTGCTCCATTCGCTGTCCAAGTAGTAGTAGCCGATGATCGCGTTGATGCGCTCACCCGTGTAATTGATTTGAAACTCCTGAGAAAAATCATCGGTGTCCCAGTATTGCAGCGTGTTGATGAACTGCTGATCGCTGCCGTCGAAGTCAGAGGCTTGAGTGCGGCTCATCTCGCGCACGCCAGTGACCGATTTCAATGACCACGCCTCGGCGAAATCCCAAGTGGCGGTTAGCGACAAGCCGTCGGTGTCGAGGAAGTATTCATCGAACCCATCCTCTATGAATGCGCTGTTGATCTCATCGATGTCGGTCGGCAGGCGTGTGTCGAGCAGCTCTCCAAGCAGGCCTGCGCCGGGAAATAAGAATGGAAGCTGGTTGGCACCTGAAAGCACACCTTGAACTGCAAACAAACTTGTGGGATCGAGGGGGTTGTCGTTCACCGCGACCCGAGTGGGTATGTAAGGATCCGATCGATCACGCATCAGGTCCGCCACAAGCTTGACACGAAACGAGTCGCCAAGCTGCGCGACCAGCGTCCCGCGCGCCGACAGAATGTCCGGGCTCGCATACTCGCCGCCGTTGTAGGTGTTGGTCTGATAGCCATCGTGCCCGACTTGGGAGACCGCGACCGATCCCCACAAAGTGCCTTCGGCAAGCGGGCCGGAGACGCCAGCCTTGAAATTGCGCTGATCGTCCGTGCCTATCTTGGCTGAGGCGTGTATGCGCAGCGTATCATCCGGTTCGGCGCTCACGTATTTGATGGTGCCGCCGGTGGAGTTGCGTCCGTAGAGATGGCCCTGCGGCCCTTTCAGTATCTCTATGCGTTCAATGTCATAGACCTCGATCAGCGAGCCGGAAACGCGATTCAGAAAGACATCGTCCACATAGATGCCGACACCTTGTTCAAAAAAGCCCGGGTCGTAGCCAATGCCGCGAATATAGACTTGCAGAGCGCCGGCGACAACGCCGGTGGTTTCGTTGACCGTGATGTTCGGCGTTAAGCGACCTATTTCAATCAGGTTGTCGATGCCACGCTCCTCAAGCTCAACAGCATTGAACGCGGCGACGGCTGCTGGCACGTCCTGCAGGTTTTCGTTGCGCTTGCGCGCTGTGACGACCATTTCTTCAATGATTTGCTGCGCAAAGGCAGGCGCCGGCACGACCGGACTCGTAACCACGAGCGCAATCAGACACGCGCAAATTGTCGTGCCACGAAAAAAAATGAAGTGTTGGTTCATGTGAGTCCCTCCATTATGTATAAGGGCATAGGAACGACAAGTGTCAATGCCTTTCCACTGTATTTGCGCACACTACTATAGAGCAATGCCGCGAGTGATGCGTTCGACGCTATTATTCGAACGGTGTTTTAGGTCATAACAAAGATGTCCGTCTAGTGCTCCGTCAAGCTAAAAATGAGGCATCAGGCTCACTGCATCTGATACGCAACGCTGAAGCCCCAAGTGCGGCCACGCTGGTAGCCGCCTAGCATGAAATTGCTGATGATAAAACGGTTTTCAAGCCGTCGCTTGTCCAACAGGTTCTTGCCTTCCAAGCGCACACAGCTCGTCGCTCGGTTCAGCGCTGACATACTTGATGGCACCACAGATGGTGTTGCGTCCGTAGAGATGGCCCTGCGGCCCTTTCAACGCCTCTATGCGTTCAACGTCATAGACATCGATCAGCGCACCGCCTGCGTGGTTCAAATAGACATCGTCCACATAGACGCCGACACCTTGGTCGAAGCTTGGGTCGTTACCAATGCCACGGATGAAGACTTGCAGCCCGCCAGCCGCGATACCCGATGTTTCGTTAACCGTGATGTTCGGCGTCAAGCCCGCGATATCGACGATCTTGTTCACGCCGCGCTCTTCGAGATCCTCGCCGTTGAACGCGGGAACGGCTGCCGGTACGTCCTGCAGGTTTTCGCTGCGCTTGCGCGCTGTGACGACCATCTCTTCAGTGACCTGCTCTGCCATGGCAGGCGCTGATACGAGTGGCAGCGTGACAACAAGCGCAAGAACACAGGCGCTGAAGGTCACACGACGGAAAGCGGAACTTAAAACCATGCTCATACCCCCTTTACGCTTCAACGCCGCCGAGTGCTACTCGCACCCGATGGGCGGCGATTCTATACCATAGAGTGTTGACAATACGCGACTTCCTCGTGCGAGCAGAATGACGGCGAAACGATTCTGGGTGTTGGTTTTTGCGCTGATTGTCGTGACATTCATAGCGATCAGACTGCTGACACAGGCCGAACGATTGATCGGATTAGCCGATGCGCGCATCTCACACG
>JAPOTJ010000001.1:44525-96269 GCA_026709225.1 Gammaproteobacteria bacterium | reverse complement strand
CTGGCGGAAAACGTGTCTCGGCAGCGTCAACGTGCATAGTGTTAACACGCCCTAGCGTGCTTGCCGATGTGCGACCAAGCATATTCGAGAGATTGAGCGTCGAATGTCCTCGCAACACCGAAGTCATATGCGTCACGTTCAGTCACAACTTGGTTCTCGAAGAGCCGGTTGAAGAGCTTCTTGGTGAGAATATCTTTGTTGTGGCTCAGCTTGATGCCGGTAAGAATTTCCGTGTCCTCGCCGCTGCCGTGCATCTCGCTGACGCGCCCGATCGACACAGGTGTGCCATCAATTTCGAAATGCAGCACGGTTCTTCTCGTCACAGAAGGTCGCTTGCCGTCGATGCGCCCTGCTTTCCAATGCGCGGTTATCACGTCATTCAATTGTTCGAATTCGTAGAAAAGGGTGTCGATACGTGCGCCAGTCGCAAAAAAATCCAAGTCCGTACTCGTGCGATGATGCCAGTGCGCCTCCAATGCGGTGCCGCCACCAAGAGACACCTCGTCCAAGTCGATCAATGTTTCGAGCACTGCCGCTGCTCGTTCAATGACCTTGGCTGGTTGCGGATGAATGCTGAAGGCGGACATGTGCACTTGGGAAAGTGCAAGAGGAGAGTCAATTATAGTCGGCGATTGCTGGCAACGTTGATGCTGTGGGCGATTCCGCGCCACATTCTAGAAGCCACGCACGGAGCGCGTGAAACAATTTGACGGGATAGCAGCTATGACGGGAATTGGATGCTGCGAGAGTAGTGCTAAGCTATATTGGCTAGACACCTAAATGTAAGGAGAGATAGCGGTGGCGCTCAATCATCTGGCACTCTGCACGCACGACCCCGAACTGACCCATAAGTTCTACACCGAAGCCATGGGCTTCTCGATCGCCGGCATCGAAGCCGACGACGTACGCGGCAACAAATACAAGCATGTCTTTTACGATGCTGGCGATGGCTCGTATCTCGCCTACTATGACCTGAATGCCTTCGGCGCGAAAGCGCATCGCAGTGCCAATACCAACATGACCGAGGCAATGGGCATCGGCGCCGCCAACGTGCACGTGGCCTGGGAAGCCAAGGACCTTGCTGGACTTGAGGCGGCCAAGGCGCGCTGGCTTGGTCATGGACTCGAGGTCATGGAATCCAAGCATCACAAGGACTGGATGCACTCGATCTACACCTTTGACCCCAACGGCCTCATGGTCGAGTGCGCCTATGTCACTGGCACGCTGCCGCCGGAAGACGCGGTGCACGCATTTCAGATTTTTGTCGAAAAGAAGGATATCGACGAGATTGGCTACGAGCGCGAGGGCATCAAGGACACCATCATTCATTTGCCTGATGCGTCAATCGCGAAGCCGCCGTATCACGTCTCTTTTGCGGAAAGGATGTTCAAAATGGATAGTGAGCGCTTGCGAGGGTTGCCCTTCGTTACTGTCGTGCAGCACTAATCGTCTTGCTCCTGTTCTTGGGCCTTGCGCCGGTGCACGGCGCGGGCGCAGACAAGTCCGACCTCGAAGAGCAGCCATGCGGGGACCGCGAGCGCGATTTGCGTGACCGGGTCGGGCGGCGTCAAGACCATGCCTGCCGCAAAACACCCAATCACCACGTAGGGGCGCTTGCGTGCAAGACCTTCTGGTGAGGCAATGCCCGCCCAGACGAGCAGCAGAATGGCAACGGGAATTTCAAAGCTGAGCCCAAAAGCGAAAGACAGGGAGACGACGAACTCAAGATAGGACGAAATGTCCGTCATCACTTGAATGCCCGGCGGCGCGACTGAGACGAAGAACTGAAACGCGACGGGGAAGATCACGAGGTAGGCGAACACGACGCCGAGATAGAACAGCAGAATGCTTGAGACGAGCAGCGGCAGACCAATGCGTTTTTCGCGAAGATAGAGCCCGGGCGCAATGAACGACCAAAGCTGATGAAGGATGAACGGCATGGCGACCATGAGCGCACCATAGGCCGACAGCTTGAGCGGCGTAATGAAGGGCGCGGCGACGCGCGTCGCGATCATGCTGGTCTCGCCGGGGAGCGCGGCGATCAGCGGCGCGGCGATGATGAGGTAGATCTCGTTGGCGAAGTAATAGATAGGCACAAACAAGAGCACAATCGCGATGAGGCTCCAAATGATGCGCCGCCTGAGCTCGCGCACATGCTCAATGAAGGGCGCCGAGTGCTCATCGACCGCCTGGTCGTGGTCGCGCTCACGCTTCAGGCTTTTTGTCGTCATCATTGTCTGGCTGCGTCGCGGCCTTGACTGTAGCGTCCTCGTTGTCAAGGTTGCCGAGTTCCTTCACGTCGGACTTAATTTCAGATTCAATAGATTTGAACTCCTTCATGATGGACTCGTTGTGAAGCTGGCGGCGGACTTCGTCCATGCCGACTTCTCGCTCAATCTCCGCGCGTGCGGACAGATACGAGCGTCGTAAGCGTCCAACCATGAGGCCAAGCGTCCGCATGGCTTCTGGGAGCCGATCTGGACCGAGCACGAGGAGCGCAATGAGCGCAAGGATCAGGAGCTCGGGAAAGCCGATGTCAAACACGGGAAACTATGACTTGTCAGATTTGTCCGAGTCGGCGTCTTTGGCTTCGCCATCGATGATGCGCTCGGAACGCGAATCGTCCTCATCGTTCTTGTCGCTTTTGACAGCTTTGCGAAATCCCTTGATCGCGCGACCGAGGTCCGCGCCCAAGGAGCCGATGCGCTTTGAGCCAAAGACGAGCAGGACAATGGCGAGCACGATGATGAGCTCCACAGGACCGAGTCCAAACATGCCGGATGCGCCTTTTCTATAATCAGTCGTCCATTATACGGACGATGCAACACGCACACGGTTGATGTCATTGAGCTGATGAACGCGCGCGTTTCTCGTCGTGCCCGGAGATGCCGAGTCTTCGCTCAAGCGCTTCGAGCACGAGGGTCGGACTCACCGAATGCGACACAAGCAACACCATGCTGTGAAACCATAGGTCGGCTGCTTCGTGCACGAGGGCATCCTTGAGCGCTTCGGAATCGCTCTCGGCATCAAATGCTTCCGCAGCTTCGATCAGTTCGCCAAGCTCTTCTTCAAGCTTGGCGCGAATCTTCGGCAGACCTCCGGCGAGCAGCGAAGCCGTATAGGATGTCTCAGGCGATGCGTCTCGCCGCTCGCTCAAGGTCTCGGAGAGTTGCTCGATAATTTGGCTCATAGGAGGCTTGAGAAAAATTGCAGGATACTCCTTGTGCTTGCCTTCATGGAACGTTGTAGCCTTCGGCTACAATACCCCGCATGGACATTGACTTCACCTACCTTTTGACCATGGCGACGCTCGTTGCGTTCGTCATTTGGCTCGGCGATATCGCCTATCGCCGCGTTGCGCCGCGTTTTGGCCACGCAGTGGCCGAAGCGCGCAACGTCATTGTCGAATACGCGCGATCACTACTGCCCGCGCTTGTTCTGATTGTGCTCGTGCGCGGCTTCTTGTACGAACCCTATCAAATCCCCTCCGGATCAATGATCCCAACGCTCGAAATCGGTGATTTTGTGCTGGTCAATAAGCACGCGTATGGCGTGCGCTTGCCTGTGCTTGGCACCAAGGTGTTCGATGTCGATGCGCCTGCGCGCGGCGATGTCATGGTGTTCGTGCCGCCGCATGATGATCGCTATTTCATCAAGCGCGTGATCGGACTGCCGGGCGACCGCGTTGTCTATGTGAACAAGTCGCTTTATGTGAATGGCGAGCGCGTCTCACAGCGCCTTGTGGACAGTCAAGGCGGCATTCAGGCGTTTGAGGAATCGCTCGGCGAGAATGCGCATCGCATTCACGCGGCGGGTCATCGACCACCGCGCATGCGCCGAGTGTGGACCGTTCCGGTGGGACATTACTTTGTCATGGGCGACAACCGCGACTTTAGTCAGGACAGCCGTGCTTGGGGCTTTGTCAAGGAAGACAAGGTGGTGGGCAAGGCGATCGCGATCTGGGCGCACAAGGAAGCCGGCTGGAATCTGCCGACCTTTGCACGCAATAGGTTCTTTTAGTGTCGTGCCCGAAACATCTCGAACAAGCATTGGGTTACAGTTTTCGAGACCCGAAACTCTGTGCGAAAGCCCTGCTGCATTCAAGCGCGGGCGGGGCTGCGTTCCAGCGGCTTGAGTACCTCGGTGATGCGGTGCTGTCGCTCGCCGTCGCTTTGCGGCTCTATGAGCGCCATCCGGATTGGGACGAAGGGCAATTGACCAAGGTGCGCGCTGCCCTTGTGCAAAAGTCGTATCTCACGGATCTGGCGGAGCGAATCGGGCTGAATTGCCACCTGCGGGTGTCGGGCCACCTTGGAACCTTGCCTGCGCGCGAAGGCGGGCAAGGTGTCCTGGCGGACGCCTTTGAAGCCTTGCTCGGCGCGGTTCAGCTTGACAGCGGCCTTGATGAAGTGCTGCGCATCGTAGACCGTCTATTCGATGAGGCAGGCATTGATCGCGCTGGGCATCCCAAGTCCGAGCTTCAAGAGTGGATGCAGGCGCGTGGGCAGCCGCTGCCAGCGTATCGGGAAGTTTCGCGCAGCGGCGCAGACCATGCGCTCTTCTTTGAAGTCGAGTGCGAGTTTCCCTCATCTGGCATGCGTTTCTCCGGCAGTGGGCGGAGTTTGAAGGAAGCCGAATCCGAGGCGGCGGAGCGGGCTTTGCATCATGTGCGGAGCGCTTCGGGCGCGTGAGCGCTGAAGTTGCCGGCGAAGCACCCCGCTTCGGCTATGTGGCGGTGGTCGGACGTCCGAACGTCGGTAAGTCAACGCTTGTCAATCGGCTCGTTGGCGCCAAAATCAGCATTGTGTCGAGGCGCGCACAGACCACCCGCGCCTCGGTCTTGGGGATTTGCACACGCGGTCATATTCAAGCGGCGCTCATTGATACGCCCGGCGTACATGAGGATGCACGCCGGGTGCTGAATCGGGCAATGGTACGAAACGCGCTTTCCGCGATCGAAAATGCGGATGTCGGTGTGTTTTTGGCCGAAGCGACGGGCGTTCGGGCACTTGATCGCACCGTGCTTGATCGCGTGATGCGTGTCAAAAAAGCAAGCGCACTGCCGTGGATCTGCTGTCTGACCAAAAGTGACTTGGTGCGGCCCCGCGAGCGGCTGCTTGAGCATATAGCAGCGGTCAATGCCCTTGGGGACTGGCATGCCATCATTCCAGTGAGCGCCCGCAAGGACCAAGGCGTGTCGGATCTAGAAGAGCATGTGGGGGCGCTCCTGCCAAACGGCCCGCACCACTTTCCAAGAGACCACCTCTCGGACAGGTCAGTGAGATTCATGGCGGGTGAGATCGTTCGTGAACAGCTCATGCGTCAGCTCGGCGATGAAGTGCCGCACCGGACAGCGGTGCAAATTGAAGCATTTAAGGAGTCCAGGAAGATCGTTCATATCAGCGCGGCGATTGTCGTCGAGCGTGGAGGGCAGAAGGCCATTGTGATCGGCGCCAAGGGCGAGCGGCTCAAATCCATTGGCAGCAAGGCGCGCACTGGCATTGAAACGCTGCTTGGAAGGCAAGTGAATCTCAAGCTGTGGGTGCGGGTGCGTCCCAATTGGTCCAACTCTGAAAAAGCAGTGCGGGCGCTCGGCATTGATGAAACACATGACAGTTGAGCACAGATGAACGTTGAGCGTGTGCGTAGCGAGGCCGCTTATGTGCTGCATGCCTGGCCATATCGTGAGACTTCGAGCATCCTCGACGTGCTGAGCGAAACGCATGGACGGGTGCGCGTCATTGCGCGCGGCGCGAAACGCGCCAAGGGCGGACAGGCGTTGCGTCCCTTCAACCGCTTGGCGCTGTCATGGTCTGGGCGCGAGGAGCTCAAATCGCTGCAGCAGCATGAGCTCTTGCGTCATCGATGGCTGCAGGGCGATGCGCTACTGTCCGGGCTCTATGCAAATGAAATCACATTGCGGGCATTGCGTCGATACAAGGCCGAAGAATTCCTTTTCGATGCCTACGAGAGGATGCTCGACGAGGTGCTTGCTGCGCGTGCGGCGGCAGAGCAAGCTGTGCCGCTTCGCCGTTACGAGCTCGCACTGCTATCGGCGATCGGCTATGGCCTCAATCTTGCCGTGGACTGTGAAGGGGCTGACCTGAGTTCGCGGCGAAGCTATCAGTTTGACGCGAGCCTCGGCTTGGTACCAGCAGACGCTGGTCGCCAAGCTTTCTCAGGTGAGTCGCTGCTCGCAATTGCTGCTTGCTGCTTTGAGGATGTGGAAGTCAGGCGCGCGGCCAAGCTGCTCACACGCACGGCAATCGCGCCACATATTGGGCCGGCGCCGCTAATGAGTCGCGGTTTGCACGAATAGCGGCGAACTCATGCGGGTATACTCGCGAGCTTTGCGTGAGCCTCGTGAAGCGTTCATGAATATCATTTTGCTTGGGCCGCCGGGTGCCGGCAAGGGCACGCAAGCGCAGTACATGTGCGAGACCTTCGGTTTTCGTCAGGTGTCCACTGGCGATATGCTGCGCGAGGCAATTGCGGCGGGCACCGAACTCGGCGAGCAGGTCGAGTCGATCTTGAGCGCGGGCGACCTTGTGCCCGACGATGTCATTATTCGACTGGTACTTGAATTGGTGAAGGCTTCGACTACAGGGCACCTGTTCGATGGCGTGCCGAGGACTGTGGCGCAAGCCGAGGGCTTGCGCGAAGGCGGCGTGCCGATCAATCTCGTTCTGGAATTCACATTGCCCGATCAACTGGTCGTCGAGCGGCTTGGCGGGCGTCGTGTGCATCCGGGTTCGGGACGTGTCTACCATCTACAGCATCGGCCGCCGCGGTCTGCTGGTGTTGACGACGTGACCGGAGAGCCGATCGTTCAGCGCCCCGATGATCGCGAGGACACGGTGAGGGCGCGTCTTTCGGTGTATCGAGAACAGACCATGCCGCTCATTGACTATTATGAGCGGGCGGCGGCCGATGGCCTCGTGCGCTACGTGCGCATTTCGGCAGAT
This sequence comes from Gammaproteobacteria bacterium, assembly GCA_026709225.1. Taxonomy (GTDB): domain Bacteria; phylum Pseudomonadota; class Gammaproteobacteria; order Pseudomonadales; family Azotimanducaceae; genus Azotimanducus; species Azotimanducus chitobiosivorans. The sequence continues at coordinate 89,304 of JAPOTJ010000001.1, read as the reverse complement.
GATAACTTTGCTGCCATCCGCGAACAGGTTGAGTCGGTTGTTCGAGACTGAACACGCCCTAGCCTAATAATCCGGCGAAGGGCAGAATTGATACTCGTTCGCCGGAAGCGCGCACATTCACTCCGGGTTCGAGCTTGATAAGGCAGTTGGCATCACGAAAACTGCCGATGCGGTTGGAGCCTTGGCTGCCAGTAGGCGCAACATGCAGGCCGTCGCGCTGTTGTGAATAGCGGCCGCGTTGAAAATCGGTTCTCGTGGCGGAAGGTTCGATAGCGACGTCGAGCATGGCATCGACCTCGATCGGCGCCGGTGCGTGGCCGCCAGCGAGCGTGCGGATAGCGGGTGCGACGAACAGCAAAAACGTCACGACTGCGGACGCTGGATTGCCCGGCAGCCCCATGAAAAGACAGTTCCCGATGCGCCCGCTCGCAAAGGGCTTGCCGGGCTTGATGGCGACGCGCCAGAATTCGATGCTGCCGAGCGTCTCGACGACATTGCGTACATAGTCGGACTCGCCGACTGACACGCCGCCCGACGTGATGAGCATGTCGTGCTGCTGCGCTGCGCGGCCAAGTGCGGCGTGCAACTGCGCTCGGTCATCGGAGAGAATACCGAGGTCTCGAACGTGCGCGGGCAGGTTCGCGCTTACACTTCGCAGCATGAGCCGGTTCGACTCAAATATCTGGCCGTAGGCGAGCGCTGTGCCCGGCGCGCGCAGCTCATCGCCGGTGGCAAAGACGCCGATCTTTGGGCGCGTGAACACGGACAATGTTTCGATGCCGCAAGCCGCCGCCCATCCGAGTTCGAAGGCGCGCAATTGGTCACCGCGCGCAAAGATTTGGCTGCCTTTCTTGACATCGTCGCCGACAGGTCGCATGTGGCGATTTGGCGATGGGGTCTTGTTGAAGACAACATGCGTGTCGGTATGCTCGGCGTCCTCTTGCGCAATGACGGTATCAGCGCCGTTCGGTATGGCGGCGCCGGTGAAGATGCGCACTGCGCCACGAGTCAGCTTTCCGTGCCAGGGCCGGCCTGCGAAGCTTGTGCCAATCACTTGCAGCGCAAAGGGTGGTGCGCCGCGCCACACCGGGTCTTGAGTATTCACTGCGTAGCCGTCCATTGCCGAGTTGTCGAACGGAGGCAAATCAACAGGCGCTGAAACATCCTCGGCGAGAATCCGCCCGAGCGCGTCAGGCACGGCAATGCGTTCTGTTTCAGTGATCGGCGCGATGCCACCGAGCAGGCGCTGCCGCGCCTCTTCGATTCGAAGCACTTGTCATTCTCAAGAGGCCAAACTCCGAAGCATAGTAGACTGCCACGCCAGCGAGCGCCATGCTGATCGCCGGTGACATGTGAGCGACCATATCCTTGCAATAGAAACTTCAAGCGATGCCTGTTCGGTGGCGGTTCGAGACGGGGCGCGTGTGATTGCGCGCGAAGAAGTGCTGCCGCGCCGGCATCAAGAACGCTTGCCAGTGTTGATTCATGAACTCATGGAAGAATCCGGGGTAAGGCGTGCGTCTCTTGATGCGATCGTATTCGGTCGCGGGCCGGGTTCCTTCACCGGCCTTCGTCTCGCTGCGGCGACGGCGCAAGCTTGGGGAATGGCGGGCAGGCTGCCTGTCTATCCGGTGTCAAGCCTTGCAGCGATTGCGCTACGAGCCGTTTGGGCGCGCCGCGATTCGACGCAAGCGCTGAACATTTGTACCATCGTCAAGGCGCGCGCCGGCGAAGTGTATGTCGCGAACTTTGCTTGGGATGGTCAAACCCTTCAATCAACCGCTACCGAGCGGCGAGCACAAGCGATAGAAGTTGCGTTTGATACGAATGTCGACCTGGCGGTTGGCGATGGCTGCCTTGAAGTGGATTGCGGGCAGATACCGAATGAGCCTCGCCTGCTCCCAAGCGCCGAAGCGGTGCTCGCGCTCATCAAGACGGCGGAGGCGTGCGAAGCGGCTTATGCGCTGCCTGTCTACTTGCAAGCTGATGCTGACTGGGGGGCGAAGACTCGCTGAGCGCCTTGAACACCTTGTGTGGCAAGCACGATTGAATGGCTGAGATCAACTGTTCGGCGCAAGCAGTGTGGTGAATCCCATGGTCGGTCGCACTGATCACCGATGCACTCAGCAGGGCGTGCGCTGAGAGCCTCGCTGTTTCTTGGTTGACAGGCTCGGTAAGCCGGTTGTCAAGCAGCACGGCTCGTTGAAGGCTCTTTGCGATCAATGACGCGAGATTCGTGGGTCGTTCCTCAGCGGCCTTCAATACGAGCAGGTGGCGCTCAAGATTCGGGCGCAGCAGTGCTTTGAGGCGCGCTTGGTGCACCGGTGCTTGGCATGCAGTGTTCGCGCGGATGTGCGCACGGCAACGCTCAATGTCCCCCGCGCTCGGCCTCTCCATGTGAAGCTCTTGGGCAAGCATGTCGAGCAGCGGCGACTCCACGTCAATCGAATCGTTCATCGAGAGCAGGGAAGGCAGGGCGAGACCGTGCAGGGCGTTGTTCCTGTGCCACAGCAGCAGTCGCTCTCCTTTGACGGTGACAGAGAGCCAGCGAGCACCAGCGAACCGCTCGAATCTCACCAGCGATTGGCGTATGCCGGCGAGGATGCACGATTCGACATCGTCTGCCATCACTTCAAAACCGCTGCCGTCAAGCCAGTCAATGTAGACTTCAAGCTGTGTTCTCGCGACTGATACATCCAATCGACGTTTGCCAGCGAACACAAGGGCAAGCAGATGCGTGCTGGTCAACATGAGCTGCTCGTTGATCTTGCGGAGTAGCGTGGGCGCGAGTTCGCCAGCGGCGAGGGCGGCGGTTGGATCGAGCAGCACCGGTTCGCCGAAAGCGATGCCGACCTGTCCGAGGCCATCGCGCAAGCGAACGAAGCTTTTCAGCGCATCCAGCCACGATTCGCCGCGCTTGCCCGCGCCGCTGCGCTCATCGGCATAGCTCGCGCCGTCGAGCACGCGCTCGTAGGCGTATCGCACCGGCACCAGCGCGAGTGGCCTTGGCGGCGCGGCGCGGGCGGCGCCTAAGGTAATCTCCAACATGCCGTGCTTCGCTGGCATGAGAAAGCCCGTCCGGCTGCGCGAGCCTTCGAGAAAGAACTCAACTGTGTGGCCGCGCATGAGGATCAGGCGAAGGTAGTGCGTGATGAGGCTTCGATACAAGTCATCGCCACGAAAGCTGCGTCGAATGAACACCGCGCCGCAATGTCGCAGCAGCTTGCCAAGAATCGGCAGATTCAGATTGTCGCCAGCGGCGATGTGCGGCAGCGCAAGTCCTTGGTCATAGAGGACATAGGACAGCACGATATAGTCGAGATGGCTTTGATGGCAAGGTAGGTAAACGAGGTTCGCCGATTGCGCATGTCGCCGAATCGCGTCCAGTCCGCGCACATCGAGCGTCGTGTTCGCCCACTTCAAGCACCAGCTTGCGAATCGATACACCACGCGCAAGGTGATCGCCGAGAAGTCCGAGACCATGCCTGCGAGCAGGCGGCGGGCGTGTCGTTCAATGCGAGCGACCGGTGTACTGGTCGCCGCGGCACGCCGCTCGATTTCACCCCGTACTTCGCGTTGCGAGAGCACAATTGCCAGTGCTTGGCGTTTGAGCGACAGTTCGGGACCGAGCAGCATGAGGCGCTGATTCTTGAAGACGATGCGAACGAGCCGCGCTGTTCGTCGAAGCGCACGCTTCTGATCGGTCTGTCCATTCAGCAACTCGCCAAGATTGATAGGCGGCGCACAGACGACCTGCACCATCTTGCGGTTGACGAGCACTTCAAGGCATCGTCTGGCACGCGAAGTCGGCACCCATCGCTCCGACAGCAAGAGTTTGGCGAGCGACCCCTTGTAGCCCGGTGAGCGGCTCCAGAAGACGCTGACAGGAATAATCTCCACGGATTCGCCGAGTGCCGCGAGTTGATGTGCGCTGCGCAACGCGTGCGGATACGAAGTCATGACACCGCGACGCTTGAACCAGCTGGTATCCTCGCTGAACGCTGCGCAGCACTCGGCATTGGTGCCAATGGCATTGGTTAGTACCGCGAGATCGGAGAGCGATGTGCGCGGCAGAAGAAAGAGGCGCCTGGTGTTCGATAACGCCGCAGGTGCGCCTTGTACATCGGCGTGAATGAGCACTCCGAGCAGGCGCTTGAGGAATGTGAAGCGCCGGGTCATGCTGTGCTATCTACGAAGTCGCTTGCGCGGTGTCGGACCGTGCACCTTGGCCAATGACATGCGTATGACGGCGACGTCTCGCTGGCCTCAGGCGCGGCAAGTGGTAGGGCAGGGCGAGCATCGCCGGTGTCATGACGAGCGTGAGCAATGTCGAGAAGCTCAAGCCCCAGACAACACCCTGCGCCATCTGCGAAAGGAAGCCGGCGACGTAGCCATCGACAACCACTGCCCGATCGACCAGATCCACGCTCGCGCGGTTGGCGAGCGGCAAGAGCCCGAACACCGTCGTGATGGTGGTGACGAGCACCGGTCGAAGTCGTTGTCCGGCGGTGCGCACGATGACCTGCACATAGTCGAGCGTTGGGTGGTCGCGGCGGATCTGATTGTAGGTGTGAATCAGCACGATGTTGTTGTTCACCACGATGCCAGCAAGGGCAACGACGCTCAGCCCCGTCATCACGGCGGAAAAGGGCGTGTTGACGACGATCAGCCCCAACAGGACGCCAGCGACGGACATGAGGACTGCGCAGAGAATCAGCACCGACTGATAGAAGCTGTCGAACTGCGTCACCAGCAGCACAAACATGAGCAGCAGCGACAGCACGAACGCCACTTGCACAAAGGCCAAGGCAGTTTCCTGTTCTTCGTTGGCGCCGAGAAACTGGATATCGATGCTCGAGGCGAAATCCTGTTGCGATAGCCACGCCTTCACCTGCTGCACGATGTCGTCCGCGAGCACACCTTTCGCGACATCGGCGTAGACATACTCGCTCGGCACATTGTTCTTGCGAATATAGCTATCGATCAGAGGCGCGGGTTCGATTCTCGCGAAGCTTGAGATCGGCATCGCGCCTTGCGGCGTGTTGACGCGCAAATCCGATAGCAGGCCAAGGGCGCGCTTGTCGCTCGGAAAACGAATGCGTATGTCAATTTCTTCGTTGAGATCGTCTGGCCGGTACTTGCTCGCAAGCACGCCATCGGTAAGAAATTGCACCATGGTGCCAACGGATGTGACATCGACGCCGAGGGCGGCGGCGCGCGCCTTGTCAACGATGATCTGCCACTCAATCGAGGGCGGCGACAAGGTTTCTTCGATATTGATGACGCCCGGCAAGCTCGCCATGAACTCACTGAGGCGCTGCGCCGCCGGTTCGAGAATCTCGCGTTCGCGGGACCTGAATTCGATTTGAATAGCTTTGCCGACGGGTGGGCCCGGCTCGTAGAGGCGAACTTCGGTCAGTGCGCCTGTGAGCGTCGCCGACTTGCTGCGCACATCGTCGATCACTTCCCACGCGCTGCGGTCGCGATTGGCGGACGGTTCGATTTCAAAGTAGATGCGTCCGACGACATCAGTTCGCATCGAAGCGTTGGCAAATGTTGTGCCGCGATAGGCTGAGGCGCTGATGTTGGCAACGCCTTCAATATCGAGGAGCTCTTGCTGTACCTCATCAACGAGCACGCCAGCGTCCTGCACAGATAGATTGCCAGGGGCAATGATTTTGACTTCGCCGACATCCGGCTCAATCTCGGCGAAGAAGCGAATGCCGAGGTCGCGCGAGGCGTAGAGCGAGAAGATGGCCACAAGAATGGCGATGCCCGCGAGCAGCGTGAGCGGCGCATGCTCGACGCATTTGCCGACGAGACGCGCATAGGCACCAGTGAGCGTGCGAAGCTGGCGCGGATCGGCCTCTTCGAGTTGGCGAAGCATGCGCGCGACCTTGCTGTCCCGCGCTGGCCCTTTGCCAAACAGGGCGCCCATAACCGGGCCGAAGACAATGGAGTATATGAGCGAGCCAATAAGGACAATGGTGACGGTGATCGGCAGATGGCGCATGAACTGCCCTGAGACGCCTGGCCAGAGAATGAGCGGAATGAAGGCGGCAAGCGTTGTGAAAATGGATGCTGTCACTGGCCAGAACATTTCGCGCGCCGCTAGCGAGTAGGCGTCTTTTCGCGCCATGCCTTCAGCCATCTTGCGATCGGCGTATTCGGTGATGACAATCGCGCCATCGATCAACATGCCGAGGCCAAGGATCATGCCAAACATGACCATGAAGTTAAAAGAAGCGCCGATCGCAAAGAGCCATAAAAAGGCGAACATGAATGTCACCGGAATGGCGAGACCAACAATGAGCGCGCTGCGTATCCCCAAAGCCGACACCACGACAATAATCACCAGCACGAGCGCGGTCAGGATATTGCCCTCGACTTCGCTCACCATCGTTTGCGCAAAATCACCTTGATCTTGCGTGTAGGTGACGGCGATGCTCGCTGGAATCTGCGGTTTGAACGCTTCAGTGACCGCTTTGACTTTCTCGACGCCTTGCAGCGCGTTGACGCCCGGTGTGCGCAACGCGCCAACGCTGACGCCAGGCCTTCCGTTGATCCAGGCAATGCTTGAATCGTCGCGAAAAACTCGACGCACCTCCGCAACATCGCTCAAGGTGATGACGGTGCCTTGCACGTTCTTGATGGGAAGTTCGCGAAAATCGGAGAGCGTTTCGATGATGCCCGGCACCGTCATGCGAAAGCGGCCATCACCGGAGTCGAGCGCGCCTGCGGGAATTACGCGATTGTTGCGCTGCACGACTGAAAAAAGTTCTTCAAGCGAGATGCCGTAGGACTCGAGCACAAGCGGGTCGACGAGCGCCTCGATAATTTCGGCGCGCTCGCCGTCGATGCGCGCCTCGCGCACTTCGGTTAATTGATCGAGCTGCTCGGCGAGGCGCACGGCAAGCGACTGCAAGAGCCTGTGCGGGACCTCTTCCTCCTCGGCAATGAGATTCACAGACAGCATCGGCCAGTCGTCGGCCAGAGCGGCAAAAACGATCGGTTCTTCCATGTCTGATGGCATTTCCGGGCGTGCGCGGTCAATGGCCTCCCGTATCTCCGACTCGGTCAGATCCACGTCGGCTTCTTCATGAAACTCGGCGAACAAGGTAGCGCCGCCTTCGTAGGCGTAGGAAGTGAACTCTTTTAAGTAATCCATGCCCATGATCTCTGGGGCAGCTGGACGGGCCAGCATTCGATCCGCGTCGCTCGGCGAAATGCCTGGCAATATGAGGTTGGTAATCACGAAGGGGATGTCGATCTGCGGGTCGGGTTCGATCGTGATGTTGGCGCGCGAATAAATGCCGGCAATCAAGATCACGAGCATGACAAGGATGGTCGTGCGCGATCGACGAATCGCAAAGTCAATGATGCGGCGCATGATTCTAGCCAGCGGGCGTTTCAGCGTGACGCTGGCTTTGCAGCGAACCGAGCTCGCTGCGCTCGCCGAGCGCAGTCAGGCTAATGTTTTCGGCTTGCAGCGCCTGACCAGGCACGAGTGTGCCTTGGCCGCGCACGACGAGCTGGGCGACTTCGGGCAGCCCCGTCACCCAAAACCCAGTTTCATCGTCGCGCAGAATGTTGACGGTATGAAACTCGGCGCGGTTCTTCAGATTGACCGTGAACAGCCCAAGGCTGCCCGCATCATCGAGCCGCAATAGGTTCGGCGTGATGCGATGCGCCATGACCGGCTCAAGCGGCACTTGAATCTCCGCGGTGACGCCACTTCGAAACTGCTGCCGAGGATTCGGTACCTCCACTTCCACGACATAGGTTTTCGTGCCGTCGCTGCTGTCGCGTCCAAGAAAGCGAATCGTTCCTTCAACCGTCTCGCCAGAGATCAGCATGGCTGAGGCCGTGTCGCCGACCGCGAGTGCGCCAACTTCAAATTCGGAGACACGACCGACGACCAGCATTGGATCAAGGTCGAGCAGGGTTGCGCAAATCTCTCCCTTGGTCAGAAAATCGCCAATCTCGGCATGCACGGTCTCGACGACTCCGGAGAAGGGCGCACGCAGGCGTCTACGATCGAGGGCAAATTCACTCGAAGCCTGCAACGACTTTGCGCGGGCGAGATTCTCCGCCCGACTCGCAAGCTCGACATCCGAAACAAGCCCTTGTTCATAGAGTTCAGAGGCGCCCTCATAGTCAAGGCGAGCCCGTGTCCTTGCAGCCACGGCCTCGTCGAGCCTCGCTTGGCGATCCTCAATCGCGAGTCCGCATAGAAGATCGCCTTCCTCGACGCGCGAGCCGCGCTCGACCGGACGCGCTTCGACGCGCCCGTCTGATTCAGAACGCACTTCGACGGTTCGCTTGTTGCGCGTGAAGCCGCGTAGCGTGATCACGGGGCTGGTTTGCTGAGCATTGCTGAGCAGCGTGTGGACTTTCTTCGGGCCGGCATCGCGGCTCGCGGCTTGAAACGCGGCGTTACGTTCCGCAATGGTGAGTGAGACTTCTTTATCTTCAAAGAACACGCCAGATCCGAGCCACGTGAGCATTGCCAGCGCTATCAGCGCTGCCAGCACATTCGACGCTCTCAATTTGAGCTTGGGCATGGCGCTCCTTTACGAGTTCAACACGTTTGCGGCATCTGGGGTGAAAGATGCACACAGTCGATTATTGTAACGCGCCTTTCTGACGCAGAAGTTAATAAGGCAATATGCGAGCTACCAATGCCCGTGGTTCGGCATGTCTACCCACGGTGCTAAGGGCGGCTTCGCTTTGCCGGCTTGCAGCAGTTCGATTGAGATATTGTCGGGTGAGCGCACAAATGCCATGCGTCCGTCGCGTGGCGGGCGGTTGATGGTGACGCCAGCGTCCATCAGCTGTTGACAAGTGGCGTAGATGTCTTCGACTTCGTAGGCGAGGTGGCCAAAGTTTCGGCCTTCGCCGTAGTTCTCTGGATCCCAGTTGTAGGTCAATTCGATTTGCGCGGATTCATTGCATGACGCGGCGAGGAACACGAGGGTGAAGCGTCCTGGTGCATGGTCGTAGCGGCGCAGCTCGATAAGGCCGAGCTTATTGCAGTAGAAGTCGAGGGAAGCGTCAAGGTCGGTGACGCGCACCATGGTATGAAGGTATTTCATGGATGGAGATCGATCATATGCCGCTATGGTATGGCTATAACTTAGCTCGGTCAAGCGTCAGTGCAAAGGCAAGTGCACGCGGATTACCAAGTCGCGCCCCCTATCCAAACGCCAGCAGCAGGGCGGAATGCGAGAAATTCCGCTGTCTCAAAAAGCCCAGCCTGATAGTAAGGATCGCTGTGAAGCAGCGCCTTAGCAGCTGCCAGATCATCGGCGTGGTAGATAAAGCAACTGCCAGACAACCGAGCGCCGACGCTTTCCGATAGCGGACCGGCAACGGCGATCTGGCTCATCACCGATTCAATATACGCAAGGTGCGCGCGCAGATATCGCCGTCGAAGGTCGCCTGAATCGGGGATGTCTTGACAAATGACGAGCCACGCTTGGGCGAACCTGTCGGAAGTGGGCGCGTTGTCGGCCGAGTGCGGGGACATTGTTGAATTCGCGCGGAGGCGTTCGCTGTTGTCGCACTTGAGTATAGCAACGCACGTTTGCGTGAGTAGCGAGGCTTGGTGCATCATCGCTATTCGATTGCATATGGAACAGAGGTCATGCGGGCTCTTATCGGTACGCTTGCGTTGTCACTGCTGCTGGTAGTGACCGGCAATGCGGGCGAACATCCAGACACCGGAATCAGCGGTGTCTACGAAGTCATGGTTGGCGTGCGCAGTGCTGAGCCAGCGCTTGAATACTTTGCTCAGTTCGGCTTCACAGAAGTGGCTTCGGCGGAACTCTCCGCAGCACAGGCGGCCAGTTTGTACGGTGTTGATTCTGCGCTTCGCAGCTATCGGCTGCAAAATGGAGAAGTTGATGCGCATGGCTTGGTTCGACTGCTTGAGTGGGCACAGCCCACGGGTCCGGGCGTGGGATACGCGCCGTCCGAGACTGTGGGGATGCGAATCGCGGTCATGCGCACGCGGGACATTGTCCGGATTGCCGATGTCTTTGCGGACCTTCGCGATCAAGCGGAGCAGCCTTGGCTGCTTGCCGGTCCGGTCTATGACGACCTCTACAACGCGACTGAGGGCACGCCGAGCATCGTCAATCGGCGTGTCGGCGTTCGTGAAATGGCCATTTACGGTAGTTGGTTTAACCATGTATTCTTTCAGCGCTACGGCTACACCATTCCGGGGTACGGGGTGATCGGCGACCACTCGCCGCTCGGCACCAGCGAGTTCACGCATCACAGTTTCATAGTGGCTGGGGACTTACGCGAAGTCACTGACTATTACGAATCCGTATTCGGCTTTATCTCGGAGAACGACCCAGTCATCAGTGGCGATTGGCAAAAGGGGCCGCAGGCGGTATTCCTCATGGAGCCAGGGCGGTCGCATTGGTATCGCGGCTTCGTTTCGCCCAACGATGTCAGCGGTAAGCTCAAGTTCTTCTCGGTACACGGTCTGCATACAGCGGATGATCGCTCCGAGCGACAGCGGCCGGGCGAACTTGGCATCACACTGCATTCCTTATGGACGCCGCGCCTTGGGCAGGTGCACCGCTTGGCACTAGAAGCAGGATTAAATCCCAGAGCGATTGAGCGCAACGAGTTCGAGGAACGCAGCTTCGTTGTGCGCGGGCCGGATGGGGCCGCTTGGCAGATTGTCGAACGCGAAGGCTCGGTTTGGGAGCCCGTGACCGAATTTCAACTGATCGATGTCAATAATTGACCCGTGACCGACCCGTGTTTCGGACAATAGGCGGACACCATACAAAGGGCTTCAATGGCTGTTGATACTACGTACTGCCAACAATCCAACGGGGGAATATAGACTATTCATAACTCTAAAAAATTGCACAATGGCGGAGAGGGAGGGATTCGAACCCTCGATGGGTGTGAGCCCATACACGCTTTCCAAGCGTGCTCCTTCGGCCTCTCGGACACCTCTCCGTACTAGTGCTCCATCAGCACTAAGATGAAAATGATACTTGATGTTCAGAGCAGGTGCGCCGGTTTTCGGGCAGCGACCTGTTGCGCCTAGAGTTCGTAGCGTAGCGTCAGCATGACTGACAATCGGTCGGTATCGTGGGCTTTGGACCATGTGCTGACGGGTTCGCTACCGTCTCGTCGCAGGTTGGGTGCATGGCTGCGCAGAATGTCAGCACCGTATTCGCCAGAGTCGAACGATTCGGTTGTTCTCCATTGCACCTTGACGCCCACATTGAGGTGCTCCCTGAACTCACGCTCGATGCCCGCATACGCAACATAGGCGGTCATCCGGTCTTTGATGGCCGCGCGGCCGCTGCTGACGGTGCCCGCGAGGTTGCGGCGAATCTCTGCTTCGTTGGGTTCTCCGAGGCCGGTCGCGATATCGGAAGGGTCAGCGCTGCGCGCCCAGTTCCATGAAAAATCCATGCGTTGCCACGACAGGCCGACGCCTAGCCCGGCATAGGGCGTCCAAGCGGTGCGGTTAGGCCAGCGTTTGTACCCGGTCAAAAACAACGAGTGCGCATTGCTGGTCCCCAAGGATTCCTCACCGACGGCGAGTTCGTTGCTGATTTTGTCGAAATCCGCGCCGCTCGCATCGGTTGAAGAGACCGTTTCATCAAAATCGATCGAGTCGAAGGCATAGACCAGGCTCACGCCAAGGTCTTCGCGAAAGGCGTAGCGGGCTTCGAGATCGATAGAGATGCCGATGCCATCATCAAAAGGTGCCAGCCAGCCATCTCCGGCGCCGCGATTTGCCGTCACGCAATCAGGGATGGCGAGCGCACGCGGGTTGATGTATTCGTCGCAGATGCTCGCGCGGTCGTTGCTGCGGCTTTGGATACGCATGTCGGGAGCTATGCTGGCGCCTATTGAGACGCCAAGGGAGACGTTCGACATCGATTGTCCAGACGCGTCTATGGGCGATAGCGCGGCAATGAACAGAGTAGACAGCATCAAAGCAAGTGGCGACACGGAACCCGCCGTATCCCGGCACCCGATAAAATCTGCTACCGCTGCTCCCTTCCGGGCCTGACGGGGTTGACAGCACATCGTTGCGAGAGGACCAGTTCCGGTCGCCGATACGCATGTTACCTCAAGCGGCGCCGTGCTCGTCGCCTTTTCTGCGCCTCGAAAGCTGGTACTTCTTCAGCAATCCGCGCAGCTGATCGTAGCTCAGTCCGAGAAGCTCTGCGGCTTGGCGTTGATTGAAACGTGCCTTGTCGAGTGCCTTTTCGATGATCTGCCGCTCTTCCTTCTCCATATGGATTCGCAAATCCATCGGAAATGACAATCGCGCATCGTCGGTGCTTGAAACCTCGCCCACAGGCCGGTAGGGGGAGTCGAACGGATCGAACACGAGCTTTGAAATCGGGCGTTTCGGATCGGCGCGGTACACGGCGCGCTCGACAAGGTTCTTGAGCTCGCGCACATTGCCGGGCCATTGATAATCAAGCAAGGATTGAACGGCCTCCTGAGTGAATCCCGGAAAAAGCTCGCGCCCAAGCTCGACCGACATGTTGAGGGCGAAATGCTCGGCAAGTAGCAGCACGTCGTCTTCGCGCTCCCTTAAGGGCGGCAGGGTGATGACATCGAATGCGAGCCTGTCAAGCAAGTCCGCGCGAAACTGCCTGCGCCTCGCAAGGTCCGGCAAGTCCTCGTTGGCTGCGGCAATAAGGCGGACATTCACTTTGCGCGTGGCGTCGCCGCCCAAACGTTCGAATTCGCCGTATTCGATGATGCGCAAAACCTTTTCTTGCACCGCCCCCGAGGTCGATGCGAGCTCGTCCAAGAACAGCGTGCCTTGGTCGGCGCGTTCGAATCGTCCCTTGTGTGTTCTCGTCGCGCCAGTAAACGCGCCAGCCTCATGGCCAAAGAGTTCTGATTCGAGGAGGGATTCGCTCAAAGCCGCACAGTTCACCTTGAGATACGGCGCGTCCCATCGCTCGGAGAGAAAGTGCAGCCGCTCGGCGATCAATTCCTTGCCGGCGCCGCGCTCGCCAACAATCAGCACGGGCCGGTCGAGCGGTGCGACCTGCGAGACCTGCTCGAGGACATTCAAGAAGGCGCGAGATGCGCCCAAGCATTGCTCTGACTCTCTTACCATTGGTCAAGTATGCCAATAAATGGGGAATAATGCCGAATAATATTGTTCGTGGTGTTGGAGTTTGTTGCGTAGAGAGCGATATTTTTTCATACATTCCAAATTTTTAGAGCGTCCTCGCCGAACTTGGCACGGTATTTGTCATGTCTTGAGCGTCACTTTTCAAATGGGAGTCCCTCATGGGCGTCTTCTCTCGCATCACGGATATTGTGAATTCCAACTTGAATTCGATTCTAGACCGCGCCGAAGATCCTGAAAAAATGGTCAGGCTGATCATTCAGGAGATGGAGGACACGCTCGTCGAAGTGCGCACCACCACGGCGCGCGCCATCGCCGAGCAAAAACAGGTCGAACGCCACAAGCGCCACGCAGAGTCCGAGGTGTCGGACTGGGAACGCAAGGCGCAGGTGGCGGTTGACAAGGGTCGTGATGACTTGGCAAAGGCTGCGCTGCTCGAAAAGCGGCGCGCAAATGAAAAAGCCGAGCAGCTTGGTGCTGAACTCACCGTACTTGCCGAGACGCTCGACAAGCTCTCCTCTGACACGCAAGGCTTGCAGGCCAAGCTCAAAGACGCAAAGGCACGGCAGAAATCGATCAGTATTCGCGCTAAGACCGCGCGCACGCAGATTGGCATTCGGCGCCGGTTGGGCGACAACAACGTCAACGATGCGCTTGAGCGCTTTGAGCAGTATGAGCGCAAGCTCGACGATCTCGAAGGTGAAGTGAACGCCTACGACCTTGCGCAGCGCACGCTCTCTGAGCAGATCGATGAGCTCGAAGTGGACGAAGAACTCTCTGAAGAACTTGCGGAATTGAAGTCGCGTCGCGCACAATCAACATCCGACAAGAACGCTTAGGTTCGAGTCGGTAGGTCTCATAACTGTCTGATAAGTGATTGGTGAAACAGCTATGTCTTTAACCGTACTTGCCTTTGTGCCAACCTTGGTGTTTGTTTCGATCGTGCTGCCGCTGTGGCTGATCTTGCATTACCGCAGTCGGCGCCACGCCGCTTCCGAGCTCAATGCCGACGAGCGCTACGAACTTGAGGCGCTTGCTGACAAGGCCGAGCGCTTTGCCGAGCGGATAGAAGTGCTCGAAGCAATCCTTGACGAGTCCGTTCCAAACTGGAGGGACTAAGTAGTGAACAACAATCATGAAAACAATCGTGATAGAGGATGGGAATCCTTCAATAGGCCGCGTCTTGCGCGCGATATGGAGCGAAAAAAGATCGCAGGCGTCTGCGCAGGACTCGCCGGCTACTGGGGCGTCGAAACCTGGGTGGTGCGTGTCGCCACGGTGGTGGCGGGACTATTCTTCGCGCAAGTCGTCCTGATCGCCTACATCATCGCGTGGATTGTCTTGCCACGCTCGGACGAAGCGCACAGGCAGGAGCGCGCGCGGCGACCGGACGTCTCGAGCCACGACCCGGTGGCGCCGGAGTTCGGCGGGCGCTATGCTGGTCGAATCAGTCTGCGAACACTCTCGAAGGCGTTTCAAGAGATTGATCGTCGGATTCAGAAACTTGAGCAAACAGTGACCGACCCGAACTTCCGTGCACGTCGGGAATTCAACAAGCTTTGATGGTTGGTGCGCACCTTTGAAGATTGCTTCGGGCTCATCCGTTCATGAAGAGAATAGAGATACATCATGGATTTATGGACATTTCTTACCATCATTGTTCTTGCCAGCCTTGGGCTTTCGGCGTATCAAGCTTGGCTCAAGCAGCGGCGCCGCAAGCCGACTGACCAAGCCTGCGCGCGCGATGATGACATCGACGCGCTGATGCAGCGTGTCGCGACGCTCGAGTCGATTGTGACCGATGAAAAGTCGCGTCTGAAGGACGAGATCGAGCGTCTCTAGACGTGCTCTCTGGTTGAAACCAACTTGCCGAAGCACTACAATTCCGGCTTCGCGCAAGCGCCAAGCGTGCACGGCAAACAGGCGATGGATGCGATCACGCATCTGTATTGATGAGTCGTGCAGGCAAGGCAAGCGCATCCGCCCTGAGGAAACTTCATGAGCAGTGTCGAAGAGCGAGTCAAGAAACTCATCGTTGAACAACTAGGTGTAAACGAATCAGAAGTGACGCCTGAGGCGTCATTTGTCGATGATTTGGGTGCAGATTCGCTCGATACCGTCGAGTTGGTGATGGCGCTCGAAGAGGAATTCGAAACCGAAATTCCCGACGAGGATGCCGAGAATATTACAACCGTGCAAGAGGCAATCGACTACGTGCTGAAGTCCGTCGACGACTGAAGCTTCACAACAGGGCTGAAGCTGGCAAACCAACACCGGCCGGAAGAACGTGCAGGGACGACGCGTAGTCATCACCGGACTTGGCCTTTTGTGCCCGGTCGGCAACACCATTGGCGAGGGATGGGCGGCGATTGTTGCCGGCAAGAGCGGTGCCGCGCCCATTACTGCGTTTGATGCAAGTGCGCACCGCGTCAACTTCGCTGCGATGGTCAAAGGATTCGATGTGGCCGAGCACATGGATGCCAAGGAAGCCAGGCGTCTTGATTCATTTGTCCAGTATGGTTGCGTAGCAGCTGACCAGGCCATTTCCGACGCCGGTATTTCAACTGACGGGATCGATCCTGCACGCATCGGCGTTGCACTCGGTTCCGGTATCGGCGGTATCGGCACCATCACGCAAAACGCCATTCTCCTTGGGGAGAAAGGGCCTCGCAGAGTATCCCCGTTCTTCGTTCCGTCTAGCATCATTAACATGGTATCGGGCAACGTGTCCATTAGCCATGGCTTTGCAGGGCCGAATATCGCGCTTGCGACAGCCTGCACAACCGGAGCGCACAGCATCGGCCTGGCTGCGCGCATGGTGCAGTACGGCGAAGCCGATGTCATGGTCGCTGGCGGTAGCGAGGCGTCGATCTCCGAATTGACCCTTGCTGGCTTCGCCTCGATGAAGGCACTCTCGATGCGAAACGACGATCCGGAGGGTGCATCGAGGCCTTGGGATGTTGATCGCGATGGATTTGTGCTCGGCGATGGCGCTGGTGTGATGGTGCTTGAAGAATTGGAGCACGCGAAGGCGCGCAATGCTCACATTTACGGCGAAATCAAAGGTTTTGGCATGAGCGCAGACGCCTTTCACGTCACGCAGCCGCAGGAAGGTGGCAAGGGCGCGGCGGCTGCCATGAAGAACGCGCTTGACGATGCAGGCATCGCGCCCGATGAGATTCAGTACATCAATGCACATGGCACATCGACGCCTTTGGGTGATGTCGCAGAAACCGATGCCATCAAGGCTGTCTTCGGGGAAGGCACGCGCATTCCCGTGAGTTCGACTAAATCCATGATTGGTCACCTGCTCGGCGCATCAGGGGCCGTCGAAGCCATCATCACGCTGCTCGCTATTCGCGATCATGTCGCGCCGCCAACGATTAATCTGCACCAGCCTGACGACGGCTGCGACCTCGACTACGTGCCGCATGAGTCGCGCCAGATGCGCATCGACTGCGCGCTCACCAACTCCTTCGGCTTCGGCGGCACCAACGGCACCCTTATCCTCGGACGTGTCTGACACTCTGCCGGCGCGCTCATTCAAGGCCCTGCAATGGGGCGTATCCGTGGCGGTGTTGGTGGGCGGCTTGATACTTGCGCTGCTGGTCTATGTCATTTCCGAAGTTCGTTTCGAACCCATCAACATCAAAGGCGACAAGCACCTCTTGATTGTGCCTTCGGGTCAAGGCTTGAACGAGCTTGCAGCAGATCTCGAAGCGTCCGGATTGATTGATTCAGGGTGGAAATTCAATGCCTACGCACGTACTTCTCTTGGCGAGCAGCACATTCTTGCCGGTGAGTATTTCGTGAAGCGCGGCGATACTGTCCGAGATCTGCTGCAGCGCCTGCGTGATGGCGATGTCGCGACCTATCGGCTGACGCTGATCGAAGGATGGCGCATGGAGGATGTGATGGCACATCTTTCGCGCAATTCAAGGCTTGCGCTTGACGAACAGCTTCCATCCATTGAATCGCTCGGCACTTGGCTCGGCCTGCCTTGGGCGCACGGTGAAGGCTCGGTATTGCCAGATACCTATGTATACACGAGTTATGAGCGGGGCGAAGACCTATTGCGCCGTGCGGCTGGGGCACTTGAATCTGAACTTACTCTTGCTTGGGATACGCGGGACCCGGAACTACCATTGAAAACGCCCTACGAACTTCTTATCTTGGCATCAATCATCGAGAAAGAATCAGGGACCCCGAGCGACTCGTTTCGCATCAGCCGCGTGTTTGCCAATCGACTTGAGGCCGGCATGAGGCTGCAAGCCGACCCGACGGTGATTTATGGCCTCGGCGACGCATTTGCTGGGGATCTCTTGCGCATACACCTGCGCGAAGACACGCCCTACAATACCTACACACGCCACGGCCTGCCGCCGTCACCTATTGCCCTTGTCAGCCGTCATTCCCTCTATGCCGCAGCGAAGCCTAGGAACGGGCCGTGGAAATACTTCGTGGCTCGCGGCGACGGCAGCAGCGAATTTAGCACAAGCCTCACCGAGCACAATCGCGCTGTGCGTGAGTTTGTGAAGCGACGCTAAGTGACGGGACTTATATACGAAAGTTGACACGTCATAGTGACCGGCTTCGTTGCGCTACCGCTTGACGCTTCACAGGCGGACTAACGTCGCTACCTCCACGCAATCCCCGATGCCAATATGTTCAATGCAGCGTTGACGTCTGCGTTGTCTGTGTGCATACAACGCCTTCTATCTCAGGCGTAATACCGTATAATGCGTTGTATATGAATCTTTAACGATAGTTATGCATTATATACAACCCCGTGTCCGACATGCGTTGGTCGAACTTGGCGACGACATTTCAATCGCAAGACGAAGACGTCGGATTCGACAATCCGACCTCGCGGCGGCATTGCAAATCTCTCGGTCAACACTGCAACGTGTTGAAGCTGGCGACCCTGGTGTCAGTCTTGCTGTGTTTGCAAGCGTGTGTGCCGCACTTGGCCATCTGAAACCACTCCAATCGTTCATGTATGACCTTGAACGAGACACCGCGTTGCTTTCAGACCCGCCGCCGCTTCGTATTCGACGTTCCCAACAATGAATAGGACACCGCAAGCCGTCAACGTCAAGCTCAACGATACGCTTGTCGGCGAATTGATCTTTGAGACGAAGGGCGACAAACAAGGTTCCGCGTTTCGGTACGACAATGCGTGGCTTCGCGACGGGTTTGCACTTGACCCACATCTCCCGCTTACTGCGGGTTGGCACCATCACTGGTCGCGACCGGGCGACACACGTTCGGCGCTCCCAAGTGCGATTGCTGACTGTGCGCCCGACGCATGGGGAAGGAAACTCATGACCGCACAACTCGGTCGCGCACCAACGGAACTCGAAGCCTTGTTGTCTGTGAACGATACGACACGCCTTGGTGCATTGCGGTTTGTTGACAAGGGGAATAGGGCGCTCGGTCACGAACCAACCGCGACACCAGCGGAAGGTGAACTTTCTGATATCCAACGGCTCTGTCAGCTTGTCGAGACTGGCGCGTTATCTGACGCAGCGAATGCGGCACGGGCATTGTGCGGACGAGGTGACAGCCTTGGCGGGGCACGACCAAAGTCAGATTGCGTTGACGCAACAGGTACACTCCATCTTGCGAAGTTCATGACATCGCGTGACACGGTGCCTGTGACACGTCTTGAAGTCGCAACCTTACAGTTGGCGAAGGATGTCGGGCTTCGCGCAGCAGATGCACGTCTTGTCGGACCACATGATCCGTTCCCAATTGCCCTCGTCAAACGCTTTGACCGTCAAGGTCAACTACGTATTCCGTATATTTCGGCGAAGAGCTTTATCGGGGAAGGGACGTTCTATAGTGAGATCGCCGAACAACTGATTGAAACATCGACGGGTTCGTTTCTGAGCGAAGCGAATGAACTCTACGAACGGGTGGCGTTCACAATTCTTGTGAAGAACACCGACGATCATTTGCGTAATCACGGGCTGCTTCGGGTTGGCAATGAATGGGTGCTTTCACCTGTGTTCGATGTGAACCCACAGCCGACACGTCACCCGCAACTCAAAACAGGGATTCATCCGTCTGTCGGATTCGTTCCGTCTGTTGAAGCATTGGTTGAACTGGCTGATGCGTTCATCATCGACCGAACTTCGGCTGCGAAGCGTGTTGCGAAGATGGCGCGAACACTTCAGACACAGTGGCGTGTGCGATGTGCACAATACGGCATGACTCCGAAGGAGATCGCGTCGTTTGCTCCGGCATTTGAGCATCGAGAACTGAATACGGCGATTGGGTTCGAACGTGTCGCCTCACAAAGGCGATAATCGGAGGTATTCTATGGGACTTGTCAACTTTCGTATATAAGTCCCTAAATGAAGGGCTGGTTCATTACTCTGGAAGGCGTTGAAGGTGTCGGTAAATCGACCTGCATCCCGCACATCGCGAGTTTCCTTGAAGAGCGCGGCAAGGACGTGGTGACCACGCGCGAGCCCGGTGGCACGCGCGTTGCCGAGGCAATCCGCGAGATGCTTCTCTGGTCTGATGCCGAAACGCTCGACCCTGTTGCCGAGCTGCTGCTGCACTTTGCGAGTCGCAGGGCGCACCTCGTCGAAGTGATTGAGCCTGCGATCAATCGCGGCAAGGTTGTGCTCTGCGATCGCTTCACTGATGCCACGCACGCCTACCAAGGCGGCGGCAGCGGCATCTCTGCCGCGTGGATTGACACCCTCTCACAGATCGTGCATCCAAAGCTTGAGCCTGATTTGACGCTGCTCTTTGACCTTGCGCCAGAGGAAGGACTCAAGAGAATCGCCTCACACAAGGCAGACCGGTATGAACGTGAGTCCTTGGCGTTCTTGGAACGTGTTCGGAACAACTATCTTGAGCGCGCGCGGGCCTCGAATCGATTTGTCGTCATTGACGCTTCGCAGTCAGCTTTGGAAGTGCGGCGCCAGGCGCTGGCGGCAGTCGAAACGCACTTCGGAACTCGCGCGTGAAACAGCTTCCGCCGTGGCTTCAGGCGCCATGGGAGCGCATCGAAGCACTTGACCGTCAGGACAGGATGCCGCATGGGGTGTTGCTGACCGGGCCGGCTGGCGTTGGCCTTGAGCATCTCGCCGATGCGTGTGCCTTGCGTGCGCTTGGGGAGCAGAGCGGGATGTTCCCTGAGTTGAAGAGCCATGCGCTTGCTCACGCGGATCTCAGGCTCGTAGAGACCGATGGCGGCAAAGCAAGCCTTTCTATCGAGACGATTCGCGAGCTCGATGCGTGGCTGCATCTGACGCCGCAATTGGTTGGGAGAAAAGTCGTGGTCATGAACGATGCGCATCGCATGACGCGCGCAGCGAGCAATGCCTTCTTGAAAACGCTTGAAGAGCCGCCGCTCGGCAGCCTTCTGATTTTGCTCAGCCACGTGCCTGCGCGCCTGCTGCCGACGATACGCTCTCGTGTGCAGCGAATTGAAACCAAGACACCGTCTCGCCTCGATGCCATCGCCTGGCTCGCCGCGCGACACGAAGGCATAGAGGAAGCGGTCATTGCCAGCTATCTGTTTGAATCAGGCGGTGCGCCGCTCGCGGCAGATCAAGCGCTCTTCCGCGGCGCACCGCTCCTCGGCCCCATGCTGACCGAGGCTATGAAAGGGCGCGGGCAGGCGAAGCTTGTCGATGTCCTCGGCGACCTTGATACTGATACATGGCTCGCGATATGGATGCGCTACTGCGCTTCGATGATGCAGCCAAGACCGGCGACTCTCAGCGATGCTGCCCTCGACCCTGAGCGCATCTGGAAGTTCTGGTGCCGATTAACAGACGTTCGACGCATGACGCATGAAGGGATAGCCTTGAACGTGCGGCTCACTGCCGGCAATCTTGTGACCGAATGGTCGCGTATAACGTAGTGCTCCATCAAACTAATAATGCCGGATCAGCGCACCCACAAGCGCCCAGATGCAAGGCGCGGCCCGCAGCCACTGACACTCATTTTTAGTTTGACGGAGCACTAGACAAAATGTCTAGGAGCCTGCGCCGTAGAAATTCAGACAAGCGAAAATTCGATCCCGCCGCCCGTTTGGAGGGTCGATTGAGGATACTGTCGGGCTATATTTGACGAAATCGAATCGAACGAGGTCAAATGTTCAAACGGGCGAGTGGGAGCGGATTTGCGGCCGCGAATTTCTACGGCGCAGGCTCCTAGGCGAGGACATCCATAAAAAGTTCGCGGCCGATATTGCTGCCCGACAGCACCAGTCCAACACGCTTGCCAGCCATTTCGCTTCGCTCCTGCATGAGTGCGGCGAGCGCAGCGGCCGCCGCCCCTTCGGCGATCTGACTGCAATCGCCTTGATAGCAGCGAATGGCGCTACGAATCTCAGTTTCGCTGACTTCGACAATGCGCGCTGCGTGCCGTGTGATGATTGCGAGCGCTTGTGGGTTCGCTTTTCTGATTGCGAGGCCATCGGCGATCGTGTCGGCCGAGTTGGTCGTCACCGGATGGCCTGCGGCCATGGACAAAGGGTAGGTATTGGCTTCCCTAGCGACGACGCCAACGACTTCGGTGGCGAGCCCGAGCGCTTCGCGCATAGCGATGACGCCGCAGATGCCGGAGCCCATGCCGATCGGCACATACATGGTATCGAGCGCTTGCACAGCTTCAAAGAACTCAAGCGCATAGGTGGCAACGCCTGCGACAAGACACGGGTCAAACGAAGCGATAGGCCTCAATCCGGCAGAACACGCAAGCTCGCGCGCGTGCTCGGAGGCTGTGTCAAAGTCCTCGCCATGTTCGATCAGTTCGGCGCCAAGGCTCCGCATGGCATGGTTCTTCGCGGCGCAGTTGCCTCTTGGCACGACGATGACTGCTTTGATGCCATGCTTGGCCGCCGCGAAGGCGATCGACTGCCCATGATTGCCGCGTGTGGCAGTGATGACGCCCGGCGGCGTATCATCGGAGTTGGCAAGCTCGTGCATGTAGAACAGCCCGCCGCGTATCTTGAAGGCACCGACGGGCAGCATGTTCTCATGCTTCACCCATACTTCGGCACCAATTCGATTCGACAGCAATGGCCAGCAGATTTGTGGCGTAGGTGCGAGGTCCTGATAGACGACCTCGCCTGCTCGGCGTACATCTTCGAGACTCGGCAGTCGCACGCTGTGCACCTCGGCGGCAAAAGAGCGTATTGTGCGCCGCTCGACTTGAAATTGCACGGATATCGTCGTGGCGCAGCGTGCAGCTGAGCTTGCGATGTTCAGATTCAAAGGAGCCATATAGCCATGTCAATTGTGATCTACGCCGTGATCGACTTTCCGCCAGAGAAGGTCGATGAATTTCTGACCGAAGGGGATGCATTCATGAAAGGCGCTTTGAGTCAGCCAGGCTGCCTGCACTATGACTGGTCAAAGGACATGAACCAGCCGGGCCGTGTGCGCGTGTTCGAGCAGTGGGCCGATGAGGAAGCGCTACGCAATCACTTCAGCGGTCAATGGTTTGCCGCGATGGGAGGACATGTCGGCAAATACGGGCCGCTCTCGATGGATGCGTCCAAGTACCGTGTGGACCTCGTTGAGCCGGTGATGGATGACAGCGGCACGCCGCGGCCTGATTTCTTCACAGCGAAACAACCCGTCCAATAAACTGGCTCGAATAGTCATCTTCTCCACGCGCGCCGCGAAGCTGAGCGGGCATGGCGTGGAAGTATCGATCGCTCGGCGGGTCGCTTCGCGTCCAGTCGTTGACTTCGGCGCGGTGGGCGATTTTCCATATGCCACCGCGCCGCTCGTAGCGATCTGAATAGCGCCCTGACACAAAGAGTTCAGTGTCTTCACCGCCCATATCGAGCCGATGCTGGGCTTGGAAATAGACTTCGCCAAAAGCGGTGTCATCATCTTCGAACCCGATGAGAATTTGACCGATCATATGGTGGTTTGAAGCGTGCTGGGCGAGCGCGTTGTGCGCGAATTCGATAAATTCGCTGGCTGGCGCTTTGATGAACCCGTAGTCAGTTGTGGCGTCGTCATGAAAGACGGATGCCAGCAGCGCCTTGTCGAGCCGATCGAGGCCGCGCATGTAACGGCTGCTTAATTCGGCGATGACAAGGCGGGAGTAGACTTCGTCGAGCGTGTCCATGCAGCGTCCTCTGGTGTCGTGGTGACTTGCATTATGCAGTCAATGTTCCGCA
This sequence comes from Gammaproteobacteria bacterium, assembly GCA_026709225.1. Taxonomy (GTDB): domain Bacteria; phylum Pseudomonadota; class Gammaproteobacteria; order Pseudomonadales; family Azotimanducaceae; genus Azotimanducus; species Azotimanducus chitobiosivorans. The sequence goes on along the minus strand of JAPOTJ010000001.1, from coordinate 66,001 downwards.
GTCAATGTTTTGCAGCCAAGCACATTGACAGGCGCAGGCAAACGCATCTACGATGCGAAGCCTCGCGTGGGGCCATAGCTCAGCCGGGAGAGCGCTACAATGGCATTGTAGAGGTCGGCGGTTCGATCCCGCCTGGCTCCACCAGAAACCACTGCGACGCGCCAGCCTTGAGGAGGGCAAGCACATGAGACGCTATTTTGAATTCGCGAGCGGCACCTATGTCTTGGCAGCGACGTTTGTCGCTACCTTGGCGTTTCTGTTCCTCGTGTTCCCGAATCTCCCGATCAATGGGGAATTGCTGGATTTGAAGCCGAGCTACTCGTATGACGAGGCCATGGCGGCGCTCAAGGAATACGGGGAAGACGGCAGAACGGTGTACGCGTGGGCTAGCCCGACACTCGACACGCTGTTCCCTTTGGTCTATGTCACCTTGTTCGCTGGCCTCATCTATCGATTCAGGCTCACCGAAGGCCTTTGGTTCTTGGCCTATCTGCCTGTGATATCAGGTATGTTCGATCTTCTCGAAAACGTCCAGGTGACGGCGATGCTCATCTCTTTTCCAGAGATTAGCGAATCGCAGGTCGCGTGGGCATCAACAGCGACTTCGGTCAAAACGTTCCTTGGGCCGATCTATCAGTTGCTCGGTCTAGGGTTGCTCTTGATCGCAGGACTCCGTGCCGCCTACGCGAAGTTCTTCGGCGGCGGCTCTGGCAGCTAAGCAGTTCACACCTTGATCGGCAAGGCGCGGTGTCGAACGCCGCTTGCCGCATACAAAGCGTTCACGAGCGCGGGTGCCACAGGAGGTACACCCGGCTCGCCAACGCCAGCAGGCAATCTCCCTTGTGACGGCACCAATTCAACCTGTGTGGCGGGCGCTTCAGCAATACGCAGCACGGGATAATCGTGGAAATTGCTTTGCACGACGGCGCCGTCCTTCATGTCAATGCTGCCGTGGAGCGCAAGCGAGAGACCGAACACCACAGCGCCCTCCATCTGCGCAAGGCAGCTATCCGGATTGACATAAGTGCCGCAGTCGAGGGTGACGTAGGCATTTGATACGTGCGGGCGTCCGTTCACGATGCTCGCTTCAAGCACAATCGCCACGTAGGAGCGGAAGCTCTGGTGGACGGCGAAGCCAAGCCCCATGCCTTCGGGCCGTGGGCGATCCCATGCTGAAAGTGTGCGGACGCGCTCAATGACATCACGCAGTCTTGCATAGTCGAGTTCGTGCCCTTCGGGCGCAGGCATGCCGGGCTGACTCAGCTTGCCGCTTGTCGGGATCATCGCCAACCGATGTTCAATGGCATCGCGTCCGGCGGCCGCTGCCATTTCATCCGCAAAGACGTTGGCGGAGAATCCGTGAAACACATTGCACACCGAGCGCAGCCAACCGATGCGCACACCGGGACGGATGCCTATCGATTCCATGCGCTGGTTCGCAACGGAATAGGGGAGGTTGGAAAATCCTTGTTCCAACTCGAAAGGTGCCGGGGCTTCTGCTTGCGCTGCGAACACTGTGGTGATGGAAGGAAACGCTGTTCGTTGCAGCCATGCTTTCGGCATGCCTTCGTCGTCAACTGCTGCGCGATGATGCTGAACGGACGCGGCGTGATAGTAGTCGTGGCGAATGTCGTCTTCACGCAGCCATTGCACGCGCACCGGTCGCTTGAGGCGCTTGGAAAGCTCCACTGCTTCCAACGCGAAGTCGGGCTTCGACTTGCGCCCAAAAGCGCCGCCGAGCAGCGTCGGCGTGACTTCAACCTTGTCTAATTCCATGCCGAGGTAGCCGGCAATCAAGCCCCGCGCTGACTGCGGATCCTGCAAGGGCGCGCGCACAACAGCGCTGTTCTTCGTCACGTCGGCGACCGCCACCGGCGGCTCCATGGGCGCATGCGCAAGGAAGGGTGTTTCGTAGGTGGCCGAGACTTCCATGCCGCTTTCTGCTTCGTTCTGGGCAAACACGGCATCGACATCGCCTTTGCCAGATCCCGGCACAGGTGTTCCTGGCTTCGTAACCGCTTCGCGCAGGGATGTCCGCAACGCCTCGCTGTCGAAGTTCTGATTCGGGCTGCCCGTCCATTCAATATCAAGGCCGCGTGCAATCTTGATGGCGGTCCACGTATCCTCTGCGACCACGGCCACCCCGCCTAACGGCGCAAACAGCGGCCCTGCGCTTGGCGCGGGAGGCAGTGTCTCTATCGCCACGAGCCCCGGCGTTGCTTCGTCAGGCGTGTTGTTGATCGATTCGACATCGCCACCAAGCCAAGGACAGCGCACCACGACCGCGGTTGCCATATTGGGCAATGAATAGTCGGCGCCAAAGTTTCCTTGGCCGCGCGCGATGGCCACGGCATCAACATGAACCGCAGGCTTGCCGATATAACGATGCTCGGACTCGCTCTTTTGCGGCGCATTCTCGGGCACCGGGAGCAGCGCTGCATCAGCAGCGACCTCGCCGTAGCCGAGTCGACGCCCGCTCGCGGCATGGATCACCTCATGGTGAACGGCGCCTACTTCCTCGACATTGACACCCCAGCGGCGTGCCGCGGCTTGCCGCAGCATCAGCCGCGCGGAAGCGCCCGCAGCGCGCAGGCGATCATAGTTCAGAAGGATGCTCACCGAGCCGTCGGTGTTCTGGTTTCCGTACTTCGTATCGCCCGGCGCCTGCGTGACTTCGACCTTCGACCAATCGGCATCAAGCTCGTCGGCAACCACTTGCGCAATGGCGGTGCGTATGCCTTGCCCCATTTCCGAGCGATGACATGTCACTCGCACCGTGCCGTCGCCATCGATGGCAACGAACAGGTTGGGTTCAAAGGGTGTCGCGGCGTTTTCTTGAGCGAGAATGCCACGACCTTGAAGGCTTGCCCCGATCACCAGCGCCCCGGAGACGCCAAGGAATCCGCGGCGCGAGAAATCAGGAGAGAGGTTTGTAATGGCGTTCATGCGTTGGCACCTCCGGTGTTGCGTTCGCGCGCCGCATGGTGGATGGCGGCGCGAATGCGGACATAGGTTCCGCAGCGGCAGATGTTACCGGTCATGGCGGCATCAATTTCCTGATCGGACGGATCCGGACTCGCATCAATCAGTGCGGCGGCTGACATCAATTGCCCGGCTTGGCAGTACCCACATTGGGCGACGTTGTCCTTGACCCACGCGCTCACGAGTTCGGGGTGCTGCGTTTCAAGCGATTCGATAGTGCGAACAGTGCGGCCATTCAAACTAGATACTGGCAGTTGGCAGGAGCGGACCGCGGCACCGTCCACATGCACTGTGCAGCTGCCGCAGTAGTTGCCACCGCAGCCGTACTTGGTGCCGGTCAGCCCGAGGTGGTCGCGCAACACCCAGAGAAGTGGAGTGTCGGGCGAGGCGTCAACCTCGACTAGCTTTTCGTTGATGCTGAGGGAATATGACATATCATGCGACCAGTGGCGAAGGATGAAGGTTTGAAGGCGACAAGCACGGCCGCCATGGAATGTTTCCGAAACACACGGCCTATCATAAGGGACTTACGTAGCAAAATCTTCAGATGCGGATATGTCCAGCGTTTGACGTTTCACAGGCCGACCAGCGTCGCCACCTCCACGTGCAGTCGCGCCAGTCCCCAGCGCCATGCCCGTCGTCGAGCCGTTCTGCCTCGTGCGCAGGCACCCGATACCTTACGACCGCATACCATCGTTGTCTTCCGAGGCGAGTCAGGTTGATCGAATTCGGGGAGGAAGAGGTGGCCATCCGTGGCCAGCGCGGCTAAGCGCGATATGTTGTGTGGTTATAGCGGTGGATAGTTTGCCGGTACCGCCTGCACATTGCCGAGACCCGGTTGTTCAAGGATCTGTCGCTTCTCTGCGGCTGTTTGGGACGGCAAGGAAATCGGCTGGGATGGCGCTGGCAAATGGTCGTAGAGGCCGCTGCCAGCAACCATTGCGAGTTGAGATTGAGTGAGTTCTTGTTGCATTGAATGCTCCTTCTTGTTGTGTTTGAGGTTGAATGACGGATTGCCAGCATGACAACCCGCATAGAACATTGTGGATGGACGATGCAAGCGCGATGAGGTGGGATCTCGGCATTGCTTGTGGGAGATTGACTCTGTTTGTAGGCTTCCATCGCGTCATCCGCTTTGCGCGTCTGGTTAGGGCGTGTTAACACGCCCTAGATCGATGACGACTTGAAGCGATCGGAAGCCGAGCATGTAGAATGGCGCTACGGATTGGCGCACAGGGCTTGAACGTGGCCGAACGACTCTATTTGGCGATCATGGGGCTTGCGCTCGCAGCCACCGGCCTGTTCGCGCTTGTCAGCCCGGATACGATGGCAGCGTCGCTCGGTATTGCTGCGTTAGGCGTGGTTGGCGACATCGAGATTCGCGCCGTCTATGGTGGCCTGACGCTAGGTTGGGGCCTGCTGCTGCTCTTGGGACTTCGCGTGCGCGTGCTCGCGCTATCAGGCCTTGCCTTCACGGCGATCGGTGGTGGTTGTCTGCTGCTTACGCGCTTTATCACTGCGCTCACCTTTGGCGCGTCCGGCTTTTCTGGCGTCGTGACAACCCTGATTCTCATCGAAGTCGGCATGGTAGGACTTGCCTACGTGTTGCTGCGGCATGCAATCCGCACAGGCGATCTGCCTGAAGTTATCCAGTAGCGACTGTGAACATTGGGTGAGAATCGCATGATTGTTGATGCGCGCGGGCGTCGGTTCAGAAATTTGCGTGTCAGCTTGACGGCGGCGTGCAATTACGCCTGCGCCTACTGCGTCCCTAACGGACGCAAGCTGATGGCGGCGCACGATGAGTTAACTGTCGAGGGCTTCTTGCGAGCAGTTCGGCTACTCGTCGATGTCGCGGGCATCGACAAGCTGCGCATCACTGGAGGCGAACCATTGATCGCGCCGGGGTTCGATGGATTTGTTCGCGGGATCGGCCCCCTTGCGCTCGACGATGTGGCGGTGACTACCAATGGCCAATTCCTCAAGGAGAAGTTAGACGTCCTACGTGACTCGCCAGTCTCGCGGATTAATTTGAGCCTCGACACCCTCAATCCGCTTGCGTTTCGTCGATTGGCGAGGAGCGGCGACCTTGAAACTGTCCTCAAGAGCCTTGACGCTGCCCTTGATAAGGGCTTCAAAGTGAAAATCAACATGGTGCCGCTGAAAACCGGCAACCTCGATCAAGTGCTTCCATTGCTTGACTACTGCTTAGCTCGCAATGTCGAACTACGCATGATCGAGTTGATGAATATGGGGCATCTCAAGTCTTCTCCTGATTTTCAGCGCGACTATGTGAGCATGGACGAGCTGCTAGAGATCATTGCCACAAAGTACGCATTTGAGCGCGCCGATGCGCCCTATGATTCGACTGCGGTGCGCTTCGCCGTTGAAGGCAAGGGGCATTTCGGCATTATCGCCAATCACAGCCAGCCGTTTTGTTCAGGTTGCACGCGCTTGCGACTTTCTTCAGACGGCAATCTTTACGGATGCCTGTCAAGTGCAAAGCATCATCCGGTGCGCGACCTGCTATCGCTGCCCATTGAAACTGCGCGAGACAAGCTCCGAGACAGACTCGCTCTCGCCCTGCGAGACAAGCAGCCAGCAGCCTTCAGCGGAGAAGTCACGGTAATGAAATTTATTGGGGGGTGAGCCCCGGTCGCGCAAAGCGCGACGCGGAGCACTGCTCCGCGAGGGGCGAACGGGCTGCCAAGGAAGGCAGCCCCGGGGGAACTGCGAAGCAGGCACATCATGGCAGGATGCCCGCAACAACCGACCGACGGCAGCGCGACGCGGAGCACTGTTTCATGTGGCACGGTCCTGTGCCACACTCTGCGGGCGCTCGCTATGCGAGCGTGCATCTCCGCTCCTGCTGCGGTGTCGCGAGGGGCGAACGGGCTGCCAAGGAAGGCAGCCCCGGGGGGACTGCGAAGCAATCAGACCATGGCAGGATGCCAGCAAGCCCGGCAGTTCGAATCGCCGGGCAGGCCGAATATTAGTCGCAGATGCCGTCTTCGTCCTCAATGCCGCTGATGGCGCAGAGTTCTCGCACGATGCTAGCGTGCTCGTTGGCAGCCGCAACCTGAAGGGGCGTTTGCCCGTTGTCATTGCGAGCATTCATATCTGCACCCGCTTCAATCAGTGCTCGTATCGAATCCTTGCTTTTCGCTGTCTCTGCTGACTGACCGCATCCGGTGAGCAGCACGACGATGGCCACACACGAAATCAGTGCCTTCACGTCTTGTCTCCTTGTGTTCTCTCTTCTTGCTGTTTGTTGCTTTATCCAGAGGTGGGGGAGCGTTTACTCCCGCCCGTCCGACGCGCTTTCCGCTGCGTAATGGAGCGGCGTTTCACCCGTGTCGTCTCTGACGTTCAAATCCGCTCCCGCTTCGACGAGCGCGTGGATAACGTCTGCATGACCGTTCTGCGCGGCAGCGTGCAGCGGCGCACGGTTGAAGTACCCCTTGGCGTTGACATCCGCGCCTGCATCAACCAGCGTGTGAATCACGCTAAGGTGCCCGCCCAATGCTGCACGGAAAAGAGCCGGATAGCCACTATCGTCCCGCGCATTCACATCCGCGTCTGCATCGATCAGCGCACGCACGGCATCGACATGCCCATTCGCCGCTGCGCGCGATAGCGGCGTGTAGCCGCCGCCCTCTGCATTAACGACTGCGCCCTCGTCAATGAGGGCGCGAATGACCTCCGTGTGCCCGTACCATGCCGCGTAGTGGAGCGGTGTGGTGCCGCTGTAATTGCGGTCGTTCACGGCTGCGCCTGCCTTGATCAGCGTTTGCAGGGCACCCAAATGGCCGTACCAAGCTGAATAGTAGACGGCTGTGCTGCCGTAAGCGATGTTCCTGAGGTTGATATCGGCGCCAGCGTCAAGAAGCGCCTGTACTGTAGCGACATTTCCATGACCGGCAGCGAGATGAAGCGCCGTCTCGCCGTCACTATCTCTCGCATCGATCTCCGCGCCCGCTTCAATGATCTCAATCACACGATTTGCATTTCCGCTTTCTGCCGCATCATGCAGCGATACGCCACCCTGCTGCGCTTGAAGCGGCGTAAACAATAGGAGACCTGCTGAGAACAGCGCGCCAAGTCGCCATCCCTTGATGCCTTGTCGGTCATTCACACGTATCATATTGGCTCCCAGAACTGAGTGTGCCCAGTGTTACCTGTCTTCATGAGTTATTGTACACCCTGAAGGCGCGGGCACCCCGGAGGCGCAGTCCTTTGGTATGCAATCTCCCAAGCCAGTCCTGCTGCTCAGACTTGACTTGCGGTGAGACTGCCTTCATAGTGCGTTTTTGCGCAAAGCCTGCTCAAGACATCGCCCATGCGACCCCGGCTTGATAACTTCTACTCGTATGCGTGCGCGCATGCGCGGCTTCTCCTGCTCCTGCCGGTGTGGTCCGGCAGTATTTCTTTGACATAAGCGCGACAAGCGACACTCACAAAAAAAAACCACCGCGAGGCATCTTGGGTGCCTGCAAAAATACAGGGGCAGGGACATCATGAATCACACCTTGAAGGCCGGCAACGCTGCCGGTGCGATGCCATTTGAAAAATATCGACCATTCACGCCGATTGAGCTTGCGGACAGGCAGTGGCCGAACGCCATGCTCACAAAGGCGCCGCGCTGGTGCAGCGTGGACCTTCGCGATGGCAACCAGGCACTGCTCGACCCGATGGATGTCGATGAGAAGCTTGAACTCTTTGAACTGCTTGTCAAGATCGGGTTCGTCGAGATAGAAGTCGGCTTTCCGTCGGCGTCGCAGCCCGATTTTGATTTTCTGCGCAAGATCATTGAAGAGGACAGGGTGCCCGATTCGGTGACGCTGCAGGTGCTCTGCCAGGCACGCGAGGAGTTGATCGACCGAACCGCCGAAGCCTTGCAGGGAGCCAAGCGCGCCATTTTCCATCTCTACAATTCGACATCGACATTGCAGCGGCGCGTGGTCTTCGGTTTGCAGCGCGACGACATCGAGCGGCTCGCGGTCGAAGGCACCCGCATGGTGCGTGAGCGGCTTGACGGCACATCCGACATGGACGTGACTCTCGAATATTCGCCGGAGTCCTTCACCGCAACCGAGCTCGACTTTGCGGTCAAGGTATGTGATTCGGTGGCTGAGGCATGGGGCGCGAGCGAGGCTAGGCCAATGATCGTCAACCTGCCGTCTACGGTCGAAATGGCGACGCCAAATGTGTATGCCGATCAAATCGAGTGGTTCATCCGGCACTTTTCTGCCCGTGAGGCTGCGGTTGTGAGTCTGCATACGCACAACGACCGAGGCACCGGCATCGCGGCGACGGAACTTGCGCTCATGGCGGGCGCCGAGCGCGTGGAAGGGACGCTCTTCGGCAATGGCGAGCGCACCGGCAATTGCGATCTTGTCACGATGGCGATGAATCTTTTCTCGCAGGGCGTGGACCCGGAACTTGACCTTTCTGAAATGCCGTCGATCCGCCGTGCGGTGGAACGCATCAATAAGCTGCCCGTGCATGAGCGGCACCCCTATGCGGGCGACCTTGTGTTCACCGCCTTCTCGGGATCTCATCAAGATGCCATTCGCAAAGGCATGGCGAGCGTCGACCGGTCGCGATGGGAAGTGCCGTATCTGCCCATCGACCCAAGCGATGTCGGACAGTCCTACAAGGAATCTGTGCGCGTCAATAGTCAGTCCGGCAAGGGTGGCGTTGGCTTTGTGTTGGAAGAGCATTTTGGCGTTGCGCTTGCGCGCCCCATGCTGATCGAGTTCAGTCGCCACGTGCAGAATCTGACTGAAACGCTCGACCGCGAAGTCAAGGCGCAAGAGATTTTTGATGAACTGCTGCGCGTCTATCAGGCGACATCAACGCCTTTCGAGTTGATTGACTACGAGCTTTCCAAAGCCGCGTCCGGACCGCAGTGCTTGACGGCGCAGGTGCGTTTCGGCGAAAAAGTGAACGAATTGCGCGGCGAGGGCACGGGTCCGATCGAAGCTTTTGTCAACGCATTCGTCGAGGCGTTCAATGAACCGCTCAACATTCTCGACTACCGCGAACTTTCGCTTTCCACGGGAAAGGACGCCGAAGCGTTGTGCATTGTGTGCATCGACAACCCTGAACAGGACACAGGCGAGGCTGCAGATCAATGCTTTGGCATTGGCAAGAGCAGCAACACCATTTCGGCATCGCTGCTCGCAATCATCGCCGCGGCGAATCGCCGCTGGACGCACGCGACAGGCGGCGTTGCCGCGTGCGTAGAATCGGAGTAGAGTTTGCGCTCACGTGGAGAGGCGGCCTGCGAGCAGCTTGCCGGCTTAGTTGTTTGTAACCCAACGGAGTCAATCATGAGGCTTGATGTTGTCTTGCGCAGGCACACTGCGCTTTCCTTGTTCGTGCTCGCTCTGCCAGGCATGGCAGTTGCGCAAAACGAAGCGTCCGAGCAGATCGAGGAGCTCGTCGTCACCGGCACCTATCTCAGTCAATCAACCGATGACTTGTCAAGCCCGGTGAGCGTCATCGACCAGCAGGATATTGCCCGCCTCGGTGCGATGGACATGAAAGATGTGCTGCATAGCCTCTCGTTCAATTCAGGCGCGCTAGGCACAAGCGCCTCGGCCTTCTACGGCGATGACAACGGCACAGGCAATGCAAGCGTGAACCTCCGCAACCTCGGAAACAGCGCAACGCTCGTGCTCGTCAATGGCAAGCGTCAAATCAACTCCGCCTATGACGATGGCGGCAGCGGCTATGTCGATATTCAAGCGCTGCTGCCGAACATTGCCTTGCAGCGGGTTGAAGTCGTCAAGGACGGGTCATCGTCACTCTACGGCTCGGATGCCATTGCCGGCGTGGTGAACTTCATCACCCGGGACGATGCCGGGTTTGATCTGCAGCTCGACTACAGCGTTGACGATGAGTCCGGCGAGCAGGAAGATCAGCTCCTCGCATTTCGCTATGGGCACGATACCGGCAAGGGCACGGTCTCCGTTGCGGCAAGCTATCTCGACCGCGGCGAACTCAACATAGGCGATCGCTACGACACCTTTGGGCGATCAGGACTGTCAACTTTTGGTCAGCCAGGTCGCCATCAAGCGCTCGCGCTGCCCGAGTCGCTGCCGAGCCACTTTTCGCCGACAGGCGGAGACCCGTCCACGGCCTTGGGATCGAAAGCAGATCTTGACTGCAATCTCGCTGCCGCCGCCGACGGGCCGATGGGCACCCTCGGCGAGATTCCAGGCGGGATCTGCGTCTACGACTTCTCCAGCTTTTTTGCGCTTGTTCGCGAAGAAACGCATGCCAAACTGCGACTTGACGGCACTCATACTGTGAATGATGCGTTGGAGATCTACGGCAGCTTCACCTATTCGGAAAGCGAGTCCTCGCGCAATAACTCGCTCTATCCTGATGTCAACTTTGCGATCATTCAACCCTACAACTTTGGCCTTGAGCTTGATGCGGCGCGAAGAGGGTTTGCGCCAGTCCCTCATCTCGCGCTGCAGCGACTGATGGGCGGCACGGTCGCATCGAGCGACGAAGAGCGCCCTATCAGCACCATCTCAACAGTTGAGCGTGAAACGTCGAATTTTGTCATCGGCGCGACCTATGATTTTGATCTTGAGGGGCGTCCGTGGACACTCGATGCAAGTGTGAGTGTCGCCGACTTCGAGAGCTTCACTCGGAACCCATCTGACAGCCTCACGTCGCGTGTCAATGCCGCCTACGATGGCTACGGCGGCGCATCGTGCGACCGAGCGAGCGGGCGTGGCTCGGGCAACCTTGGCACCGGCGACTGCTACTTCTACAACAGCTTCCAAACGAGCCGCTACGACCCGGTGACCGGCGCGTTGTGGAACACCGATGACAATTCACCCTGGGCGGCAGACACGAGCTTGACGGTTGCCGAGGCCGCGCGGAAATATATGAATCCAACCGAGCTCCTTGAGTGGATGCAAGGGCTGATTCTTATTGACTCAGAAATTGAGCATAGCGTCTTTGACCTTGTACTCGCAGGCGATGCGATGGATATGCAGTACGGCTCGCTCGGTCTCGCTGTGGGCTTTCAATACCGCGAGGAAGAAACTACCGTCGATAACGGCGACGAACTCAACGCGAATAACTTCAAATTTGTGTACGGCGCGGCAGATTGGGTCAATAAATCCTCGTCATATGCTGTGTTCGTCGAGGCGCAGGCGCCGATTTTAAGCTGGGTCAACGTCAACCTTTCAGGTCGCTACGAATCCTACGATGAGCTCGATGCGGAGACCTTTGACCCGAAGCTCGGGGTGGTGGCACAACCTTCTGACGAGATTACGCTGCGGGCGTCGATCGGCACTTCGTATCGCGTTGGTTCGCTGCTGCAGACCGGCGGCAGCCAAACGACGCTCCGTAATTCCACTGACGCCTTTTCGGGCACCGGAGGTCTTGCATTTCGCCCAACAATCACCGACGGGAATCCTGCGCTCGACCCCGAAGAGTCCACCGCGTTCAATCTCGGTATCGTCTGGACGCCGCTCGGCATGTTGGACGGACTGCGCATTGCGGCTGATTACTACAGCTACGAGTATGAGAACTTGATTGCTCGCGAAGGCCACCAATACCTGATTAATCTGGACAACTCGCTGAGATGTCCGAATGGCAACAATAGCGACCCTGCGGCCGGGCCGCTCTGTGGAACTTCTGATCAGGACGGCAACGGCGCTGATGAGGTCTACAGCGTTGGCGCAGGCATTCCTAACAAGGTGATCCGCGCGGCGAACGGCAGTCTTCTGCGAACGCAAGCTTCCTACTTCAACGCGCCGTCTCTGGAAACCTCTGGGATTGATCTAGAAGCTTCCTATTCATGGGAGATGGGCAGCCTTGGCATGCTTTCCACCCAGCTCGGCCTGAGCTACACCCTCGACTACGACATCACACTCGAAAATGGCACGCGCATTGACGGCGTCGGTTCGAGAAACCAAGGCAATGCGATCGGCCGTCCACTGCCGCAGTACAAAGCGAATCTCGTGCTCGGCTGGCTGCGTGGCGGGCATTCGGCATTCGTCACAGTGCGTCATGTGGACGAGTATGAGGACGATGTGCCGCAGAGCGCGCTGCGCGGCGCATATATCGGGTTTGCCGAGACCATCGAATCCATGACGACCATCGATGTGCAGTATGAGCTTGACCTGCCGGTGCCGGGGATGGAATCCGCATCATCGGCATTGACCTTGGGCGCGAAGAACATCGCCAACGAAGAGCCGCCGCTCGTCAATGTGGACGGCGCCTACGACTACTATACGCATGACCCGCGCGGACGCATCTGGTATGCGAGGTACAGTATTCAGCTGTAGTCATGCACGAGCAAAGCGACGTGTGAGCGGGGAACAGGGTACGCCGCCGCTCACTGTTACACTGCCGCATCCAAATTGCCCGGCACCTTCATGGACGGCGCCCAGTTCCTGCAAGTTCTTATCGTCGGCCTGTCGCAAGGATGCGTCTACGGGTTGATCGCGCTTGGCTTCGTGCTGATCTACAAGGCCACCGAGGTCGTCAATTTCGCGCAGGGCGATCTCATGATGATCGGCATGTTCGTTGCCTTCACCTTCCTGAATGTGCTGGGCATGCCCTATTGGCTCGGTCTGGTCTGCACGTGCGCGAGCATGGCGCTCATCGGCGCGCTTTTGGAACGTGCGCTCATCAGACCGATGATTGGCGAACCCACCTTCGCGGTGCTCATGCTCACCGTCGGCCTCGGGTTCATTCTGCGCAGCTTTGCAAGTAGTGTTTGGGGTGCCGATCCCAAGGCCATTCACAACCCTTTTAGCGGCGAAGTCTTGACCTTTGGCGATGTGTCGCTCGGCTTTGAGAACATTGCGGTTATGGTCGGCACAGCCATGTTGTGCATCGCACTCGGCCTGTACTTTCGCTACGCGCGCATTGGCGTGTCCATGCAGGCGGCATCGCAAAACCAGCTCGCTGCGGTGCTCGTTGGCATTTCGGTCAATCGCATCACGTCGCTGGCATGGGCCTTGTCTGCAGGTATCGCTGGTTTCGCGGGTGTCATGCTCGCGCCAGTGAGCCTCATCGATCCGCAAGTCGGGTTCATTGGCATCAAAGCCTTCGCGGCGGCGATCATCGGTGGTCTTGGCAGCTTGCCTGGCGCGCTCATTGCCGGCATCGCCATTGGCGTCATCGAGCAATTCGCGCAAATTGCCTTGCCAACCGGCTTGGCAACGGCAAGCCCGTATCTTGTCATGCTCATCATGCTGATCGTGCGTCCAAGCGGATTGTTCGCGAGCGTTCAGCGCAAGAAGGTGTGACGTGCGATTCCTATTCCGCACAAGCCACAGAATCGACCTAGCGCTCTTTCAGCATTCCGGGCATCTGCTCTGGTACGGCCTGCTGGCCGCTCTGCTGCTCGCGGCGCCGCTCGTGCTCGACCCCTTTTATCTCGGTGAGCTCGCGCAAGTCTTCATCTATGCCATCGCTGGCGTCGGCCTGATGCTGCTCGTTGGCTATACGGGAATGGTCAGCCTCGGACATGCGGCGTTTCTCGCGATTGGCGCCTACGCGCACGCGAGATTCATGACCTGGGGCGTGCCCTTCCTGCCGTCATTGCTCTGCGCCGCGCTCTTCACAGGGTTTGTTTCCATGCTTGTCGGGCTGCCGGTGCTGCGCATGACCGGCGTCTATCTGGCGATTGCCACACTCGCGCTCGCCGAGATCGTTGAACAGGTGCTCACGCACTGGACGAGCGTCACTGGTGGCTTTCGTGGCATGAGGGTGCCCGACGCCGAGATATTTGGCATGGTGCTCGACGCTCCGCGCCCGTTCTTCTACGTCTGTCTCGCGGTGCTCGTGGCATCCATGTTCGCGGCGCTGAATATTCTGCGTAGTCCAACGGGGCGAGCGCTTGTGGCGGTCCGCGATTCGGAAACAAGCGCGGTCAGCATGGGCATCTCGCTCGTGCGCACAAAAACGCTCGCCTTTACGCTCTCAGGCATGTTCACGGGATTGGCGGGCGCGCTGTTTGCGCACCGCATCGGACATCTCGCACCTGATGCGTTTACCTTGATCACCTCCATACAACTCTTGTTGATGGTCGTGGTCGGTGGGCTCGGCTCGATGCATGGCGTCATTTTCGGCGCTATTTTCATCGGGCTGCTGCCCCAAGGCATTGCGCTCGCTCGCGATGTCCTGCCGCAAGGCGTCGCCAATCTGCCCGGTATCGAACCAGCCGTGTTCGGCGCAATCCTCATCGCGTTTCTTATACTCGAACCGGATGGCATCTACGGGCGATGGCTCAAGATACGGCGCTATTTTGAGGAGTTCCCGCTCTATCGAAAAGACACATTCAAGCGCCAACAGCGCTTTTTAACGACCGAGCGCTTGCAATGAGTCTCCTGAAAGCAAGCAGTCTTGTCCTCAGCTTTGGTGGCGTGCAAGCCATCAAGGATGTTTCGTTCGAGGTCTCTGAGGGCGAGGTGTTCAGCATTATCGGGCCGAATGGCGCTGGCAAGACGTCGATCTTCAATGCCATCAGTCGCTTCTATGATCTGGATTCAGGGCGTATTGAATTTCAAGGGCGCGACATCACAGAAGCGAAGGATTACACGATTGCGGCGCTTGGCATCGCGCGAACGTTTCAGAACTGTGAACTGTTCGAACACGAGAGCGTGCTCAAGAACTTGATGATTGCGAGCGATGTGCACCGTCAATCGAATGTGCTGCGAGACATGCTGTTCCTGCCAAGCGTTCGACGCCAAGAGCTAGCCGCGCGCGAGCACATTGAAGAGATCATCGATCTGCTTGACTTGCAAGCCTACCGCTATGAAGTGATCGCGAGCTTGCCGTTTGGCGTGCGCAAAATGGTTGAGATTGCGCGCGGCCTGTGCCTGCGCCCACAGCTGATTTTGCTTGACGAGCCGTCGTCCGGCCTCAATCCGGAGGAGACCGAAGACCTTGTCTTCTGGATCGAGGATATCAATCGCGAACTCGGCATGACCGTGCTTATGGTCGAGCACGATATGCGACTTGTTGGCGAAGTCTCGCACCGAGTCATGGCCATGAACGAAGGTGAGGTGCTGACCACGGGCAGCTTTGACGAGGTGCGCAGCCACCCGACCGTACTCGAAGCCTATCTTGGAGGTGAGCATGGCTGATCTCTTAGGTGTGCAGAATGTTGAGACGTTCTATGGACCGATCATGGCGCTCAGAGGCGTCAGCATGAAGGTTCGCGAGGGACAGGTACTTGCGCTCCTCGGCGCCAATGGCGCGGGCAAGTCCACGCTGCTGAAGACCATTAGCGGAACCATGGTGCCGGAGAAAGGGCGTGTTGAGTTTCAGGGCAAGTCCATTGAAGGCACGCCGCCGCATCAGGTGGCCCGCCTCGGTATTGCGCAAGTGCCTGAAGGCCGGGAAGTGTTTCCGCTCTTGACCACCGAACAGAATCTGCATATGGGCGGCTATCGGCGGACGCGCGCGGAAGTCGCTGAATCATTGCAGCGCGTCTTTGCGCTGTTCCCGGCTCTGTATGCGAAGCGAACGAGCCAGGCAGGCTATCTCTCTGGCGGGCAGCAGCAGATGCTCGCCATTGGCCGGGCAATGATGTCCGCGCCGCGCCTGATGCTGCTTGATGAGCCGTCGCTTGGCCTGTCGCCGCAACTCGTCGGTGAAATTGCCGAAACCATTGTCAAGCTGAATCGCGATGAGAGCGTCACCATCATGCTTGTTGAGCAGAACGCGCGCATGGCGCTTGATGTTGCCGACTATGGCTATGTGCTTGAAAACGGTCGTATTGTGATGGAGGACACATCATCGAGCCTGCGCGATGCGACCGACATCAAGGAGTTCTACCTTGGCATGAAAGAGCAGGGCGTGCGCGGCCGGCGTCGCTGGAAGCAGCGGAAGACTTGGCGGTGAGCGAAGTGCGGGCGGCCGGCACGGTCAGCATTGAAGGCTGCGAGACCGTCGCTGCGCTCTTTTGGAAGCGCGTCCAAGAAGATTCGGAGCGCCTTGCTTTTCGGGAAAAGGACTTCGGCGTCTGGAATCCGGTGACCTGGGGCGAGTATGGCGAGCGAGCGCGACTCGTCGGCCTAGGATTGATGGCGCTTGGCATGAAGGCTGGCGATGTGTGTTCAATCGC
Source organism: Gammaproteobacteria bacterium (assembly GCA_026709225.1). Lineage (GTDB taxonomy): Bacteria > Pseudomonadota > Gammaproteobacteria > Pseudomonadales > Azotimanducaceae > Azotimanducus > Azotimanducus chitobiosivorans. Next base: position 49,905 of record JAPOTJ010000001.1, on the reverse strand, counting down.
AGCGGAAGTGCGCGCTGAATGGCTCTACGCCGATCAAGGCATCAACTGCGCAGGCGGCGTCACCAATGGCGTCTACCCCACTGATTCGGCGTCGCAAGTCGAGTATCTGATCAATGACAGCGGCACGCGCTTCTACTTTGCCGAGGACGAGGAGCAGCTCGACAAGGTGCTCGCCGTGCGCGAACGAACGCCAAGCCTTGTGCGCATCATCATTATGGACATGGAAGGGCTTCGCGACCTGGACGACCCAGCTTGCCTCAGTTTTGAACGGCTCCTCGATCTCGGCCGCAGTGCTGAAGAGGAAAAAAGCGCCGAATGGCTGCAGCGCGCTTCGGCCATCAAGCCTGATGATCTCATGGTGCTCACCTATACATCGGGAACAACAGGCCCGCCCAAGGGCACCATGCTCACGCAGCGCAATATGCTGTTTCAAATGCAGGTCTTGCAGAGCACATATCAGGTGCGCAGCACCGATGATCAGGTCGGCTTTCTGCCATTCGCGCACGTCGCGGGTCGCATGCTCTACATCTCGCTCACAATCGCCAGCCGCTCAGTCGTCAATCTCGTTGAAAATGGTGAAACGTTCGCCGAGGATTTGCAAGAAGTCGCGCCAAGCATTCACTTTGCGGTGCCGAGGGTATGGGAGAAGCAGTACTCGACCGTCTCAATCAAGCTGAAAGATGCCACAAAGCTCGGGCAGCTGGCTTACGATTGGGCGCTCGGACTTGGGGAACGCGTGGCGAGGTGTCGGATGCAAGGTGAGAGACCTGCGATCGCGCTGCGTGCTTTGCACTGGGTAGCTGACCGCCTCGTGTTACGAAATGTTCGGCGAGCGCTCGGCATCGACAATGCCCGCTGGCTGTTGACGGCTGCCGCGCCGATCGCACCGGATCTCATCAAGTGGTTCTGGGCGCTTGGCAGGCCCATGCTTGAAGCGTACGGTCAGACTGAGTGCTCCGGGCTCGCCACTGCCAATTCCGCTGATGACAATCGCATCGGCAGCATCGGCAAAGCCTGCGAAGGCGTGGACGTGAAGCTCTCCGAAGACAACGAGATCCTCATCCGCAGTCCGGGTGTCGTCAAAGGCTATTGGAACAAGCCGGAGAAAACCGCCGAGACCATTGTCGATGGCTGGCTGCACACGGGCGATGTCGGCCGCGTCGATGCCGATGGCTATTTCTATATTGTTGATCGCATGAAGGACATCATCATCACTGCAGGCGGCAAAAACATCACGCCGAGCGAGATCGAAAATCAGCTCAAGTTTTCGCCCTATGTGTCCGATGCGGTGGTCGTCGGCGACAAGCGGGCATACCTGACAGCGCTCATCATGATCGATCAGGAGAACGTCACCAAGTATGCGCAGGATTTGTCGGTGCCCTTCACCAATTACACGAGCCTTTGCCACACCAAGGAGGTCGAGTCATTGATTGGCGGCGAGATCGAGCGCGTCAACGGCCTCTTCGCGCGTGTCGAGACTATCAAGAAGTTCCGGCTTATCGACCAGTTGCTCGACCCCGAAGATGACGAATTGACGCCAACGATGAAGCTCAAACGCAAGGTGGTCAACGAGAAGTACGCGGCGCTTATCGAAAGCATGTACTAAGCGGAAGGGAGATAATGCGATCAGACACTGTGGAGAAATAGATTGAAGATTCGAACATCACTGGCTGGATTGGTGGCGATGGGAGTCGCGCTCGTTCTTGCAAGTTGCGGCGGTTCCCCGGACGGTGGCTCCCAATCCGGCACGACGCCGGGTGTCTCAGACGACGAGATCGTGCTCGGCTCGCACACCGACCTTTCCGGCGTGGTCGCCATCTGGGGCATCGGCACAGTCAACGGCATGCGCATGCGAATCGATGAGGCGAATGCCGCCGGCGGCGTGCACGGTCGCACGATTCGAGTGGTCGTGGAGGACACCGGCTATCAAGTGCCGCGCGCCATCCAAGCGGCCAACAAGTTGATTCACAGGGACAAGATTTTCGCCATGCTGCTCGCCGTCGGGACGCCAACCAACAACGCGGTGCTTGAGCAGCAGCTTGCCGCGGGCGTGCCGAATCTCTTTCCACTGACTGGCGCGCGCTCCATGGCGGAGCCGTTTCATCCGCTCAAGTTCACCGCGCGCAGCCTCTATTACGACGAAATGCGCTCGGCGGTCAAGTATTTCCACGACAGGCAAGGCGCCGAGGCGTTTTGCGCGATTTATCACGATACCGAGTACGGTCTTGAAGTCCTTGAAGCGGTCAATGATCAGCTCGGCGAGATGGGTCTTGAGCTGGCCGCGCATTCAGCGACCTTGCCGACCGACACCGAATTCACCGCCGCCGTGCTCAAGCTGAAGGACGCAGGCTGCCAAGTCGTACTCATGGGTTCGGTGCATCGCGACACCATTCTGATTCTCGAAGCTGCCCGCAAGAGCGGTTGGGACGATGTCGCCTGGGTTGGCAACAACGCGGCGTTTGCGCAGGTGATTGCCGAGCAGGAAAGCGGATCGGGAGAAGGCTATTATTGCTTTGTTCATATGCCGCAACTCTACGAGGACTCGATTGAAGACGAGCGCGTTCGCGCTTGGTGGGACGCTTACGTTGCGCGCTACGGCACCCCGCCGGGGCCACCTGCGATGGAGGGGTACCGCAATACTGGCTTGGTGATTGAAGCGCTCGAACGGGCGGGTCGGGACTTGACGCGGGAAGGCTTTATCGCTGCCTTGGAGAGCATCGTGGATTACGAGGATATGTTCGGCTATCGCGTCAGCTTCTCGCCGACGAATCACAACGGCGTGAGGACTGCGAGCCTGACGGTCGTCGAGAATGGCAGGTTCAAGAAGCTCGCGCACGAGGTGTCCTACGAATCGTGAGCCTCCACACCGAGGCGCACCGCCGCGCGCGCATGCGAAGCCGGCGCGGTCTCTTGGAACTCGATCTGCTGCTCGTGCCGTTTGCAGAGTCCGTGTATTCGGTGCTGACGCAGGCCGAGCAAGCTTCCTATGACGAGATGCTGGGCGAAGATGATGTCGTGCTGCTTGACTGGCTGAAAGGTGCGGCGGCTCCGAGTCAGCGCGCAACGCACATCGTTGGCAGAATTCGTCAGTGGCATCGAGCACAAGGCGCTCGCTTATGAGCGAGATCGTTTTTCATTGCGACATCGCGCCAGAATCAAGGCGCCGCGGTTTCATCCTGCTCGTGCTGGCTTGTTCGCTATGGCTGCCGGTCAGCTACTACCTGCCGTGGGCAGCGCTTGGGTTTGTGGCGATCGCTTTCTATTTCTACCGCCTGTGGGCAATAGGAAACACCTTGCCCGTTGAAGTGTCGCTTTCCGAGCATCATATGAGCATCCGCAAGCGCGGAGAAGACGACTGGGTGCCGCTCGCAGAAGCGCCGCGCATCTGGGCGGCTTGGGTGGTTGTGCGAGCGCCGTCGAATCTGGTGCCTTTCGGCGTGTTGTTTTTGAGTGAATCCATGCTCGGCAGCGATGTGTACCGACAGTTACGGCGAATGGTGGCGGGGTAGGTTGCGCTCGTGGTCTTGAATTCAACTGGACTGGCAGAATCAGATCACTCTACAATTTCCGCCCCACCGTCCCGAACGCACCGCTGAATTGGTGATGAGCGTCCATCTGCACAGTGCCGCCGAGTCAGATTGCCATGCGCAAAATACCTCACTGTATTGCGGCGACGCCTTGCAGGTGCTTCAGTCGCTCGATACCGCATCGGTCGATTGTTGTATCACCTCTCCGCCCTACTGGGGGCAGCGTGAATACAGCAATGGGGGCATCGGGTTGGAGGCCGACGTTGAAGATTACATTCATCAGCTCTGTGCGATTTTAGGGGAGGTCAAGCGAGTGCTGACACCGCAGGGGTCTCTCTGGCTCAACATAGGCGATGCATATCGCGGTAAATCTCTCGTCGGCATTCCTTGGCGAGTGGCTATTCGCCTCATGGATGAGCAGGGCTGGATATTGAGGAACGATGTCATCTGGCACAAGGTAAAAGGTTCTCCGGACAATTCCAAGGATAAACTCAGGCATGTCTACGAGGATGTCTTTCACTTCGTTTCGACGAAGGACTGCTATTACGACATGGATGCCATTCGAGCCAAGCCCCGTAGTGCCAAGGTTCGCAACGGTGCCGTTGTATCTGCGACGGGGGTTTCAGGTGTGCGCTACAGGCGTCAAATTGAACTTTCCACAAAGCTCAGCGACTCTGAAAAGGAAGATGCCATCATTGCGCTTGATGCAATGCTTGCCGAAGTTTCGGGCGGGCGGTTATCGGATTTCCGAATGATTGTTCGTGGTGAGCAGCGAACAACCCATTCGGATAGCGAGCGGCTTTCGGGGCGGGCCAAAGAACTCAAGGAAAGAGGTTTCTACTTCATGAAATACCATCCCAATGGTACGAAACCATCTGATGTGTGGGACATCATTCCTGAAGATAGTCAAAAACGAAAGGTGCACTTCGCGCCCTTTCCAGAGGATCTATGTCGAATACCAATTCTTGCGACTTGCCCTTCCGGGGGAGCCGTCATTGATCCATTCTGTGGCACGGGTACGACTCTGGTGGTAGCGAAGAGTCTTGGCAGGCGCGGTATTGGCATCGATATTTCCGCAGAGTATGTTGATATTGCGAAGAAGCGTATTCGCTCGTTCTTGCTATGAGCAAAATCGTTGATCTGTTCGGCATGGATGTCGCGGCAAGCAAGGATGTCAATTGGAAGCAGGTCGTTGTCGACCAGTGGTGTCCATACACAAATAGCAGATGTTTTAAGGTTCGCAAGTCCCGACCGGAAATTTCGATCGGAACGTGTACGGTGCGACATGGACGCAAGGCGCGGCCAATAGTGATCTGCCCCAAACGCCTCTTGCAGCGAAAGCAGATTTTCGTCGACTCACTCCATTTGTTGCGAGGGCACTATCCCGGCAATGAGCTTCACATCGTTCCAGAAGTCGCACTTCCGGGCGGAAGCGTGGATTATCTGCTGGTCTCAGTGCTTGATGGCCAAATATTGCTTCGCCGCTGACCTTTCGCACCTTGGCCGGATGAGATGCCGAGCGATTTCACAGCTCGCGCAGTCGATTCAGGACGGCTGGCTGTCAAAGGCAATTACCAAGACAGCACGAACTTGAATACGCAGTCCCAAGAACATTGGCAGGACAGGGAATACGCGATCCTGAAGAAAGATGTAGTATTGCATTCTGCTTTGATACATCAGAACAAATTGCAGTGTCGCGCAAAGTAAAAGCATCGGCTCTTTCGCAAACGGCGTTAGCTGTAGGTTGTGGCGAGCGGCACTACCCCCCCCCCCCCCCCCCCCCCCCCCCCCCCGCGCCCCCCCCCCCCCCCCCCAAAACCCCCCCCGCCCCCCACCCCGGCTCCTCTCTTCCC
>JAPOTJ010000001.1:0-44515 GCA_026709225.1 Gammaproteobacteria bacterium | reverse complement strand
TTGTTTGTGAACAACAAAAAAAATGGGAGGGGCCGGCAAAGTAAAAGCATCCGCCCTTTCGCAACCGGCGTTGGCGTTTGCCGCGCGGGGGCGGCCCCCCCCCCCCCCCCCCCCCCCCCGCAAGTTATTGGGCGGTTAATTAAAAACAATCCAGCAGATCAGCGATCCCCTCTCCTTGAAATCCGGCATGTCCGTCGCTCGCTGAGAGCGACAAACTCTTCTTCAACAATTCGTGCCTGCTTCAAGCGATGGCGCGATAGATCACGCGGCCGACCATGCGCGGAGCGTGCCTAATGCACGACCGCGCTCGGCGATGCCCGCTTTCAACCTGCCGGCGCAACGCCCGGTGGAACAGCTTCCCCATCTTCCCAATAAGGAGCAAGCCATGAAGGCACTCATTCTCGCGGCATTGACCGTGTTCGCAATCGGCATCGCGCCGCTACAAGCGACGCCGCTTCACGAAGCGGTATTGAACGGCGAAGCGGAAGCCGTGCGGGCGCTGATAGATTCGGGGGCGGACGTGAACGCCGTTGACGGGCGCGGCTTCACGCCGCTTCGCGGCGCGGTAAGCAATGGTCATGCGGACGTGGTGCGCGCGCTGGTCGCCGCGGGCGCGAACGTGAGCGTCGAGGACTTCAGCGATTATGAACTGTTCTTTCTGGCGGTGAAGATTGGCCGCACGGACTTGGTGCAGAGGCTAATTGCCGAGGGCGCGGACGTGAACGCCGTTGACGGCCGCGGCTTCACGCCGCTTCACTGGGCAGTAAGCGTGTTCGTGGCGCGTGCGCTCCTTGAGGCGGGCGCGAGCGTAAAAGCAAGAAGCTACGACGGCGAAACGCCGCTTCACACTGCGTCAACCGAGGGCGTGGCGCGTGCCCTGATCGAGGCGGGCGCGGACGTGGGCGCGGAGAGCGACAACGGCAACGAGCCGCTTCACACTGCGGCGCTCGGCGCGAATCACGGGCGTTGGGGAACTCACGGCGTGGTGCGTGCGCTGACCGAGTCGGCCGCATACTTGGGCGCGAAGAACGACAACGGCGAAACGCCGCTTCACTTGGCGGCAACTCCGGACGTGGCGCGTGCGCTAATCGCCGCGGGCGCGGATGTGGGCGCTTGGGACCCCGGCTACCTCACGCCGCTTCACACTGCGGCAAAGTATGGCCATGCGGACGTGGCGAAAATGCTGATTGATGACTATCAGGCGGACGCGAACGGCGGAGGCAGCCGGGGAAGTCCGCTTCGCGGCGCGGTAAGCAATGGCCATGCGGACGTGGTGCGCGCGCTGGTCGCCGCGGGCGCGAACACGAGCGGTGCGCTTCACTTGGCGGCAAGAAATGGCCATGCGGACATGGTGCGGTTCCTGCTTGACGCGGGCGCGGATGTGAACGAAAAGGGGTCTTGGAACCGCACGCCGCTTCACTATGCGGCAAACGCAGGCGTGGCGCGTGCGCTGATCGCCGCGGGCGCGGATGTGCACGCCGTTGATACATTCCACGGCTTCACACCGCTTCATGCTGCGGCAGACGAATACCGTGCGTACGTAGCGTATTTGCTGATCCGTGCGGGGGCGGACGTGGAGGCCAAGAGCGAAAGAGGCTACACGCCGTTGCAACAAGCTGAGATTTTCTTCTTCTCCTCACGACATACAGCGGCAGCGGACGTGATGAGCGTTCTGATCCGCTCGGGCGCGAGCACCGCAAACATATCCGACTTAAACTGGAACCGGCTGCTTTACTATGCGAGGTTCTCGTTCCCAGCCGGAGCCACTGTGCGGCAGTTGGTCGCTGGGGGCGCGGACGTGAACGCCAAAATAGGCCGGAACCTAGAAACGCCGCTTCACTATGCGGCAAGGCTTGGCGGTACGGGTCGGGTGCACGAGCTGCTGGACGCGGGCGCGAACGTGAACGCCAAGGACAGGGGCGGCAGCACGCCGCTTCACACTGCGGCAGCGGCAGGCAGTGGGGATGCGATGCGTGTGCTGCTCTATGCGGGCGCGGACATAAGCGCCAAGGACAACGACGGGCGAACCCCGCTTTCTTGGGCAATCGCGTCGGGGTCCCAGGTTGCGGTGATATGGATGTACGGCTTCCGCGCGGACTTTAATGCTATGGACGGGTTCCGTACGCCGCTTTACTGGGCGGCAGGCGCGGTTGAAGGGGCCGAGGGCATGGTGCAGTTGGTGCTTGACGCGGGCGCGGACGTGAACGCCAAGAGCAGATATTATCAACAGACGCCGCTTCACAATGCGGCAACCGCGGGCGTGGCGCGGCTTCTGATTGAGAAGGGCGTGGACGTGAACGCCAAGGACAGCGCCGACAGAACGCCGCTTCACTTTGCGGCAAACGTGGGCGTGGCGCGTGTGCTGATCGCTGCGGGCGCGGACGTGAACGCCGCGGACGAAATAGACAGAACGCCGCTTCACAATGCGGCAACGGTGAACGTGGCGCGTGCGCTTATCGCCGCGGGTGCCGACGTGAGCGCCGTTAGCAGCGGAAACTACACGCCGCTTCACACTGCGGCAAACGAGGGCGTGGCGCGTGCGCTGATCCAAGCGGGCGCGGACGTGAACGCCAAGGATGAATGGGGCAACACGCCGCTTCACACTGCGCGAACTGGGGGAGTGACGGAGTTTCTGCTCTTGAATGGCGCGGATGTGAGGGCCAGGAACAACGGAGGCGGCTATCCGCTTCACGCTGCGGCATATTTTGGGCGCGTGGATGTTGCGGACGCGCTAATCAGGCTGGCCGGGGCGGCGCAGCTGAACGACAGGCTCAACAACGGCAGAGCGCCGCTTCACAATGCCGCCGCGCGAGGCCATGTGGACATGGCGGAGTTTCTGATCGAGAAGGGCGCGGACATGAACGCCGTTGACAACGAAGGCAACACGCCGCTTCACACTGCCATAAGGGAATACCGTGAGGACGTGGCGGAGCTTCTGATCGAGAAGGGCATCGAGAAAGGGGCGGACTTGTCAACCTGTGGTGGCAACGATTCCAGGTCGCAGTATCAATTGGCGATTGGCAACGGCTTGAAGGTTATTGAGGATTTACTGAGCGCGAATGGTGATGATACCTATTGTATTGGCCCCGAGGACTCTTTGCCAGGTGATTAAGTTGCGAAGCAGATGATTTGCCAGTGGCGGACATGCGCAGGCGCGTAGACATGTCCTGAACTTGGACGCAAGTTAGATCGGCAGTTGTCGAGAATCTGGACATGTGTTTGACATGCACATGTGCGAGGACGCGACACATGTACTTGCGGAGCTAGCCATGTGGACGAAACAAGGCAGAGAGAACAGTGGGAGACGCGCCGCACCAAAGCGGATGATCGGCAAGTACCTAGGCTTGAGGCACTCGAAACGCTAGAGAGCGTTCGGATACTGTCCTATCTCTCGTGCCGGCAAATGGCCGATTGGCTTACCGAGCGTGGCTTTGACGCAAGCCAGAAATACGTTGAGCGCATGATGCGGGCGCGGCTATGAGCCAAGCAGGCGCACTCAGACTCGAACAGTTTGAGAAGGATGTCCGAGGACATTCTGCAAGCCGTGAAGGGCGCGAAGAAGGCGAACGAGCAAGGGCGGTTTGAGGTGCTCCCCAATTTTGGACAGGTTGCTGAGGCGTGCTCCAAGCTTAAGAAGGAGACACGGGAATGGGACAAAAGAGAAGACGGTTTTCAGCGAGTTTCAAGGCGCGGGTGGCGCTTGAGGCACTGAAGGAGACGGACACGGTGAGGGGATCGCACGACGCAACGGCCTGCATGCGAACCGGGTGAGCGCATGGAAGCGACAGGCGGCGGAGTGGCTACAGGGACGTTCGAGCGTGGCGCTGGGAAGCGCGGAGAGGACCACGGGCGATCTGGGCACTGCATGCGAAGGTCGGCGAGTTGACGATGGAGTGGGAGTTTTTTCTGCGAGGTTTGGGGAAATGAGCCGGTCGGAGCGGATGGCGGCGGTACCCGCCAAGGCCGCCGAAGAGCAGGCAGGCTTGGAAACGGGCGTCACTGTCACCGTCGGGAACGCGGCCGAGCTGCCTCATCCCAATCAGCGCGGAACAGCGTAGTTCGCCGACCAGCCATGACGCGCGTAAACTTCATTTCCAGAGGGCTTTCATTCATGAGAGTACGCCTTATCTCCGCCCTCCAACTGTCCAAGGAATGGGGAGCCCCTCAAGTGCAGTGCTCAATCACTCGCTTCAAGAGGGGCTGCACTTGTCGATATACAAACAGCAGAGGGATAGTAAAGTCCAAGTATGCCAGCGCGATATGCGAAGAACCAACTTGCATCGAAAGGGGCTGTTGCGGGGTTTCGTTACAACAGGTAATCAGATACCCAAAAAAAGGACTCCGAAGAATCCATTTATCATAATCAAAAGAATTGCGAGCTTAGCGGAACCAACTTATTGAGAGGTGTTCTCATCTTTCGTGGATAGACGATCCAATAGTAGCGTATATAGGTTATCAAGACGGTGGTTTATGTCTTTCACATCCGAACGAAATTGCTCATGCTCCTTTGCGCCCGCTTGAATTGCAGCTTCAATGCGGGTGATATTGGCTTCGCCAATTTTTCCAACTTTTTCTATTTCAGCACTGAGCTTTGAACTAATGCTCTGAATGACGATCCAAATGATACCTATTGTGATTGCTGCGAGAGTCGCCCAAGGTAAGAAATCTTGAATAGTCATGGCGAAGTTCGGCGGGAATATTCGAAAAGTATATCCCATGCTCGACGCGCCAGTGAAATGAACGATTCCGCGAGACGCTCCAACCCAAGTTTTACACGTGCTATTGTCAGCACATGAGAATACACATAGCGCTCCCAGACGACATTGTCACGCGGCTTGACCAGCGTGTCGGTGCTCGCAAGCGGAGCGCGTTCATCGCCAATCTCATTCAGCGCGGACTCGAAGACGAGCAGCGGTGGGATGACATTGAAGCTGCACTCGGTGGCCTTCAGGACAAGGGACATGACTGGGATGAGGACCCTGCCGAATGGATACGGCGGCAGCGTCGCGGTGACAGCCGTCGTTCTGGTTGAAAAGTGTCCCGGCTACTGCTCGATTCAACCGTGCTCATAGATGCACTTCGAGGCAGGCCTGCCGGGCCGCGCATTACTGAATTGAGGCGGCGAAACGTTGAACCTTGGATGTGCGCGATTTCGGCCGAGGAAATTTGGCGAGGTGTGCGTCCGGGTGAGGAGACGGCTGTTCGGCGCTTCACTTGCGACGGCGAATATCGATGATTTTCCGATGCCTGAACTGGTGTTGGAGCATTGGCCAGTTGGCGTTTGAATCGGTTGGCGGGCGCTTCGGCATGCGCGCTCGTTGCTTCATGCCGGTCGATAACCGCAGCAAAACACCCCACCATCTCCGCTGCGCGGAACTGGTGGGGTGTCTTGTGAATACCTCTTTGTTATGTGGGAAGGAAAGTTCCGGCCACCCTGGGTTCAACCACGAGGGAGAGGGGAGAAGGGTTCAAAATCCCAGGATGGCCGGTGAACAGTAGGCGCAGCGCGTTAATCCGCTCGCTGCACGCCAAATTCGGGGTAGGCATGTAGACCGATGTCAGTCGCATCTGAGCCGACAGCCTCGTCTTCCGCGTCAAGGCGTATGCCAAAAGTCACTTTGAGCAGGTACCACACAACGAAGCTGACAGCGAACACGAAGGCGCCGATCGACACCACGCCAATGAGCTGCGTCAGGTAACTCGCGCCATCGTTGGTCGCGGGCACGATCATGGTGCCCCAGATGCCGCAGACGAGGTGCACCGGAATCGCGCCAACAACATCGTCGAGGCGGAGCTTGTCGAGCAACGGTACGGCGAGCACCACAAGGACGCCGCCAACGCCGCCGATCAGTACAGCTTGACCGAAGCTTGGCGCGAGAGGTTCGGCGGTGATGCTGACGAGGCCGCCGAGCGCGCCGTTCAAGACGAGCGTCAAATCAACTTTGCGATAGAGCGCTTGCGTGAGCAGGACGGAAGCAACCACACCGCCTGCCGCTGCAAGGTTGGTGTTGGCGTAGATGCGCGCCATGGCGCTTGCATCGGCGGCGCTGCCAAGCGCAAGTTGCGAGCCGCCGTTGAAGCCGAACCAGCCGAACCAGAGAAGGAAAGTGCCGAGAGTGACAAGCGGCAGCGACGAGGCTGGCATCGGGTGGATGCGTCCGTCGCTGGTGTACTTGCCCGCGCGTCCGCCGAGCAGGATCACGCCCGCGAGCGCGCACCAGCCACCGGTGGAATGCACGATGGTGGAGCCTGCGAAGTCGCTGAAGCCGAGCTCGGAGAGCCAGCCGCCACCCCACTGCCATGCGCCTTGGATTGGATAGATGATGGCGACGAGTACGAGAACAACGGCGAAGAAGGCGAATACCTTGACCCGTTCTGCGACTGCGCCTGAGACAATCGATGCCGCGGTTGCCACAAATACCATCTGGAAGAACCAGTCTGACGCGGCCGCATAGCCGCCATCAACGCCCTCCACATCGGGGCTTGGCACGTCAAAGAGCGAGAAACTGCCCATCCAGCCGCCATCAACGCCCGCATACATGAGGTTGTAGCCCACAAGGAAGAACATAATGCCCGCCATCGAATAAAGCGTGATGTTCTTGAGGCAGATGGTGGCAACCGTCTTGGTTTTCACCATGCCGGATTCGAGCATGCAAAAGCCGGCAGCCATGAGCATGACCAGGAACCCGTTGACGAGGAACGAGAAGGTGTTGAAGACAAAAGCCACTTCATCTGCTTGCGCAGCGCCGTCCTCTGCCATTGCTCCGGTGGCAAGCAGGAGCGTGGGCAGGGCGGCGAGCGGTAACCCGCAGCGAAGGAATCTTGCAGAATGTCGAATCATGATACGTCTCTCTGGCAATCGAAAAATGTGTGGACGGCACTTTCGCACCTGCAAACCAGCAAAACTCTGCGGACTTGTTGCAACTCACTCAAGCAAGTTCTGTGCCATCTTGGTGATGGCGATTGCGGTTTCTGGCTGCGGCGCGCCTTCCATGCACGACGCGCAGGCGATTCGAGGCCAGGTGTTTGGCACAAGCTACGCCTTGAAACTGGCTTGCTCGCTTGACAGTGTGGAAGCTCGTTCAATTGTCGAGTCAGCCTTCGACCACGTTGATGTCGCGATGTCAACCTATCGGCAAGACTCGGAGCTCATGCGTCTCAACCGGTCGGCGCTTGGATCCTGGCTTGCAGTATCGGAGGATTTCGCGCGGGTTGCGGCCGCTTCCATCAGTTTGGCGCGTTTCACCGGGGGTGCGTTCGACCCGACAGTCGGCGCGCTTGTGGATCTATGGGGGTTCTCCGGTGGCAATGTGCCTGACCAAGTGCCCACTGACAGCGACATAGAGCGCCTGCAATCGAATAGCGGATGGCGCCATCTCGAACTCGACCTCGTAAGGCCCGCTATTCGAAGGCTTTCAGACTTCTCGCTTGACCTGTCGGCAATCGCCAAAGGCTACGCCGTGGATCTTGCGATTGAGGCCTTGGAGTCCGCAGGCTGCGCGGATCTACTGCTCGAAGTGGGTGGGGAAGTCGGCGTGCGCGGGCGGCGGATGGACGGAGAACCCTGGGTGCTTGGCATCGAGACGCCGCAAAAGGCCTCCGGTGTCGCGCTTACTGTTGACCTTTCCGATGCTTCAATCGCCACGTCCGGAGACTACCGCAACCAAGTGCGCATCGGTGACGCCGTGTTTTCGCACACGATTGACCCGGCGACGGGACGCCCAGTGACGCACAGCCTCGCTTCGGTGAGCGTGATCGCCGAGACCGCCATGCGCGCCGATGCTTTGGCAACGGCGCTCAACGTCATGGGTCCGAAACGTGGACGCGCGTTCGCTGAAGCGCACCATATCGATGCGTACTTTATTGTTCGCATTGATTCGGGCTATGATTCGTTTGCCACCGGGCGTTTTCAACCAACACAAAAACAAACAACACCATGACCACCCTGATATTTGTCTTCCTCGCCATGCTCATCGTCATTGGCATCATGGCGGTCGGCCTCTACTTCGGTCGCGCGCCCATCAAGGGCAGCTGTGGCGGCATGTCGGCCATTGCTGGGCAAGGCGCTCAGAATGGACAGGCGTGCGCCATTTGCGGACGACCCGGCGAACCCTGCGACGCCTGACATCCTGCTTGCTGCGCCCGTCTCATTTCTGATCGCGCTTCGCTATGCGACGAGGTCGGGCAGCTTTACCTCATTCGTAGCGCGCGTGGCGCTCGCCGGGCTCGCTTTGAGCGTGGCTGTGCTGGTGCTCGTGATGTCGATCATGAATGGCTTTGAGCGCGAGCTGCTTGGACGACTGCTCGGCGTTGCGCCGCACGCAAGCCTGCACTTCTCCGAATCGGAGCAGAATTGGGCGGATGTGCAGGCGCGCGTGCGCGATCATCCTCTGGTGGCCTCGGAAGGCCGCGTCGTGCGCGGTGCCGGCATGTTGAGCCGGGAACATCATCTTGCAGGCGTGACCTTGGTTGGCATCTCGCCGGAGCGCTACGCGCGCATCTCGGATGTCCCTGATTTCGTCGCCGATGCGGGTCCCGATTTTTCCGACTTGGAAGCCGGTCGCTTTCGCGCCTTCCTCGGGGCGCGCCTTGCCGAGAAGCTTGAGGCTGGTGCCGGCGACGATGCACTATTGCTGCTCTCCGAAGCGCTTGCCACACCCTTCGCGGTAGTGCCTCGCAAGAAGCGCATCAAGGTGCTCGGCACCGTTCGCACAGGCACCGAGATTGACGGCTACTGGCTATGGATGCACCGAGATGATGCGGCTCGGCTCTTGCGCGGTGCCTCAAATGCGCAAGCCATCGATGTGAAGCTGCATGATGTTATGCAGGCGGATCGAGTCGCCTATGAGCTTGCGCTTGAGACCGGCGCGCTCGACGACTCTTGGAAACGCCGTTTCGGGCCGTTCTACCAAGCGGTCATTTCAACGCGCGGCGTGATGTTTATCCTCTTGTCGCTGCTGATTGGCGTTGCCGCGTTTAACCTGGTGTCCACCCTTGTCATGGTCATCAACAGCCGCCGACCCGACCTTGCTATTTTGCACACGTTTGGCGCATCGCCTCGGCGCACCATGCACATTGCCGCATGGCTCGGACTGATCGTGGGCGGCGTAGGGACGTGTCTCGGGCTCGCGCTCGGGTCTTTGCTGAGCGTGCTGGCGCCGATCTTCTACGCATGGCTCGAAGCAAGCTTCGGTCTTGGGTTGATGGATCGATATTTCATCAACTACCTGCCGAGCGATCTCGAAGTTGGCGCGTACTTGCAAATCGCCGGCCTTGCGCTCTCCTTGAGCCTGCTCGCCACTATCTACCCGGCTATGCGCGCGCGCGCGCTCAAACCCGCGGATGTACTCTCCAATGAATGATGACACGCTTGTTGTTGAGGCGCGTGGCCTCTCGAAGTCCTATGTGCAGGGGGATGCCGTGCTTGACGTGCTTGTCGATGTCAATTTGCCGGTCCAGCGCGGCGAGCGCATCGTTGTGCTTGGCCGATCAGGCTCCGGCAAGAGCACACTGCTGCACTTGCTCGCCGGGCTGACCGATCCGACACAGGGCGAAGTGTGGGTGCAAGGCGAGTGCCTGAATCGACTGTCCGCCGACGGCCGCGCTGCCGTGCGCCGTCGCGCGATGGGCTTTGTCTATCAGTTCCATCACTTGCTGCCTGAATTCAACGCCCTTGAGAACGTCGCCATGCCGCTGCGGCTTGCCGGTGTCCGCTTCGATGATGCCAAGTCGCGTGCCGAGGCCGCATTGCACAGCGTTGCCCTCGACAACCGCCTTTCGCATCAGCCCGCCGAATTATCTGGCGGTGAGCGCCAACGCGTGGCAATTGCCCGTGCGCTGGTCTCCCAGCCGAAGCTCATCCTTGCCGATGAGCCAACAGGCAATCTCGACCGAGACAATGCCGATGAAGTGTTCGCACTGATGTGCGATCTCACGCGCGAGACCGGTGCGGCTTACGTGGTGGCAACGCACGACCCATTGCTTGCGCGCGATGCGACACGTGTGGTGCGACTTGATCATGGGCGCATCATTGATAACTGAGGGGACAACTGAGCGTTCAATGGCGCCCGCCCGCGGTCTGTGGGCCGCGATTGCGCTGCGCTACCTGCGAGCGAGCAGTAGCCGCTACAACAAGTTCATCGCTTTGGTGTCTGTGGCAGGTATCGCGCTTGGCGTCGCGGCGTTGATTGCGGTGACCAGCGTGATGAACGGGCTCGGTGGCGAAATTCAAGAGCGCGTGCTCGGCAATGTTTCACACGTCTTCCTGACACCTGATTCAGACGCGCTGCCGGTAGATGAGTTCGCTCGGCGCGCCAAGGCGCTTCGCTCGCAAGAAGGCGTTGTGGCGGCGTTCGATTTTGTCGAAGCTGGCGGCGTTCTCAGCGTCGGCTCAGGCGTGCATCCGATCCTGATCTACGGTGCAGGTCAGGACGCCGCGCCTTGGCTGCCGACTATCACGGATGACGGCGATCGCCAAGGCCTAGTGATGGGCGCCTTGCTCGCGACCTACTTTCAAGTTCGGCAAGGCGAACACTTGAGAATCGTTCTCATCGGCGCGGGCGGCCTCACGCGCGCTTTCCGCGTACCGATGACTGGCACATTCGAGACACGCTCGGACCTTGACTATTCGCTCGTATTCCTGACGCTCGAACACTTCGAATCTATCGCGAAGGCCGGCATCGGCAGGCGCGGTGTCCGATTGGTGGTCGAGGAACCTTTGCGGACGCCAGAGATGATCGATGAATGGCACGAATATGGACTGCTTGACGGCATGCGCGTTGAAGACTGGACAGAGGCACAAGGCGACTTGGTGCGCGTACTCGGTATGGAGCGCGTGATTATGTTTTCGCTGCTGCTGATGATCATCGCCATCGCTGCGCTCAACCTCGTCTCTGGACAGGCCATGCTGGTCAGCGAAAAGCAATCCGAGATCGCCATCCTGCGCACTTTTGGAGCGGATACGCGATTGATCGCACGCGCATTCCTTGCCTATGGCGGCTTCATCGCCCTCATTGGCACGTGTCTAGGCGTCGTGCTCGGCGTTGCCTTGGCTGTGTGGTCGGGTGAGATTCTGTCGATCATTCACTGGCTGACGGGCGTGGATATTCTTGCGGGCAGTTTGTTTGACCGACTTCCTGTCAGGATTCTGGCATCGGATCTGCTGCTGATTGCTGGGTTGAGCCTGCTGCTGAGCTTTCTCGCTTGCATTGCGCCGGCACGTCGCGCTGCGCGCCTCTCACCAGCGGACCAGCTATCGTAAATCTCCTACAAGAAACCTCGCCAAAATCGGCAATGCGACTCGTCTGAGTCGTGCATAAGTGTGCAAATGCACACGCATCTTTTGGCAATGGCCTTGGGGCTGCTCGCGAGCGCGTTTCTTCCCAACTGGCTGGAGATCTCGGCTGCGTCCACGGGGCTGTTCGTTGGTTTGGTGGTGGGTGCCTGTGTCGCCGTCCGCTTTCGCCACCGCCGCCTCGGACTTGCCAAAATCGGCCTCTGCGTCGCCGCTTTTTCGTCCGCGTGCCTTTTCGGATTTGAGCGTATCGAGTCGCTGCTCGCGCATAGGCTGCCGGTCGCATTGAATGGCAGCGCAGCGTCTGCTGAGATTGTGGTGCTTTCGACACCGATGCAATCGGGCTTGGCACTGCGCTTTGAGGCCGAGGTGCGGTCGCTTGGCACTGAAATGTCGTCGCCGCACACGCCCAAGCGCCTTCGCGTGACCTGGTTCAAGGCGCCCGCTACCCCGCAGGTGGGGGATCTATGGTCAATGCGCCTCAAGTTGAGAGCGCCAATTGGCACCCTCAACGCCCATTCATTCGACTACGAAGCCTGGCTGCTTTCGCAAGGCGTTGACGCCTTGGCAAGCGTTGAGTCTGGGGTGTTGATCGCGAGGCGTGGGGTCGGCCCGGTTGAACACGCGCGGCAGCGTCTGCGCGCGTTCGTCGAATCAATCGAAATTGCCAATCGAGGACCGATGCGTGCGCTCGCGATGGGGGATGCATCGGTCATGCAGCGTCACGAGTGGCGATTGTTCCGCGATACGGGGACGGTGCATTTGATGGTGATATCTGGTCTGCATCTTGGACTCGTCGCGTTCTACGCCGGACTCATCGGTCTCGGTGTGGCGAGGCTTGTGCCGACGCTCTGCCTGCTGCTGCCTGCGCAGGTCTGGGGCGTTCTTGTCGGGATGCTCGCCGCGCTTCTCTTTGCCCTGCTGTGCGGCTGGAGCCTGCCGGTCAAGCGCGCCTTCATCATGATCTGCTGCGCGGGCGCAGCGCTCATCTGGCGGCGCCCGTTCGGACTGGTCAATGCCTGGCTTGTCGCGCTCATTCTGGTGCTCGCCATGAGTCCGTTCGCAAGCCTTGCGTCCGGTTTTTGGCTTTCATTCGGCGCAGTGGGCTTGCTCATGCTGATCGGGTGGAATGCTTCGCGCGGCAGCGGGATTCTCTTTTGGGGAAAGCAACTGGTGCGCACGCAGTTGTTCCTGTCGCTCGGCATGTCGCCGCTGCTCTTGGTCACAGTTTCGGAAATGCCGCTTGCGAGCCCGCTTGCCAACCTCATTGCGGTGCCGGTGACGACTTTTATCATCGTGCCGCTGGTGTTGATCGCGAATCTGCTGCTCGCGCCGCTACCTGCGCTTGCGGCGCTGAGTTTGATCATTGCCGACAATGTATTTTCGGCGCAAATCCTGGTGCTTGAACAGCTTGCCGCATGGCCGAATGTGCGCGCCGCGACCATGAATCCGCTCATCGCTGGTGCATGTCTTGCATCGCTGCTATGCGTCTTCATGCCGGCAACCACGCCTTTGCGGGCACTGTTGGCATCGCCCGGCATCATCCTCGCCATCGTGATCATTCCGTCGTCCGAGAGGCTGCCACAAGGCGAGTTTGAAGTGCGCCTGCTTGATGTCGGCCAAGGTCTTGCGTTGCTCGTTGAAACACAGGGCAAATCGCTGCTGTTTGATACCGGCGCAAGCTATTCAGAGGATTTTGACTTTGGGGACGCTGTTGTCGTGCCTGAAGTTCGGTTCGCCGGGCGGCGCGCACTCGACCGATTGCTGATCAGCCATTGGGACGTGGATCATGCAGGCGGCGCCGCGTCGGTGATCGAATCGATTGACGTCTCTTCATTGGTCGCCGCAGCCGACGGCGCAGTCAAATTTCCGCTTGGTGATCCGGTGCTGGCAACAACCGAGTTCGAAAGTTGCCGGGCAGGGCAGGGCTGGATATGGGACGGCGTGCGATTCAGCATGATGCATCCGAGCGTCGAGCGTGACCGATGGGCGTCAACCAATGACCGCTCGTGTGTGCTGCTTATTGAAAATGACGAACTTGCCGTGCTGATTCCCGCGGATATTTCGCAAGGCGTCGAGTTTGAGATCATGAACGGCGTGCCAAAGCTCGCCCTGCTCATCGCCGCCCACCACGGCAGCCGCAGTTCGTCATCAATGAGTTTTCTCAGGCGAGCGCGCCCCGACACGGTGTTCGTGAGCGCCGGTTTCGACAACCGATTCGGTCATCCGCACCGCGACCGCGTCGATGCATGGCGGTTCGTCGGCGCCGAGGTGTATGGCACTGCGCAGTTCGGCGCGCTTCACTGGCGCTCGCTCGAACCGCAGCGGGTTCAATTGGCGCGCGAGTCTCGACACGCGTTCTGGCGACTCATCGATCAAAACGCTGAATGACATCGCCGAGCGCTTTTTCCAACTTGATGACTTCGTCAGTGTTGAGAAACTCGCCGATGCGTAGCTGGTGGCGCTGCCCGTCGCGCTGATACTGGAGTCTGACTTCAGGGCGGTCGAGCCGAGAGCGCGGATAACGCACGAGGAAACGGGCGTAGAAGCGCTCGATGTGAACCGTTTCTTCAGGCTCGTCTCGTCCGCGCTCGAACTTGAGCATGAGCTTCGAAAAGGTCAGGACCTCCTGCGTGTTCGTGCGTTTCAAACAGACGCCGGTGGCGAGTATCAGCATGGCGATCTCGAAGCCGCTGAACAGCGGCACGACCCACGCGCCCAAGCTCACCGTGACGACCGCCAAGAGCAGCGAGACAAGCGCGAGCGAGCCGATGACGGGCGCATTGGCCTGCCATGTCCATTCGCCGTCGCCGCGAAGCACGATGCGTGCGTGTCCTGTGTCTGCGAGTAATTCGGTTCGGATCATGGTGCGCGAATCATACACATGCTTGAAAACCGCGCCAATCGCACTCATTTTGAAGTCATCGAAATGCGCCTTTGGAATGAGGAGTTGCCGACATGAACCAAGAACGTTTTTCGCCGGGTCTGCAAACGTTGCTCGCTGATGCGCACAGCCTCGCGCTCGGTCGAGACCACGCGGAACTTGGGCCCTGGCACCTGCTGCACGTGCTGATCTCCGGCGGCACGAATGTGCCGCGCATGCTCGCGGCGAGCGGGGCCGACCTCGGCAAAATCGAATCAGAAGTCAACGCGCAGCTGTCCAATCTCGCAACGGTCGGCACGCCAACCGGGGAACTGCGTACCTCGTCGGACACCATGAGGCTTTTAGGTCTCGCGACCCGCGCGGCGCAACAGGAAGGCGGCGTGCGCGTTGGCATCGAGCATCTGATGCTCGCCATGTGCGACCTTGGCGGCAGCGTCGCTACCTTGCTTCAAGACGCCGGGGTCGAACGTGCCCGACTGCAAGCCTCGCTCGGCGCGTCCGGCAACGCGGAACAGACCGACGACGATGGCGAGTCGGCGTTGACCGCCTACACGCAAGATTTGACTGCGCTCGCTTCGCAAGGCCGACTTGATCCAGTGATCGGGCGCGATGAGGAAATTCGCCGCGTCATTCAAGTGCTGCAGCGGCGCACGAAGAATAATCCAGTGCTCATCGGCGAGCCCGGTGTCGGCAAGACAGCAGTCGTTGAAGGGCTGGCGCAACGCATCCTGAACGGCGAAGTGCCAGAGGGATTGAAAGGCAAGCGCATCCTTTCGCTCGACCTTGGGGCACTGATCGCCGGTGCCAAGTATCGAGGCGAGTTTGAGGAACGATTGAAAGCGGTGCTCAAAGGGCTGTCCGAGCAGGGCGGCAAGGTGGTGCTATTCATCGACGAGCTGCACACGGTCGTCGGCGCAGGCAAGGCCGAAGGCGCCATGGACGCTGGCAATATGCTCAAACCTGCGCTTGCGCGCGGTGAATTGCACTGTGTTGGCGCCACCACGCTCGACGAGTACCGGCAGTCGATCGAGAAAGATGCCGCGCTTGAGCGCAGGTTCCAGAAAGTGCTTGTTGACGAGCCCGATGTCGAAGACACCATCGCCATCCTGCGTGGCTTGAAGGAGCGCTACGAAGTCCATCACGGCGTTGATATCACCGATCCGGCGATTGTTTCCGCGGCCAAGCTCTCGCATCGCTACATCTCGGATCGGCAGCTTCCAGACAAGGCAATTGACCTGATTGACGAAGCCGCAAGCCGCATTCGCATGGAGATGGATTCAAAGCCTGAGCAGATGGATGCCCTTGAGCGGCGCCTGGTGCAGCAGAAAATGGAACTTAAAGCCTTGAGCGACGAGGAGGATGGCGCCTCCAAGCAGCGCGCCGAAGCGCTCACGAGCTCGATTGCCGAACTCGAAGAGAACTATGCCGCGCTTGATGAGATTTGGCGCGCCGAGAAAGCGGCGCTTGTCGGCGAGCAATCGCTCAGAGAGGAACTCGACGCATTGCGCTTGGAGTTCGACGCGGCACGTCGCGACGGGAACCTCGATCGGATGTCCGAAATCCAATATGGACGCATCCCGGAGATCGAGCGACAGATTCAAGCGGCATCGGATATGACACAGGAATCGAGCGCGCCGACCCTGCTCCGCAACCGTGTGACGGAGAACGAAATCAGCGATGTCGTCAGCAAGTGGACGGGAATCCCTGTGTCTCGCTTGATGGACGCCGAGCGGGACCGGCTGGTCGCCCTCGAAGCGCACATTCACAAGCGCGTCGTCGGCCAGGACGCCGCGGTGAATGCGGTCTCGAACGCTGTGCGCCGGTCGCGCGCCGGTATCGGCGACCCGTCAAAGCCGATCGGCGTATTCATGTTCCTCGGGCCGACCGGCGTCGGTAAAACGGAACTTTCCAAGGCGCTCGCCGATGTGCTCTTCGATAGCGATCAGGCGCTCGTGCGCATCGACATGTCCGAATACATGGAAAAGCATTCGGTGGCGCGGCTCATCGGTGCGCCGCCCGGCTATGTCGGCTACGAGGAAGGTGGCCATCTGACTGAAAGCGTGCGCCGGCGGCCCTACAGCTTGATTTTGCTCGACGAGATTGAGAAAGCGCACCCTGATGTGTTCAACGTCCTGTTGCAGGTGATGGATGAAGGGCGGCTCACCGACGGACACGGGCGCACAGTGGATTTTCGCAATACCGTGCTGGTGATGACCTCGAATCTCGGCAGCGATGTCATTCACAGCCATGCTGCGAAGGGAGACGGCGACTTTGATGCCTTGCAGCGCATCGTGCTCGGTATCGCGGGCGAGCATTTCAGGCCGGAGTTCTTGAATCGCGTCGACGAACTCGTGGTATTTCATCCCCTGGTCAAGGCACAGCTTGTGCGCATCATGGACATGCAGCTTCAATTGCTGCGCACGCGGCTTCTCGATCGCCACCTTGCTCTTGCGGTCGGCGCCGATGTGCTTGAGCATCTCGTGGCCGACTGGAGCGATGCCGCCTATGGTGCGCGCCCACTAAAGCGCGCGTTGCAGATGCACATCGAGAACCCCTTGGCGACGAAGCTGCTATCGGAGGAAGTCAATGAAGGCGATACAATAGTTGCCCACTGGATCGACGGGGATGTCATGTTCCGATGCGAATCGACGCCCGATACGCAAGCGTGAGGCGCGTCGCGAAGGCGCTGTGTTTCCTGTGCCTCGCAGGGCAGGGCGCCGCTGATGCCCGCGAACCCTACGCATCAACCTACAAGGTGCCTGACCATCCGCCGGTGCTGATTGAAGATGCGACATTGCTGACGGGCACAGGGGCGCGCATTGATGGCGCTGACATCATGCTCTCTGACGGCATGATCGATGCCGTAGGCATTGACCTTGACGGCTCAAAGAATGGTCTGATTCGCATTGACGGCACTGGCCTGTGGGTGACGCCCGGCCTGATAGATGTGCATTCGCATCTCGGCAACTATCCTGCGCCGTCCGTCGCAAGCACGGCCGATGGCAATGAGATCACCGGACCGAACACCGCGCATGTGTGGGCCGAGCATTCAGTATGGCCGCAGGACCCGCAGTTTGGCCTCGCGCGCGCCGGCGGCGTGACGGCTTTGATGATCTTGCCCGGGTCAGCGAATCTCTTCGGCGGGCGCACAGTGACGCTCAAGAACGTGCCCGGAAGAAGCGTCTATGACATGAAGTTTCCAGATGCGCCGCACGGCCTGAAAGTCGCGTGCGGTGAAAACCCGAAGCGGGTGTACGGTGAGCGCTTGCAGGCACCTATGACACGCATGGGCAACGTCGCTGGCTATCGCCGCGCGTGGATCGACGCTGAAGCCTACCGTGACTCATGGCGTCGCTATCACGAACAGCTCGCCAAACATGAAGCGGCGCTCGAACAAGATATGGAAGACGATCCGCCAGCAAGTCCGCAGCCGCCGAAGCGCGACCTTGGACTTGAGACCTTGGCAGGCGTCCTAGACGGCGAAATCCCAGTCCACATCCACTGCTATCGCGCTGACGAAATGCTGGTGATGCTCGATATCGCGAAGGAATTTAACTATGAAGTTTCGACGTTCCATCATGCCGTCGAGTCATACAAGATCGCGGACCACCTCGCACAGGAAGGCGTGTGTTCGGCGGTGTGGGCCGACTGGTGGGGCTTCAAGCTCGAAGCATGGGACATGGTAGTCGAGAATGCTGCGCTCATTGACAAGGCAGGTGCCTGCGCCATCATCCATTCCGACGATCCGCACGACATTCAAAGGCTCAACCAAGAAGCCGCCAAGGCCATGGCGGCCGGACAGCGCCGCGGTATGGACATTGACGAGGCCGACGCCATCCGCTGGATCACGCAGAAGCCAGCCGAGGCGATGGGCATCGATGACGTGACTGGTACGCTCGAAGCTGGTAAGGCGGCGGACATTGTGCTGTGGAACACGAATCCGATGAGCGTCTATGCGCGCGCCGAGCAGGTGTTTATCGATGGCGCGCTTGTCTATGATCGCGGCGCGCCTTCGCGTGGGAACGTGTCGGATTTCGATCTTGGACAAACTTATCTGGGCACGCGGCCATGAATATGCTCAGAAGACTTGTGTGTATCGCGCTTGCCGTATCGCCTGGCTCGCTCGCAGCGGACAGTGTATTGATCGAGAACGCCAGGCTCCATACGGTCGGGCCGCAAGGCTCCCTTGCAGGCGATATGCTCGTCGTGGACGGGCGCATTGAGGCCGTCGGCGAGGTCGGCGATGTGTCTCAAGATGTGCGTCGCATTGACGCCAAAGGACGGCCAGTGACGCCTGGGCTTTTCAGCACGCTCTCGCGCATCGGACTAGTTGAAATCGACGCGGTGATGTCGACCAGCGATGCGAGTGTGGATTTGCCTAAGCTCGGACCTTCGGTGCGCGTCGAAGCGGCGCTCAATCCGGAGAGCATAGTGTGGCGCCAGGCGCTCGTCGCTGGTGTCACACATACGGTGTCGGCACCGAACTTCGCGCAAACGCCTTTTGCCGGTATGAGCGTTGCGATTCGCCTAGGAACTGCGAAAGCGCCCGTCATCAGGCGCGATGTGTCGATGATGGTCGCCATGGGCGAGGCCGGATCGGCGCTGTCCGGCAATTCGCGCGCCGGCAACGTCGCGCTGATTGAGCAAGCCTTCGCCGATGCGCAAGAATACAACGCCATAGGCCGCTGGCACGAGGGCTATGCGTTTGCGCCACACGATTTGCGGACGCTTGTCGAGGCGCATGCGGCCAAGTTGCCGCTCGCCATTTTGGCGAATCGCGCATCCGATATTCGTGCGGCTGTGGACCTTGTCGGCAAGGTCGGTTTGCCGCTCATCATTGTCGGTGGTGTAGAAGCGTGGAAGGTGGCCGATGAACTGGCAGCAGCAGAAGTGCCGGTGGTGCTCTTCCCCATGTCCAACCTGCCCAGCCGCTTCGAATCATTAGGCGCGCGACTCGACAATGCCGTAGTGCTCTTTGAAGCAGGCGTGGATTTCGCGGTGTTTGAAATCAATCCGCACGATACCGTGCGATTCCGCCAATCGGCAGGGAACCTGGTTGCAGAAGGTCTGCCATGGGACGTCGCGCTCGAGTCAATCACCCTTGCGCCGGCTCGCATCTGGGGGCTTGACGCCGAGTCCGGCTCGCTTGAACCCGGGAAAGTCGCAGACTTCGTCATTTGGTCTGGCGACCCACTCGAAGTAACGACTTGGCCCGAACAAGTGTTTGTCGCTGGCAAGCCCATCAACATGCGCAGCCGCCAAGACGATTTGTTCGAACGCTACGAATCTTTGCCACCCCATTGAGACGCGCGAGCTCAAAGGTGTAGTACATTGGCGCGCCTCGACACTTCGGGGAAACGCGAATGGACATGCAAGGCGGCGTCGCCATCGTGACAGGCTCATCTTCTGGGGTCGGCGCTGCGTGTGCGAAGCGGCTCGCGGAACGAGGCGCGCACCTGGTTATCAACTATGCGTCCAATCGCGATGGCGCCGAGGCCACCCGTGAAGCCTGCGAAGCCTTTGGCATCGAGACGCGCATCGTGCAAGCGGATGTCGCCAATGACGACGACTGCCGGCGCATGGCGAAGGTCGCAGAAGAAACTTGGGGACGCTGCGACGCGCTTGTCAACAATGCCGGCACCACTGTTTTTTGCCCCTTGAACGACTTGGAAGGGCTGTCGAGCACCGACTTCCAAGACATTTATGCAGTCAATACGATCGGCGCATTCCAGATGAGTCGCGCGGCCGCGCCAATCATGCGCCGGGGCGGGCGCGGCAGCATCGTCATGGTGGCATCGATCGCCGGTGTCCTCGGGATCGGCAGCTCAATCGCCTATGCGGCTTCGAAGGGCGCGATGATTACGCTGACCAAGGCGCTCGCCCGCGTGCTCGGCCCGGAGATTCGCGTCAACGTCGTGTGCCCCGGGTTCATTCAGGGCGAGTGGCTGCGGCAAGGTATGGGCGATGCAGTATACGAGGCATCGAAGAACGCCATCGAGCGCACAACACCACTCGGGCGCACATCGACCCCGGACACAGTTGCGGATTCCGTCCTGACTTTCATCGAATCAAATGACCTGGTGACTGGTGAATCACTCATTCTCGATGCTGGCATGCACCTGACTGGTATGCCGACCGCGAGATAATTGGCTAGAATCGCGTTTCTTATTTCAGCGGTACACGAGGCGCACGCAAGCCATGGGTCAATTTCGCAACCTTCAGGCCGTTGATGGCCACGAGTTCGCGGCCTTTGAGTCGCTGCCAGATGGCGAAGCAAGAGCCGGTGTCGTTGTCATTCAAGAAGTGTTCGGCGTCAATCCGCACATTCGCTCGGTTGCCGATGGCTATGCCTCCGAGGGCTATGCGGTAATTGCGCCGGCGATTTTCGACCGTGTCGAGCGCGGTGTGGAACTCGGCTACGACGAAGCTGGCATGGGCGCCGGCATCAAGCTCGCTTTTCAAGATCTCAAAATGGAGAACACCCTCAAGGATTTGCAGGCCGCCATCGAGCACGTGTCGAGTCGTGCGCCAAACGGCAAAGTGGCGGTCGTCGGTTATTGCTTTGGCGGCTTGCTGACTTGGCTTTCGGCGTGCGAGCTTGACGGCGTGACTTGTGCATCGTCCTACTATGGCGGCGGTGTGGCGGGCATGCGTGAGAAGCAGCCTCGCTGCCCGGTGATGATGCACTTCGGCGAACTCGACGCGCATATCCCGCTCTCCGATGTCGAAGCGGTGCGCACGGCGCAGCCGGGTGTGCAGGTGTTCGTCTACGAAGGGGCTGACCACGGGTTCAACTGCGATGCACGCGGCAGCTTTGATGCCGATTCGGCGGCGCTTGCTCGGAAAAGAACCTTGGATTTCTTTTCCGAGCATGCCGCATAGCCTCAATACATGTGGAGCAAAGCACAAAACAACTTCCATTTGGCAAGCACATGGCGAGAAAATGTGCCTACAATGAGTCTCGCGCGTTTCGCCATCTGTACACGAAGCATTTCCACCATCATCTCCGACACATGGACCTGATATGACCCGCAAGATTCCCAAATCAATCACGAGATCAAAATCAATCACGAAAGTGTCATGCGCGCTTGTTGCGATCTTTGGTCTCAGTCTCTCGCCGCATCTTCTCTCCGATACGCTTGACGAGATATTCGTCATCAGTGCGCAGCTCAACGAACAGGCGCGGCAGTCGCAAGCAAAGATCGACGACATTTCGGATCAGACCCGCTCGCTTTTCAATGACTACAAGACGGTCCTCAGAGAAATCGAAGGACTGCGGGTCTACAACGCGCAGCTTTCGAGGCAGATTCGCGGGCAGGAAGAACAAATGGCGCAGATATCTGACTCCATCGACCGCGTAACCGCCACGCAGCGCCAGATCACGCCGCTGATGCTGCGCATGATCGATGGTCTCGAGCAGTTTGTATCGCTCGATCTGCCGTTTCTTCCCGAAGAACGGGCAGCGCGAATCGAGCGTTTGCGCGACATGATGGATCAGGCCAATGTCGCGGTTTCCGAGAAGCTGAGTCAGGTGCTCAATGCCTACCAGATCGAAAACGAGTATGGGCGCACTATGGAAGCTTACTCGGGGACTGTTGAACTGAATGGCGAAGAGCGGGTTGCCGACTTATTCAGGTTTGGCCGTGTGGTGCTTGCTTTCCAAAGCCCGGACGGCGATGTCACGGGCATGTGGAACCGTGACACGCAGCAATGGGAGGAGATTGATGACTCATATGCGACTGCGGTTAGAAACGGCATCCGCATGGCGCGCAAGCAGTTGTCGGTGGATCTGCTGAATTTGCCATTGGTGATCGATGAGAAAGGAGCAGCTCAATGAAATCTATGAATGTTCATGGACTAACCATTACCTGTGGGCTTGCGCTCGCTCTGGTCTGCGGGCAGGCACTTGCGCAGGATGCCGACGACTCGTCGCAAACGCCAGCCGATGTCGAAGTCAATCAAGCGGCATCGCTTGACGAGCTGCTCGAACTCGTTCGCCAGCGCCGAGTCGTCGAGTCGCGCGAACATGTGGCGCGCGAGCAGGAGTTTGCGAACAGTCGCGACCGTCAGCAGCAGATGCTTGAGGACGCGCGCGCCGAACAACGCAGCGAAGAGCGACGTGCTGAGCGATTGAATGCGCAGTTCAACGAGAACGAAGACCGCATTGATGTGCTGCAGAACACCCTCGATGAGCGCTTGGGGCGTCTGCGAGAACTCTTTGGGGTGCTCCAGCAAGTGGCCGGCGATACTCGCGGTCTGTTTGAAGGTTCCATCATCAGCGCCGAGTTTGAAGAAGACCGCGGCGAATGGCTGAACGAGTTTGCCGCCAAGATGGGCACGTCGACGCAGCTTGCGACCATTGAGGAAATGGAGCGGCTGTGGTTCGAATTGCAGCGAGAAATGACTAAGACCGGCGAAGTGAAGCGATTTGATGGTGTCGTGAGTCTCTTGAACGGCGAGAACAAGCCCACGGAAGTAGTGCGTGTCGGCGCCTTCAATTTGGTGGCCGACGGTGAGTACCTCAACTATGTGCCCGGCGTCGGCATCACTGAGCTTGCGCGCCAGCCAGCGGGACGCTATACCAGCACTGTAGGGGATTTGGAGGATGCCAGCGTTGGCGATGTGGTGGAGTTTGCAGTTGACCCGACGCGCGGCTCCCTGTTGTCCTTGCTCATTCAAGCGGCAACGGTTGGCGAGCGGGTCGGTTCGCTGTTCGGCGGCATCGCCGACGGAGATTGCTACCTGCCATTTTGCGATGGTCAGGGCGGATACGTTGGCTCGATCATTATTCTCGGCGGCATTCTCGGTGTACTTCTGGCGATCGAGCGGTTCGTCACGCTCTACCTGATCGGGCGCAAGGTGCATGCGCAGCGTGAGTCAGATGAAGCGAGTGATGACAATCCGCTCGGCCGAATCATGAAGGTGTATGAGGCCAACAAGTCGGTGGATGTCGAAACGCTTGAGCTGAAATTGAGCGAGGCGATACTCACTGAAACACCTGCGATTACGCGCAATATCACTCTGATTCAAGTGATCTCGGTGGTCGCGCCGCTCGCAGGACTGCTCGGCACGGTGATCGGCATGATCTTGACGTTCCAAGCAATTACCCTCTTTGGCACCGGCGATCCCAAGACCATGGCGGGCGGTATTTCGACCGCGCTCATGACGACTGTGCTCGGCCTGTGCGTCGCTATTCCGACTGTGCTGCTGCACGCCCTCGTCAACAGTCAGAGTAAATCGCTTATCCATCTGATCGATGAGCAGAGCGCTGGGATCGTGGCTGAACACGCGGAGCGTACCGGCGAGGCGCTCGGTTGATATCGACTGTCCTCATCTAATCCGCGTTCGCAGAGGCAAGCAGCATGATTGGCGATATCTATCTGGCCATACAGATATTCATGGAGCGGGGTGGCGATGTACTGTGGTTCATCGCCGCCATCACGTTTCTCATGTGGGCACTGATCTTCGAGCGCATCTGGTACTTCTTCCGCGAGCACCAAGGTGTTGTCGGTGAGACTGTGCAAATCTGGGAAGGGCGCCCGGAGCGTCGCTCGTGGAGCGCGCAGCAGATTCGCGATGCGTTGATTTCCGAGTCGAGCGAGCGCATTCTTGGCAGTTTGCCGCTTATTCAGACATGCGTTGCACTGTGTCCGTTGCTTGGGCTTCTTGGCACGGTGACGGGCATGATTTCGGTGTTCGATGCCATGGCGACGCAAGGCGGCAACGCGCGTTCGATGGCGGCAGGTGTGTCAATGGCGACCATTCCGACGATGGCCGGAATGATCGCATCCCTGTCAGGATTGCTCGCGGTTGCGTTCTTGCGGCGGCGCGTTGGGCATGAAATCGAGTCGATTCAGGACCGGCTTACTTTTGATAACTAAAGCGATACGGATGGAGCACGAGGAGTAGATCATGGCGAGACAGCGCTTCAATCGTGATGAGGAATCCGACATTAATCTCGCGCCCATGCTTGATGTCGTCTTCATCATGCTCATTTTCTTCATTGTCACCGCCACCTTCATCAAGCAAGCGGGCATTGACGTGCTGCGCCCGGCGGCTGATAGCGCGGAAGAAAAGCCAACGGTGAGTGTGCTCGTGGCGGTCAGTGAGACGGGAGATATCTGGATTGACAACAAGCGCGTCGATCCGGCTGCGGTGCGTGCCAATATCGAGCGTATTCACGCTGAAAATCCCAAGGGCGGACTCGTGGTGCAAGCTGACCGGGGCGCTCAGATGAAACAAGTGATGGGCGTGCTCGCAGCGGCGCGCGCAGCGAACATCACGCAGGTGGCGCTCTCCACCGAGCGCTAGACGCAGCTTGGCAACTGAAGTGGAAGTACGTTAGGCACAGGAGGCACCCATGAGCAATGGCGGATTCTTGAAAGCGAGCGCTGGGGCGGGGAGCATGATGCGTGTCGGGATTGGCCTTGGCCTCGGCTTCGTCATGACAGTCGGCCTGTTTCTCATCATGCAGGCGCTGATCAAAAGCGACAAGAGCCCTTTTACCGACGCGCCAGATGGGCGCATTGTTGATTTTGTGCGCCTCATCGAGGACACTACACCTGAAATCGAGAAACGCAAGCCGCCGCCCCCGCCGCCGGTCGATGAGCCGCCACCCGAGATGCCTCGCCCGCAGATGGAGTCGCAAGACACCAGCCTGGGCGTGGACATTGCCGCGGTCGATCCAGGTATCGGTGGCATTGGCATCGACACCGGCGGTTATTCGTCCGACGGCGAGTATCTGCCAATTGTCAAGGTGCGCCCCATCTACCCCCGCCGTGCGCAGACGCGCGGCATCGAAGGCTATGTGCTGCTTGAGTTCACCGTGACGCGCACCGGCGCGGTGGCTGATCCAATCGTCATCGAATCTGACCCGCCCGGCATCTTTGACCGCGCTGCGATCAACGCGGCTCTCAAGTTTAAGTACAAGCCGAAGGTAGTGAACGGAGAGCCCATCGATGTTGCAGGCGTGCTGCATCGGATTACGTTCGAATTGGCCGATGAGTAGCCGAACACTGTGAGACATCACCCAATAGCACGCCGCCACAGCGCTTTCACTGGAATACGCGACGCCGAGGAAAAGACCCTGATGCAGCCAAGCAGCCAACCTACGACGACAATCCCCAAGGGGCGCGGCATATGCCTTTTGCTTGCGTTCAGCGTGAGCCTCGCTGGCATTGTCGGTATCGGCCTCGTGCCAAACGGTGATGCGCGTGCACAGTCGAATGAGCAAGAAGAGCGCCCACGTCAAGCGACGCGCCGCATCCCAGCCATGAGCGAGGCGGTGTTCAATCAACTTGCTGAAGCGCAGGAGATGGTGGAGCTCAAAGACTATGGTGGTGCCCGCGAGCATCTCCTGAAGCTGCTTGACCGGCGGCGCTTGAACGGTAATGAACGAGCGCAGATTCATAACCTGCTCGCCTTTGTTGCGCTGGAGCGGGAAGACAACAACACCGGCATCGTCCACTTGGAAAAGGTCTTGGCCGAAGGCGATCAGATTACCGAAGGCTTGGAAGTCAATACCCTCTACACATTGGCGCAGTTGTTCTTCATTGAGGAGAAGTACGACCAGTCGCTTGAATATATGAAGCGCCGCATGGCGAAAGAGACAAACCCGAGTCCGCAGCAATTGGTGTTCCTCGGCCAGATTTACTATCAGAAAGGCGATATACCTTCAGCGATCATTGAAATCGAACGAGCCATCAAGACCGCCCAAGCCGGCAACATGGAAGTGAAAGAAAGCTGGTGGGCGATGTTGCGCTACTTCCACTACGAGCAGAAGGACATCGCCAAAGCAGTCGATATCTTGAAAATACTGGTGCGGGATTTCCCCAAGCAGGATTACTGGATTCAGCTGTGCGGCATGTACAGCGAGCTTGAGCAGGAGAGTAGGGTCATGGCCTGCTTTGAAGCGGCGCACCTCGGCGGACATCTTGATCGCGAATCACTCATGCGGAACTACGCTGGCCTCTTAATGAATGCTGGCGCGCCGATTCGCGCCGCCAAGTATTTCCGGGAAGCAATGGATGCTGAAATCGTCACCGAGACCGAGGACAACTTTACGACGCTCGGCCAGGGCTATCAGTTCTCGCAGGAGCACGAGGAAGCCATTGAGGCCTTTGAAGCAGCCGCCAAGCTCGCCGACAAAGGCAATATCTACGAGAACCTGACGCAGCTCTACTACGAGCGCGATGAGTTCGGGAAGTGTGTCGATGCCGCTGAATCAGCATCCGAGAAAGGCGGTGTTCGGCGCGAAGGTTCGCTGCTTATTGTCAAAGGGCTGTGCCTGTACAATTTGGATGAGCTCGCGAAGTCGAGAAGTGTCTTTGTAGATGCCCGTAGCGCGTCACGGCGGAATCGCGACCAGGCAGATGCGCGTACCGCCGGTCAATGGATTGCTTATCTGGACAAGGAAAAGGCGCGAAGAGACACCTTGAGCGATCGGCAATAGCGAGCGTGAAGGGCGCAGGCGTTGCCGACTCGTTGCTTGCCTGCTGCGGCCACGGCCGCGGGGATGCGTTCGAAGCGCCTGCTTGTACGCCGTGTTCACAGGCATCGTTGAAGTTTTGAGCCCTGTCCGTTCGGTCGCTGAGAACGGTGGTGTTCTGCGACTCAGCGTCGGTGCGCCGTCCGAGTTTGCCTTGTCAGTCGCCGCTGGTGACTCAGTGGCAGTCAACGGCGTGTGTTTAACGCGCGTCAATGCCGCCCCATCCGAGACGCTTGAGTTCGATGTGGTGCAGGAAACGTGCCTGCGCTCAAACCTCGGAGCGCTGTGCGCGGGCGATCAGGTCAACCTGGAGCGCTCGTTGTGTTTTGGCGCCCGCCTCGGAGGTCATCTCGTGGCTGGTCACGTCTGGTCAACTGAAACATGCCTTGCCGTTGAACGCGATGATGACAATTGCTTGGCTTGGTTTTCTCTCGGGCCTGCGAGCGTGCCTTATATGCTGCACAAGGGTTTTGTTGCGCTTGACGGCGTGAGCCTGACGGTCGCGCGTATCGAGCACGGCAATACCGGTTCAACATTCGCGGTCTCACTCATCCCTGAAACGAGGCAGCGCACGCGCTTCGGCGCGCTTGAGGAAGGCGACCAAGTCAACTTGGAAGTGGATGCGCAGGCGCAGGCTATTGTGGATACGGTCATGCGCGTGCTCGCCGACATGCCGGGCGATGTTCACCGCGAGATGGCGAAGAGTTCGTGACCGTTCGGCCTGCGGGACAGAAAGCGCCAGTCATCGCGGTTGATGGGCCGAGCGGTGTCGGAAAAGGTGATGTCAGTCAATTTCTCGCGAGTTCGCTCGGCTGGTGCATCATGGACAGTGGCGCTTTGTATCGGATCCTTGCATACAAAGCACTCGAGATCGGTGTGCGCACCGACGATGTATCGCGATTGTGCGAGCTGGCGGCCGACTTGGAAGTGAGCTTTGCCATTGATGGCGATGCCCTTCAGGTCATCTACGAGGGCGCGGACATTGGCGATGCTATTCGCCGCGAAAATGTCGGCGTGGCGGCCTCGCAGCTTGCGGTCTGGCCAGAGGTCAGGCGCCGCGTCGTTCGCGCGCAGCGCCGCCAACGCCGCTCGCCCGGCTTGGTGGCTGACGGCCGCGACATGGGCACAGAGGTGTTCCCCGACGCCGACCTCAAGCTTTTTCTTGAGGCCAGCGTTGAAGCGCGGGCGAATAGACGTTTTCAGCAGTTGAAAGCACTTGGATTTAGTGTTAGCTTAGGCAGTCTTTTGCAGAGTATTTCGCGGCGCGACGAACAGGACCGGACACGCAAGCACTCGCCGCTCATAGCCGCGCAGGATGCCATCGTCATCAATACGACACGCATGGGGCGCGAGGCTGTGCGCAGTCGGGTGCTTGAGATTGTTCGAGACAAAGCACTTGACAGGCTTGCTCAGAACAAACCGGTTGCCAGGGCTTCACAAGCGACGCATGCTCTGCCCTCACCACACTAATCATCACAAGCAGGAATCCACATAGCCATGCACATTTATTCCACGAGCTTTTTCCAAGAGGGAAAAAAATGAGCGAGAGTTTTGCCGAGCTCTTTGAAGACAGCCATCAGACTGTCGAAATGTACCCAGGCTCGATCATCTCCGGAACGGTGGTCGATATCGACAATGAAAACGTCATCGTGCACGCTGGTTTGAAATCCGAAGGCGTTATCCCCAAGCAGCAGTTTCTTGATGCTGAGGGCGAGATTGGAGTCGCCGTCGGCGATCAAGTGCGGGTCGCTTTACAGACTGTGGACGATGGATGGGGCACCACTCGCCTGTCGCGAGAAAAAGCTCGTCGCGCCGAGACTTGGTCGGAAATCGAAGATGCGTTTCGCGATGGCTCTACTGTTCGTGGCAGCATCAACGGCAAGGTGCGAGGCGGGTTCACTGTGAATCTGAGCGATATTCGTGCATTCTTGCCACAATCGCTCGTCGATACATCGCACGTCAAAGACCCAATGGCTTTGGAAGGGCAGCCTTTGGACTTCAAAGTCATCAAGCTCGACACCGCCCGTAACAACGTTGTGGTGTCAAGGCGCGCCGTGCTTGAAGAAGAGAATAGTGCCGAGCGGCAAGTGCTCCTTGACTCGCTGCAAGAAGGCGCAGAAATGGATGGAGTGGTCAAGAACCTCACCGAATATGGCGCCTTCGTGGATTTGGGCGGTGTCGATGGCTTGCTGCATATTACCGATATGGCATGGCGCCGCATCCGTCACCCGGAAGAAGTGGTCACGGTCGGTGAGCAGGTCAAGGTCAAGATTCTCAAGTTTGATCGCGAAAAGAACCGAATTTCCCTCGGCATGAAGCAGCTTGGTGACGACCCTTGGGTGGACCTCAAGGAGCGCTTCCCAGCAGGCACCATCTGCGACGCAAAAGTGACCAACCTGACCGATTACGGCTGCTTCACGGAGATCATGGAAGGCGTCGAAGGTTTGGTGCATGTCTCCGAAATGGACTGGACAAATCGCAACGTGCATCCCACGCGCGTG
Source organism: Gammaproteobacteria bacterium (assembly GCA_026709225.1). GTDB lineage: Bacteria > Pseudomonadota > Gammaproteobacteria > Pseudomonadales > Azotimanducaceae > Azotimanducus > Azotimanducus chitobiosivorans. Next base: position 15,350 of record JAPOTJ010000001.1, on the reverse strand, counting down.
GTAGCGGTGGGCGATGAAGTCAAGGTGATGGTGCTCGATATCGATGTCGAGCGGCGCCGCATTTCGCTCGGCATCAAGCAGTGCCGCCCGAATCCTTGGGAGGAGTTCGCATCCAAGCATGAGCGTGGCGACATGGTCAGTGGCGCAATTCGTGCGATTACTGACTTCGGTATCTTCATCGGTCTTGAGAATGGTATTGACGGATTGGTGCACCTTTCGGATATTTCTTGGGATGAATCGGGCGAACGTGCTGTGCGACGTTTCAAGAAAGGCGAGGAAGTCACTGCTCAAATTCTCGCCATTGACCTTGATCGCGAACGAATCTCACTTGGCATTAAACAGCTCACAGGTGATGCGTTTGGCGATTATGTGAATGAGAACGGTCGCGGCAGCGAAGTGACCGGCCTTGTCACGAAGGTGGACGCGCGTTATGCGGAGGTCACGCTCGCCGACGAGGTGGTTGCCACGCTGAAAGCGAATGAAGTCAGCCTTGACTCTGTGGACAATGTCGCAGATGTGCTTGAAGTGGGTCAAACAATTGAAGTGAAAATCACCAATATCGAGCGCAAGAGCCGCACAATCAATGTGTCGATCAAGGCGCGAGAGATTGACAGCACGCGTAAAGCAGTGAAAGCGCATCAAAGTGCCGAAGAGGGCAAGCGCCAGACTCGCTCGCTTGGCGAGTTGATACGTGCCGAAATGGGCAAGTCGAGCGCCGCCAAATCGAATGACGCGAAGGAGGCTCAAGATTCCTAGCGCAAGACGAACGCATGAGCAAATGCCGGTGAAGCGCTCTGAGCTGATCCGTCGCCTTGCTCGTCGGCACAAGGACTTTTCCGCATCCGACATCGAAGCGGTTGTGATGCACCTGATTGAGGTCATGTCAGCAGCGCTCGAAGAGGGACGCCGCATCGAGGTTCGAGGCTTCGGTAGTATAAGCTTGCGTGAGCGGCCGTCAAGGCTCGGCCGTAATCCGCGCACCGGCGAGCCGGTTGCCTTGCCGGTTCGCTACATCCCTTTCTTTAAGCCAGGCAAGGCGCTTCGTAAACGGGTTGACTCCGCGGCCGAAACATAATTTCCATGAAGCAAGCCTCAATCACACTCTTGCGACGTACAAAATGGACGCTGCAAGTGCTCGTGTTTGTCCTGCTTACGCTTATCGCAGCCGTGATAGCCATCGAAAACACCGACCCCATTCGCTTGCGGCTTTTAGGATACGAGTCCGCTGAGGTCGGTGTCTTCTGGTGGCTGCTGACAATCTTCGTGGCAGGCCTCATTGTTGGCCGCCTGAGCCGTATGAATCGAATGATGCCACGAAAATAGCCCTTTAAGTTCGGCTATGGAAGCTCTGTTATTCAGAGCATGCCTAATCGTCGCTGTAGCGGTCGATGCCGGCAATGCGAATACGTGTTTCATTGAGGCTCACGATTCGTTCGCTGATGCCGCGAACTTGGACCAAGTCGTAGGGGTCCTCGAATGGGCCGTTCGCCTCACGCCATTCGATGATGGCGCGCGCACGCGAGAGGCCAACGCCGTCGAGCGCTTCGGCGAGGCTGCTGGCGTCGGCGCTATTGATGTCAACAGACGGGCGCTCGTCAATCACCGGTGGGGTCGCTTCGGTGTCCATAGCTGTTTGAGACAAGGCTGTCGTGCCCAAGCAGAGCGCTGCGCCGAGTAGTGAATAGATGAGTGGTTTGTATATGTGCATGGTGTCGTTCCTGTAAGAAAGTTGCGGAGTGAATCGCAGTTGCGAGACGACAAGCACCTTAGCCAAACGACGCGACCGTCGTGGTGCGATGTTTGCCCTAACCCATGTAGGTAATCTCTGAAGAGCATGTGCGCAAAATCTTACATTTTGCGAATGGAGAGGACGTTACCGGAAATTGGTCGGAGTGAGTGGATTCGAACCACCGGCCCCTGCCTCCCGAAGGCAGTGCTCTACCAGGCTGAGCTACACTCCGACATGACGCTTTGAAACAACAAAAAAATAAGATTCCCTATCCGTGTCGGGTCAAATTAAACTCGACAAGGGCTACGAGCGCGTCGCGGAATGTATTGTCCGGCAGTGCCATCGCATAGTCAATCGCCTTTTGCGAATAGCGCTTGGCTTGGTCGTGGGTGTACTCGAGGCCGCCGCTGCGTTGCACCGCCTCTTGGACGCGCGTGAAGAGCCCTGGGTTTCGTTTCGAGAAGGCGCTGCGGATAGTCTCAGCATCGCACTTCGAACCATTCGCGAGCGCATGAATCACGGGCGCGGTGAGCTTGCCCTCCAAGAGGTCATTGCCAGGCTCCTTGCCCATGCGAGAAACGTGGCCTTGATAGTCAAGCAGATCATCGATGAGCTGGTATGAAATACCGAAATTGAGACCGAATTGCCTCGCGCTTGAAACAACTTCCGGGGTACCGCATGCAAGGATCGAAGCGGTCGATGTCGATATCTCAAAGAGCGATGCGGTCTTTGCCGAGATGACTTCCATGTAGGCCGATTGATCTTGGCTCATATTGCCAATAGCGGCAAGCTGGGCGACTTCGCCCTCCGATATCTTGGTCGTCGCGCGCGAGAGCTGGCGCAATATCTCGAAGGATTCCAACTCGATCATGAGGTCGAAAGCGCGCGAGAACAGCACATCACCCACAAGCACGCTGGCAGCGCCGCCCCAGCGGAAGAACGCCGTTTCGCGTCCGCGGCGAGTGGGCGATATATCGACAACGTCGTCGTGCAAAAGCGTCGCGGTATGCAGAAACTCAATGACCACAGCGAGTTTCGCTGGGAGACGCCCTCCAAGTCCAAGGCAACGGGCAGTGAGTAACACAAGCAACGGGCGCAGCCGCTTGCCACCGCCGCCGACAATATGGCTGCTGATCGTTTCGACGAGCGGTACATGCGAATTGATCTGATGTTTAATCTCCTGACCGACCAGCTCGAACTCGTCGGCGACGAGGGCGCGCACATCCGCAAGGCTGACTTCGCTGGCCACTTGACGGTCTTGCTGCAGCTCCGCGACAGCCACAGGCTTTCCTACCTGTGCTCGAAGCATTGCGCGCACTCGCGCAACGGATGTTCAGTACGCAGGCTGCCGATTATCGCAAGGATTGTCACGGTTGCTTGTTCGCGGTTAAAATGCGCAGCTTCGAGCGGGTCATTGTAATACAGGCACTTGGCCTTGCATCTCGGACTTTGTTTACACCCTTCATCGGAGAATTCCATTGTTCGCAGTCATTGAAAGTGGAGGCAAGCAGCATCGTGTCGCCGAAGGCGATTTGGTGAAGCTTGAGAAACTCGGCGCAGCCGAACATGGCGCTTCGCCCACGATTGGCAGTTCCGTGCAGTTTGATCAAATTCTGATGATGTCGGACAAAGGGCAGATCGTTGCCGGTGCGCCGCACGTAGAGGGCGGCGTAGTTGAAGGTGAGGTGGTGTCGGAAGGACGCGGCAAAAAAGTGCGAATTATCAAGTTCAAGCGGCGCAAGAACTATCTTCGCCGCCAAGGACATCGGCAACCATACAGCGAAATACGCATTACCAAGATTCAACTGCCCGCGGCAAGCGGAGTCGGCTGAACAACATACATAAGCAACACTCAGCAACATCACAAGAAGCGAACGGAGCAGATCGACATGGCACACAAAAAGGCAGGCGGCAAAACCAAGAACGGCAGGGATTCTGAATCAAAACGCCTTGGTATCAAACGCTTTGGCGGGCAGCGGGTGAATGCTGGAGAAATTCTCGTGAGGCAACGCGGCACGAAGTTTCATGCTGGCGATGATGTCGGCATGGGTCGCGACCACACACTGTTTGCCAAGGCTTCGGGCTTGGTGCAGTTTGCTGTCAGGGGCCCGCACCGGCGCCGAACAGTCAGCATCGTCGCTGCAAGCTAGTGCTCCATAAATAAGCGTGAGTTCAGCGCGCCGCAGGCGTTCACGGCTGCATACCGCTACTACTCGCCCTGTCCGCTGCTCTGGCGGCATGAGAACCCTCGCGGAGCGGACAGGTCGCGAGGCTTGAAGGAAGAGAGCGACAAGTGCGCTTTGTCGATGAGGCAGTCATAGAGGTCGCCGCCGGTCACGGCGGACACGGGTGCCTAAGCTTTCGACGCGAGAAATTCGTCGAGCGGGGGGGGCCTGACGGCGGTGATGGCGGCAACGGAGGCGATATCTATCTCGTTGCGTCGGAGGCGCTCAACACGCTTGTGGACTTTCGCTACACACCAAGCTACGCGGCGGCGAGTGGTGAGTCTGGGGCAGGGAGGCAGAGGACGGGCGCACGCGGTAACGACCTGCGTATCCCGGTGCCTTGTGGCACGAGGATCAGCGACGAGGACACGGGCGAGGCAATTGGCGACCTGACCGAGAATGCGTCCGAATTGCTAGTAGCGACCGGCGGGCGACGAGGCCTCGGCAACACACGCTTCAAATCAAGCACCAACCGGGCGCCGCGACGGACAACGCGCGGTAAACCGGGCGAAGCGCGAAGGCTGCACTTGGAGCTACGCTTGATGGCTGATGCCGGCCTGCTCGGCGCCCCCAACGCTGGCAAGTCATCTTTTTTAGCGCGCATCAGCGATGCCACGCCGAAAGTCGCAGACTATCCGTTCACGACGCTTGAGCCGTGTCTTGGCGTGGTGCGCTTAGGGCACGCACAGAGCTTTGTGGTTGCCGACATCCCAGGGTTGATCGAAGGCTCGCACAAGGGTGCTGGTCTCGGGCTCAAATTTCTGCGGCATCTGTCGCGAACGCGCATGCTGCTGCATCTGGTTGATGTGCTTGAGTCCCCATTGGCAAAAGTAGAGACAATCGAAAACGAACTCGTTGCTTACGGGGATGAGTTTCATGACGTGCCCATCTGGCTTGTCTTCAATAAAATCGATCTACTTGCCGACGCTGCGCGCGCCGAGCTTGCCCATCGTGCGAGTCGCGCCTTTCCTGCGAGGCGGCAGTTCTTCATTTCTTCGGCAAGCGGCGAAGGCGTGTCATCGCTGCTGTTCGCGGTAAGTGAAGTGCTTGAATCAGGCGAAGGCAACCGCAGCGCTGACGAGGAAGACGCTATTGCCAAAGCAGATTTACTGAAATCGACCTCGCGATGAACACCGAGCAGTCCATACGCACAACGCTGGCGCAAGCCAAGCTCATCGTCGTCAAGCTCGGCAGTTCCATCCTTACCGACGCAAGCGGCATGCTTGAAGAGAGGCGCATCGCCAATATTGCCGCCGCGATTCACGACCTGCGCACGCATGGAGTCGAAACCGTGCTTGTTACCTCAGGGGCAGTTGCCGCTGGCGTTGGCTGCCTTGGACTCGGCGCGCGTCCTCATGCCATCCATCGCGTGCAGGCTGCCGCTGCGGTCGGTCAGACGCGCCTCATTGATGCCTATGAATCCGCCTTCAGCAAGTTTGGCGTGTCTGTCGCGCTCGTCCTGCTCACCCACGACGACGTATCGAGCCGCGAGCGTTATCTCAACGCCCGTTCGACGCTGCGCACACTGCTTGAGATGAATGCGCTTCCCGTTGTCAACGAAAACGATACCGTCGCGACCGATGAACTTCGCTTCGGCGACAACGATGTGCTCGCAGGGCTTGTCACAAATCTTCTTGATGCCGACGCGCTCGTCATGCTTACCGATCAGCCAGGGCTGTTTGATCGCGATCCGCGTATTCATAGCGACGCACGGCTATTGCGCTTTGCGTGGGCGCATGAAGAAAGTCTCAATGCGCCGCTCAGCGAAGCGCCGCCCGGGCCGTTCGGGCGCGGCGGCATTGCGTCCAAGGTGGCCGCTGCGAGAGTCGCCGCACGTTCCGGCGCGTGTACATTCATTTGCGATGGTCGTGCGCAGCGTCCGCTCGATTGTCTCGTCTCAAGCGAGGTAGGCGGCACACTGCTTGCGGCGCGCACCTCGCCGCTGGTGGCGCGCAAGCGCTGGATTGCTGACCAGCCGGGTGCAAAAGGCGAGCTTGTGCTCGATGCTGGCGCGGTGCAGGCAGTGGTGGATGCTGGCGGCAGTCTTTTGCCGGTGGGGGTGCGCGGTTGTCGAGGCGAGTTTGGGCGGGGCGATCTCGTGGCCTGTATTGATGCTTCAGGAGATGTCGTCGCCAAATGTCTGATCAACTACTCAAGCGACGAAACCAAGAAAATTCTCGGCGTAGCGAGCTCGAAGATCGAAGCCATACTCGGCTATGTTGTCGAGCCGGAGCTTGCGCACCGCGACAACCTGGTGCCGATGACGGACGGTGCGCTAGCGAATCGACTTGACGCGCTTGACAAGCCTTGATTTTAAGCGTGCTGCCGTATTGCTATGCAGGATGCCCTTGCGTGCAGCTTGATCGAGTTCGGACTCGGCTTCGCGCATTTTGGATTGCGCAGCCGAAGCGTCCCCGGATTCAATCGCGTGCGCGACTTGTTTGACATAGGTGCGCACGCGCGAGCGGCGTGCCATGTTGCGCTGGCGGCGGACTTCATTTTGCCGAGCACGCTTTGCGGCGGAGGGAGAGTTGGCCAAGGCTTGACACCAGAGAAAAAACAACGCATTGTGCTTGCGCCGCTAGCGACTGTCAATTGCCTGCTGTGCTTAGAGTATGTGGGTTTAATCAGGATCACCGCGAGAGGCGAAGAGCTATTTCAACACACTGGCAAAAGCACAGGGAGTCGAATCGAGGCATGAGCGCACTTGAGGAAAGCGGACTCAAGAAGGCGGAGCGGCGTGCGCTTGAGCGCCGGCGCAAGCCGCCGAGCGAGCGCCACGACATATTGAGCGTACGCATTGACGACGATGCGAGCCTGCAGTCCGCCTACATGCCGTTTGTGACTGGCGGTGGCCTGTTTATACCCGCCGAAGGCGAGTTCAATCTTGGCGATGAATTGTTTGTCATGCTTGAACTCTCAGAGATCAAGGAACCTTTGCCCATCGCTGGCAAGGTGATCTGGGTGACGCCGGAGAATGCCAATCGGGAATGGATGCGCGGCATCGGCCTGCAATTTAGCCACGAAGACAAGGTCGTCAAGGATTTGATCGAGTCGCGACTCGCGCTCGGCGACTTCGTTGAAAATCCGAGCGTCGCCATCTAAAACCCATACACCCGACAAGAGTCAACTTAAACATGAGGAGCCGGACAGTCATATGAGTCTCTCAGCCCAAGATTTTGCCTATATGGCGCCCACAACGATCGATGAAACTATTACGGCGCTTGGTGAGGCGGCCAGCACAGGGGCGCGTTGCCAAGTGCTCGCAGGTGGCACCGACCTGCTCGTACAGCTGCGCTCAGCGGATCCCGATCCACGCACGATTCTCGATATCAAAGCCGTGCCGGAGACAAATCGCGTCGGGATTTCGGACAAAGGCGTGTTTATCGGCAGTGCGGTGTCAGCTGCCACCATCACGCACCACGAAGGCTTGAAGGCGATCCTGCCCGGATTGGTGGAATCGGTCTATCTGATCGGCTCGACGCAAATTCAAGGGCGCGCCACGCTCGTTGGCAACCTTTGCAACGCATCGCCGGCAGGCGACACGATACCGGCGCTGATTGCCAATCAAGCAAGCTGCGACATTCGAGGCTCGAACGGTGCGCGTTCGCTGCCGGTGGAGGAGTTCGTTGTCGGTGTGCAGAGCAACGCGCTCGAAGCTGGCGAGTTTGTGGTTGGCGTGCGCATGCCGCATCCGGGCGCCCGCACCGCCGATGCCTACTTGCGCTTCATTCCACGCACCGAAATGGATATAGCCGTGGCTGGCGCAGGCGTCAGCATCACGCTCGATGAAGCGGGCGTATGCACCGCTGCTCGCGTCGCTATTGGTGCTGTCGCGCCGACCGCGCTGGTTGTGCCGGCTGCGGCCGACGCGCTGATCGGCAGCCGTCTCGAAGAAGCGAGCGTCGCTGCCGCGGGCCGTGCATGTACCGCAGCTTCACGCCCGATCAGCGATAAGCGCGGCACAGCGGACTATCGCAGGAAAGTGGTTGCGGTGCTGTGCGAACGCGCCATCGCAGCCGCGGCGAAGCGTGCGGCCGGATAAAACAAAAAGCACACTCCCACCACGACGAAGGAATAAGGAAGAAATCCCATGGCTAAAACCCACGTCTCCACCCGCATCAATGGGCAGGACGCAGAGTTTCTGTGTTCGCCCGAGCAAAGCCTGCTCGAAGTGTTGCGCGACACGCTGCAGCTCACCGGCACCAAGGAAGGCTGCTCAACCGGCGATTGCGGTGCCTGCTCGGTACTCGTCGATGGCACGCTCGTCTGTTCGTGCCTTATGTTTGCGGCGGAAGCTGAAGGCCATGAAGTGACGACAATCGAAGGCATCGCCTCAGGGAGCGATTTGCATCCGCTGCAGCAGAAGTTTCTCGACCATGCAGCGCTGCAATGTGGCGTCTGCACGCCTGGATTCATTGTCGCAAGCAAGGCGCTGCTTGATGAGGACCCAGACCCTTCTGAGGAGAGCATCCGCTACTGGCTCGCAGGAAACCTGTGCCGCTGCACCGGCTACGACAAGGTCGTGCGCGCAGTGCAGGATGCCGCCGCAGAACTTCGCTCGTAAATCACACATTTTTTCATCGCAATTTTAGAAGGACGAAAACACCATGACTGATGCAGCCGAATTCAAGTATGTTGGCACTCGCCCTGTGCGCCCAGACGGGGTTGACAAGGTGACTGGCCGCGCCGCATTCGGCGCCGACTTCACCTTGCCGGGCATGCTGCACGGCCTTGTCTTGCGCAGTCCTCATGCACATGCGCGCATCAAGTCGGTTGATCTTTCAGGCGCACTAGAGATTGAAGGCGTGTTCGCGGCGGTCAGCGGCGCGGATTTTCCGGAGGTTGAAGATACCGGCGAGATGGGCGGCGAAGGCGGCGGCAGCATCAAAGACCTGTCCGACAACTGCATGGCGCGCGGCAAAGCGCTGTATCACGGACATGCGGTGGCGGCAGTGGCGGCCAATTCGCTCGCTAAGGCGCGTGCGGCGCTTGCGGCGATCAAGGTGGACTACGAAGTCTTGGCGCCAGTCATGGATCTTGATGCGGCCATGGCCGAGGACGCGCCGCTGATCAACGAAGAACTCATGACCCAAGGGCTTGCCGAACCCGCAACCAAGCCGAGCAATATCGCTTCGCGCATGGTCATGGGGCGCGGCGATGTCGCAAAGGGCTTTGAGGGAGCCGATATCGTGCTCGAAGAAACCTACTATACGCCGACCGTGCATCAAGGCTATATCGAACCGCACGCATGCCTCGCCACCGTCAACGAAGGCGGGCAAGCAACCATCTGGTGCTGTACGCAAGGGCCATTTGAGGTGCGCAGCTACAGCGCCGCCGTGTGTGGCATGAGCATCGGCAGCATTCGCGTGATCCCGAGCGAGATCGGCGGCGGATTCGGTGGCAAGACCACTGTCTATCTGGAACCGGTCGCGATCATGCTGTCACAGAAAGCCGGTCGCCCGGTCAAGATGATCATGTCGCGCGAAGAGGTCTTTCGCGCGACCGGCCCGGCCTCGGCGGCGCGTTCGACGATCAAAATCGGCGCCATGCGCGATGGCACCATCACGGCGATGTCGGCACGCATGCACTATGAGGCGGGCGCCTATCCTGGCGGGCCCGTGCCGATGGGCTGCATGAGCGTGTTTGCTGCCTACAACGTGCCCAATCTCGCGATGGAAGGGTTTGATGTGCTCGTCAACAAGCCAAAGGTCGCTGCCTATCGGGCGCCTGGCGCACCACAGGCGATGTTTGCATCGGAGTCCATGATCGATGAACTTGCCAAGGCACTCGACATCGACCCAATTGATCTTCGACTCAAGAATGCTGCCAACGAAGGCGATTCCGCGCCCTACGGACCAACTTGGGACGCTATCGGCTTGAAGGCGTGCCTTGAAGCTGCGAAGGCGCACCCCAACTACCGACTCGCGCTAAACGAAGGGCAGGGCAGAGGCCTTGCCGTCGGCTTCTGGTTCAATATTGGCTTTCAGTCTTCAGCGGAAGTGCATGTCAATGAAGACGGGACGGTCACAGTGATCGAAGGCAACCCGGATATTGGCGGGTCGCGCGCATCCATGGCCATCATGGCCGCTGAGGAGCTTGGCATTCCTTACGAGAATATCCGTGTGCAGATTGCGGACACTGAGAATGCAGGCTACACCATGGTCACAGGTGGCAGTCGCACGACCTTCGCAACGGGCATGGCGGTCGTCGAAGCGGCGCGCGATGTCATCGGCCAAGCCAAGGCGCGGGTCGCGAAGCTTTGGCAAGTGGATGCCGAGATGGTCGAATGGAGTGACGGCCACGCGGTGCCGAAACCCGGCATGAATGTCGATCAGAAGCCAATGAGCTTTGCTGAAATCGCCGCCAAGACCGCGCCGTCAGGGCCGCTGCTTGGCAAGGCTTCGCTCAACGCGCGCGGCGCTGGGCCGGGGTTCTCGGTGAATGTGTGCGATGTCGAAGTTGACCGGCGCACTGGCAAAGTCGATGTCCTCAGATTCACAGCAATTCAAGATGCCGGACGCGCCATTCACCCGAGCTATGTCGAAGGCCAATTGCAGGGTGGCGCAGTTCAGGGCATTGGATGGGCGCTGAACGAAGAATACGTCTACGATGCCGACGGCGTGCAGCAGAACGCAGGTTTTCTTGATTACCGCGTGCCTGTCGCGTCCGATATGCCGATGATCGACACCGTCATCATTGAAGTGCCAAACGATGCCCACCCCTATGGCGTGCGCGGCGTTGGCGAAACGCCAATCGTGGCGCCGCTCGCGGCCACCGCAAATGCTGTGGCGAACGCTACCGATGTGCGTATTCGAGATCTGCCTATGTCGCCGCCAAATGTGCTCGCGGCGCTTGACGCGGATTGAAAAGCGCTCGGATTTCCTACTAGCCGACGATGGTACGTGTCGTACTGCCAGACTTCCTGCAGGCGCACACGGGCAAGGGCCGCGACATCGAGGTCAATGCCGGAAGCTATGCGGAGCTGATTGCAAGCTTCGAGCGCGAGGCACCGGGCTTCGAGGCATTGGTGTCAAAGAAGGCGACCACCGTGATCGATGGCGAAATCGTGCCGGATCCGATGTTCGACGACTTGCGGGAAGATAGCGAGGTCTGTTTCTTGCCGAAACTCAGCGCCGGATAGTCGCCGCGGGGCTTTATTCAGCTTGGTCCTTGCTAGGGAAGGTCTGATCAAGTCTACTTCGCTCAGCGCTTCACTTACTGGCACATCGAAATCGACTCGCTTACACTATCGTGACCGAAAAAATCAACGAAATCCCCTCCACAACCACGTGAAGCGCCCTTCGGGAGGCCCTCAGGCGTGCGCTGGCTGCGTCATTCCTCATCACGTGGGGCCTGCCACGCTTCTTCGTCACTCCTTGCCAGCACACGCCTGATGGCCTCTGAGCTTTGCAGACTTAATCAGACCTTCCCTAAGGCTTGGCGCACCGAGCGCAGCTGCAAGGTCTGCGAGCGCCTGACCTTCCTCGACCACCTTGATGGTGTGCATCCCGAGTGCGCGCGCAGGCTTGCAGTTGATGCCGAGATCGTCGAGATAGATGGCGTCACGGGGCGCAATACCAAGCCGTTCGCAGGCTCGTCGATAGATTTCGGGATTCGGTTTGCGGATGCCTTCAACACTTGACTCGACGACCAGATCAAAGAGCGCCATCACTGCCTCGACTTCACGCGCGCGTTCACGACCCGCCGCCATGCCGTCGCCTTGAACTGTACGAACATTGTTGGTGATGCAAGCGACCTTGAGATTGTGCGTCTCGCGGCAGACTTTAAGCGCTTCGACCATGCGTGGCCGCAGCGCGCCAGATAGCAGTGGTAGGACAGCAGCGCCGGGGATCGGGTGCCCAAGGGCGCTCGTTTCGCTGAGAAAAGCCCTGTCGAACGTTTCGCTGCTGATCTCGTTCGATTCGAGCTGAGCCCAGGCGTTTGAATCTGGGTTGGTGGCATTGACGCGGCGAATAAAGTCCTTCGGAATGCCGTTCGCGGCTTCATATCGATTGAATTCTTCGAACGGGCTGGTCGTGAGGACGCCGCCGAAATCCCAAATCACGGCGCGGAACATGTGAACTCCCGGTAGGGTTACATATAATTGTCAACCTTCAGCCGGATCGATTCAAATGGAACTCGTCAATGCCCACAAATGCTTCGGTGGCACGTTGCAGTTCTGCCAACATCAATCGGATGCGCTCGGCTGCCGAATGGGCTTCAGTATTTTTCTGCCCGAGCAGGCAACGCAGACCCGTGCGCCGCTCCTGTGGTGGCTCTCAGGGCTTACCTGCACTGAAGAGAACTTCGCCGTCAAGTCGGGTGCCTATGGCGAGGCCGCACGCCTTGGCCTTGCCATCATTGCGCCAGATACGAGCCCGCGCGGGACGCATGTGGCCGACGATGCGGCCTATGACCTAGGGCAGGGCGCAGGATTCTATGTGGACGCGACCGAGCCGCCTTGGGCGCCGCATTTTTCGATGTACAGCTATATCACCCAAGAGCTTCGAGCGCTGGTCGCTGGTTCATTTCCAATCGATGCTGCGCGCCAAGCCATTTCCGGGCATTCGATGGGCGGACACGGCGCGCTGGTGCTCGGTTTGCGCAATCCGTCGCTCTACAAGAGCATCTCGGCCTTCGCGCCGATCGTTACGCCAAGTGAGTGTCCTTGGGGCAAAAAGGCATTCACTGCCTATCTCGGTGAAGAGCGCAGCGCCTGGTCTTCGTATGATGCATGCAAGATCCTGCGTTCGGGCACCTCGCGCACGAAATGCGGAAAAATCCTTGTCGATCAAGGTGCAAGCGATCAATTCTTAGACGATCAGTTGATGCCGCAGCGACTCGAAGCAGCCGCGCGCGAGGCTGGGCAGGCGCTTGAGCTTCGTATGCAGCCGGGCTATGACCACAGCTATTTCTTTATCTCGAGTTTCATCGGCGATCACCTCGAGCATCACGCGGCGTGCCTGCGATGAGCGTGCGAACGAGAATCGCGCCTTCGCCAACCGGCGCGCCGCATCTCGGTACGGCCTATGTCGGCCTGATTAACCGCGTGTTCGCCGATGCGCGCGGCGGCGCGTTTGTGGTTCGCATTGAAGATACTGACCAAGCGCGAAGCAGCAGAGCCTCTGAGGTCGCGATCCTAGAGGCACTTCGCTGGCTCGGCATCAGCTGGGACGAGGGGCCGGATGTCGGCGGGCCGCACGGCGCCTATCGGCAAAGCGAGCGACTTGACATCTACCATCGCCACGCTGACGACCTGATCAACACAGGTGCTGCCTTCCGCTGCTTCTGCACGCCGGAGCGCCTCGCAGAAGTTCGTCGAGCGCAAATCTCAGCGAGGGAAACACCGCGCTACGATGGCCGGTGTCTTGATCTCTCTCAGGATGAAATTGATGCCCGGCTGGCAGCAGGAGAGAAGAGTGTTGTGCGCCTGAAGGTGCCAGAAGAAGGAATATGCAGTTTTGAGGACCAATTGCGCGGCGAAATTCAAGTGCCGTGGATGCAAGTGGACATGCAGGTGCTCATGAAGTCGGACGGCTTCCCGACGTACCACATGGCTGCGTGCATCGACGACCATTTGATGGGCATCTCGCATTTGATTCGTGGCGAAGAATGGCTGAGCTCGGTGCCAAAACAGCAGTTGCTGGTGAATGCATTTGACTGGCAGATGCCGAGGCTTGTCCATCTGCCGCTGATTCGAAACCCCGACGGCAGCAAGCTCTCCAAGCGACGCAACCCGACGAGCATCGACTACTACCGGCGTATCGGCATCCTGCCCGAAGCCTTGCTCAACTACCTTGGCACGCTTGGCTGGTCGATGCCCGATGAACGCGACATTTTTTCCCTTGACGAGATGCGCAGTGCATTCGACTTGGCGCGCATAAAGACGAGCGCACCAGTATTCGATCCGGTGAAGCTCAGAAACTTCAATGGGCGTTATGTGCGCGCCCTCGATAGCGAGGCGTTTGTCGCACGATATGCCGCCTGGCTCTCGGAGTCCGATGCCCTGGCGCGTATTGCCGCGCTTGTGCAGGAGCGCACGGAAGCCTTTGAGGATATCGCTCGGCAAGTGGACTATCTTGTCGGCAGTCGCGCGACGCTCAATCCCGAAGATTTTGACAATCCGCGCCTAGAGACTGATCGGCAACTTGAAATCCTAGCCTTTGTCAGTTGGTCGTTCGAAGGGCTTGAGCGCTGGCAACGCGACGAAATCCATGCCTGCTGCAAGACCATGTGCGATGCGCTGGAGATGAAGTTTCGTGACTTCCTGTGGCCGCTGTTCCTCGCCATCTCCGGCCGCCCGGTGAGCTTGCCGCTCTTTGATTCTATGGCGGTCATCGGGCGTGACGTGACACTGATGCGATGTCGCGATGCCATCGAATGTCTCGGAGGCATTTCAAAGAAGCGCGAGAAGAGTTTACGCAAGGTGTTTGAAGCGATGGGACCGTTCAATCGGCATAGCGTTCAATGAACATGCGGGGTGACAGGATTTGGATTTCTCCATAGTAGGGCTCCGTGAAATCTCGATGATTTCCAGTGATGAGAGCTGCGCTACCGGACAACGCGGTGGCAAGGTAGACCTCATCGTCTGGATCGCAGAGTCCGAATGAAGCATTCGCTGGTTCTACATGCACGCCATTGCGTTTTAATCTGTCAATTGCCGCCAAGAATATCGGCCTATACTGGACATGCTTGCGGCGCCGAGCAACTCGCTCATACTCTGCAACGACAGATTCTGAAAGTACGATTTGGTGCCTCTGGTCAACCAGATCCAAAACTCTGCGACAAACGCCGTCGGTACGGGCAGCAGAAACCAAGACATTGCAATCGACGACAACCCTCACTTCGCGCGCGCGCGGCGTTGTTGCCTAGAAGCCTTGACCTCAGCAATGGCGTCTTCCATGATCTCTTCCTCGGAGAGATTGCGATCTTCTTTCGAGATTTCACTTTTGGCAAAGATGGCACCGAGGTTGTCGGCGGCGTCTATTGATCGGTCAATCACGTCCACTGGTTTCAACAGAATCCCCTCGTCTACGACAGACGCAGTCATCATGTCGCCTTCGCGAAGTCGAATTCCTTTGCGAAGCACGGATGGAATGGTGACTTGAAACTTCGATTTCACTGTGACAAGAGGCATAGTGCTAGCGCAAGTTGGAAAGTGGAACATTCATACCATTTGTCGCTATTGTTTTCAACAGCACACTAGGGCGTGTTCACACTACGCCCGCCGACGCTGTTGTCGCCTGAGCAAGAGCCGGAGCGAGCGCGTTTGAGCATGTGATTCACCTTTTTCGGCTCTTGCTCAGGGGGCAACAGCGTCGGCGGGCGTAGTGTGAACACGCCCTAACAAGGCACTTCGATCATATAAGGCCCAGGCTGACTGTAGCTGAGCG